>JBJESD010000013.1:0-69660 GCA_051882595.1 Oscillospiraceae bacterium | reverse complement strand
TATTTCTATCCTCTCTATAACCTGATTCATGTCACATTTCTTTGCTTCCATGCCAGCAGCTGTCACGAATCTTCCCACTCAATCGACTTGCAGGTCTTTCCGGCATATATAAAATCCTCCCCTGGATCATCAATTTCTTCCCTTCAGGAAAATCGGATTGTTCTTATCTGCAAGTGCCATGCTTATTTTGTTTGTTTTATTTGTCTTCTTCAACTATACATATATCATTTTTTGCATCATTTGTCAAATGTTTCTTTCTTCCTCTTTCTATTTTTACAGGAGAATAAAAAAAGGTTCCAATCACTTTTCTGTGACTGGAACCTTTTCCTTAAGGCTGCTTTTACAGCCCCTATTTATGCTTGTTCTGATTAAGCCTGTCCTACGGAACCGAAGAGCTCCATCTTCTCCTTTACGGTAGCCTTGATTGCCTCAAAGCCGGGAGCAAGAAGCTTACGGGGATCGAAGCCCTTACCCTGAAGGTCCTTACCCTCCTCAATATACTTACGGGTAGCCTCCTGGAATGCAAGCTGACACTCGGTGTTTACATTGATCTTGGATACGCCAAGGTCGATTGCCTTCTTGATCATGTCAGCGGGGATACCTGTACCGCCGTGGAGAACCAGAGGAAGAATTCCGGTCTTCTGCTGTACAGCATCCAGCGTCTCAAAGCTCAGTCCCTTCCAGTTCGCAGGATACTTGCCATGGATATTGCCAATACCTGCTGCCAGGAAGTCAACACCCAGATCAGCGATCATCTTGCACTCGTTAGGATCAGCGCACTCGCCCATACCAACTACGCCGTCTTCCTCACCGCCGATAGAACCAACCTCAGCCTCGAGAGAGATACCGAGTACATCGCAAGCGTTAACGAGAGCAGTTGTCTTAGCAATGTTCTCCTCAATGGGATAGTGAGAACCGTCGAACATGATAGAAGAGAAGCCGGCATTGATGCAAGCCTTTGCGCCCTCAAAAGAGCCATGGTCGAGGTGAAGAGCAACAGGAACAGTGATACCGAGCTCGTTTATCATGCCCTTTACCATACCAACAATTGTGGTATAGCCGCACATATACTTGCCTGCACCCTCGGATACACCGAGGATTACGGGAGAGTTAAGCTCCTGAGCTGTAAGCAGGATAGCCTTTGTCCATTCAAGATTATTGATGTTGAACTGACCTACCGCATACTTGCCCTCGCGAGCCTTGTTCAACATTTCCTTAGCTGAAACCAACATAATTAATTTCTCCTTTTATTGTTATTGTGGGCTTTTGAACCCCATTGTTATAATTATAACTCATTTCGCTGCAAATTTCAAGGTATTTTTACAAAAAAGTTTCAAATATTGTCAGCTTTCAGTGTTAACGCTGTTTGCTTCGTTGGTATACCTGAAAATCTCATCGGTTGCAACTTCATCATATGAGTAATCGCGAAGCTCCTCCTCCATCTTCAGATAGCTGCTGAAAAGAGGCATAACTATCGTAACGATTGCGATCACAACCACAGCGACGATAATAACGACAAGCTTCTGCTTTTTGGTCCACGTGTGGGTCGGGATAGCGTCACTCCTGACCTCGAAGGTTCTGTCCGACTTTTCCGTTACAGAGCGTATCACATATGCCTTGAGCTTATCATCGGCGGATATCTTGGTACAAATCTCCTTATAGTGCTTGTCCAGAGCCTCCGATAACTCGGGGAGCAAACCGTTAAGCACTTTGTTGATGTACTTTTCGCTTTCTCCCGTTACTTGCGAAATTTGCGGAACATCCAAATCATTTTCATAACAAAGATGTATACAAGCGCGCACCATAAATGATTTTTTCAGAACTATCTCAAAAATCGCCTGCCGCTTGCTGTCAAGCTCGACTTCGGAAAGTGTTACGGCGGAATCATTACAATCCGCATCACGAAGATGTGTGAAAGCAACGCGGATGCAGTCGATCAAATCGCAATCGTCCGCAAAGCTTTCGTACTCCGACATGGTTTTGACAAATACTTCCTTTGCAGCGGAATAATCCTTTGTCGTTACCAGAGCAAGGGCGAAAATATCATCACCGTAAAGATCAATAAGTTTTGTTATTTCCATATGGCTCAGGTATTGTGGTCGCTTACATGGAACTGCTTAAGGTTTCCGATTTTCGCTGCACGCTCCACCATGATCTTCTCAACATCCTCTACGCTGACGCCGCACTCTACCATAAGCACTACCATGTGATACAGCAGATCGTTTATCTCGTTGGAAAGCTCATCCTTGTCTGCGTTTTTTGCAGCAATAACCATTTCGGTGCATTCCTCACCGCACTTCTTAAGAATCTTGTCAAGACCTTTCTCAAAAAGATAGCAGGTATAACTGCCCTCCTGAGGATTGTCCCTGCGGTTTAATACTACATCATACATTTCCTTAAAAGCCTGCATATCAGTTCTCCTTTATCTCGTTTTTATTGATAAGTTTCATTGTGTCCATATCCAGCTCGCGGTAGTAGCAGTTATTTGCTACTCCGTTCCAGCTTGTGTGACAGATATTTCCCTTGTCGGGAGTTACCTGAAATACCAGCGAATTCTGCTCACAGTTGACAAAAATATGATGGAGCGTGAATGTGTTGCCGGACTCAAGTCCCTTATACCACAGCTTATTGCGCGATGTGCTCCAGAAGATAGCCTTGCGCTGCTTTATGCTTTCCATAAGCGACTGCTCGTTGACATATGCAACGAGAATGACCTCTTTAGTATGCAAATTCTGCACAGCAACAGGTATAACATGGTTATCGGGAGAAATCTTCGCAAGCTTGTCGAAATCAAGCATAAGCTCATTTGTTTCTTCAATAAGTCCCATAATTACCTCACAGCAATGTTTCTTTCGCGAAGATAGTCCTTTACCTCTCCGACAGTAAGCTCACCGTAGTGGAACAGCGAAGCTGCCAGCGCCGCCGAGGAATTCGTCTGCTCAAACACCTCGGAGAAGTGATTTATGCTTCCGCAGCCGCCGCTTGCAATAACCGGGATATTTACGCGCTCACATACAAAATTCAGCATCTCGATATCAAATCCGCCGCGGACGCCATCGGTATCGATAGAATTAAGGCATATCTCTCCTGCGCCGCGCTCCTCAATTTCCTTGACCCAATCGCCAAGATCAAGCTTCATATCGACACGTCCTCCGTTGATAAAAACAGAGTAACCGCCGTTGGAGCTGCGTTTTGCATCAATTCCCACAACAACGCACTGGCTTCCGAATATCTCAGCCGCATCGCTTATCAGCTTTGGATTCTTCACTGCCTGCGAGTTTATCGACACCTTATCCGCGCCTGCACGCAAGGTATCACGGAAATCATCAACACTGACAATTCCGCCGCCTACGCAAAGCGGCACAAAAACCTGCTGCGCAGTACGCCGTACAACGTCAAGCATAACTCCTCTGCCCTCATACGAAGCCGTAATATCATAGAAAACGATTTCGTCTGCTCCCTGAAGATTATAGCGTATCGCAAGCTCAACAGGGTCGCCGACATCCTTTACTCCCTCAAAATTCACACCCTTTACCACTTTGCCGTTGCGCACGTCAAGGCAGGGGATTATTCTCTTTGCTAACATAATCTATCCTTTCGCTATGTCATTACTTTGCAAGCTGTACAGCCTCAGCTAGATCAAGACTTCCGCTGTAAATCGACTTTCCGCAGATAGTACCGTATAGACCAAGCTCCTTGCATATCCGGATATCCTCAATGGTATGCACTCCGCCGCTCGCAATGATGTTGGCATTGCAGCACTCGTTTATTTCCTTAAGCTGCTGTGCATTTACACCCGAAAGCGTTCCATCCTTTGATATATCGGTGAAAATAATGTATTTCACTCCAACGTTGCTCATTGCCTTTGCAAGCTCGGTGAAATACACATCCGAGGTTTCAAGCCAGCCCTCGGTTGCGACATATCCGTTCTTGGCGTCTATCCCAACGGCGATACGCTCTCCGTACTCCCTGACCGCATCCTTTACAAGACCGGGATTTTTTACCGCAGCCGAGCCGATAATTACACGGGAAATTCCGCTCGACAGATACATCTCGACGGTATCTAGGGAGCGTATGCCGCCGCCTACCTCTACCTTTAAGCCGGTGTTAGCGGCTACATCAAGGAATATATCCTTATTTTGCTGTGAAGCATCCTTTGCGCCGTCAAGGTCTACCATGTGTATCCATTCGGCTCCTGCTGCTTCAAATGAGCGCGCGGTGTCCATGTAGCTTTCCGCTACCTTCTGAACAGTGCCGTAGTCGCCTTTGAAAAGACGCACACAGTTGCCGTCCTTTATATCAATCGCAGGTAAAATTACCATTACTTCTTCTCCTTATTTATTCTCGGTGAAAACTCAGGGGAATTAATTGCGTAAAAGTTATCTTTTATGCATTATAACTCAGCAAAGCATCGAAGAATATTCAGTCCCGTTTCTCCGCTCTTTTCCGGGTGGAACTGTGCACCGTAAACATTGCCCTCGAAAACAAGAGCCGGCACTTTCATCCCATAGTCGCAGTAAGCCGCAACATTTTTGCTGTCGCACTCTGCAGCGTAGGAATGAACAAAATACACATACTCGCCATTGCCGCACTTTTCGAGCAGCCTGCAAGGCTCGTTCTTTTCCAGCTCGTTCCAGCCCATATGAGGAATTGCAAGGTTTCCCTGCGGCTTCATAAGCTTGACGCATCCCTTGATAAGCCCAAGTCCGTCAGTTTCACCGAACTCGTAACCCTTTTCAAAAAGCATCTGCATTCCAAGGCAGATGCCGAGCAGCGGCTTTATCTGCGCCTGCTCACGGATCACTTCTGTAAGTCCGCTTTCACTCAGCATACGCATTGCATCAGCAAAAGCACCGACTCCGGGTAGAATAAGCCTGTCCGAACTGCGAAGATCATCCGGTTCTTTTGTGATGATGTTCTCAAGCCCAAGATAATCCAGCGCATTCTTTACGCTGAACAGATTTCCTGCGCCGTAGTCGATAATTGCTATCATCAAAGAACCCCCTTTGTCGAAATGACAGAGCCGTCACAGTTACGTTTGATTGCCGCTTTAAGGGCATACGCGAGCGCCTTGAACATCGCCTCTATCTTGTGGTGGTCGTTGCTGCCGTACTCAACACGCAGGTGCAGGGTTATCCCCGCATTGAACGCGAAAGCACGCATAAACTCCTCGGTAAGGCAGGTATCGAACTCCCCTACCCTTTCATTGCTGAACTCTGCATTGAATACAAGGAAAGGTCTTGCGCTGATATCAAGAGAGCAGAAGCCCAGAGCTTCATCCATGGGGATAAAAGCTGTACCATAGCGCATTATTCCCGACTTGTCGCCCAGCGCTTCCCTGAACGCCATGCCAAGCACAATGCCGATATCCTCGGCGGTGTGATGACCGTCAACGTGAAGATCGCCCTTGCAGGAAAGCTCAAGCGAAAAACCACCGTGTACAGCAAGCGCAGTCAGCATATGGTCAAGAAAACCTATTCCGGTATCTATTGAAGCTTTTGAACCGCCGTCCAGATCAAGCTTGACGGATATATCGGTTTCCTTTGTTGTTCGTGTTATCTCTGCTGTTCTGTTCATTTTACAGCTCCTTTTACTTTTGATCCTCTTTGCGTACTCTGATAGAATTAGCGTGAGCCGTAAGCTTTTCACGCTCGGCAATGAGTATGATATCATCCGCAGCGTCAAGCAGCGCGTCCTTTGTATAGTAGATGTAGCTGGAGCGCTTTGTAAAGCTCTCTACGCCAAGGGGCGAGAAAAACCTTGCTGTTCCGCTTGTAGGAAGAACGTGATTAGGGCCTGCATAGTAATCGCCCAGAGGCTCCGGAGAGTACTGACCGAGGAACAGCGAGCCGACATTGTCAAGCTTTCCGATATACTCCATGGGATTTGCCGCAACAACCTCAAGGTGCTCGGGAGCAAGCGCATTGGCAAGCTCAACGGCATAATCCATATTATCGCATACGATGATAGCGCCGTAATTGTCGATAGAATAGTCGATGATCTCCTTGCGCGACAGCATAGCGGACTGACGGTCTATCTCTGCACGGGTCTGCTCGGCAACCTCATTGCTGGTTGTGATAAGTACTGCGCTTGCAAGCTTGTCGTGCTCTGCCTGCGACATAAGGTCAGCGGCAAGGTATTTGGGATTTGCAGTTTCATCTGCAAGAACAAGTATCTCACTCGGACCTGCAAACATATCAATATCAACCGTACCGTAAAGCAGCTTCTTTGCGGTTGCAACGAAGATGTTGCCGGGGCCTACTATCTTTGATACCCTCGGTATCTCTTCGGTTCCGTAAGCAAGAGCCGCACAAGCCTGTGCACCTCCGCACAGATAGATACTGTCAACACCGCAGAGCGCAGCGGCAACCAGAATATCCTTGTTTGCTGTTCCGTCCTTGAGCGGAGGAGTAACCATTATGACTTCCTTAACGCCGGCGATTTTTGCAGGGATAGCGTTCATCAGAACCGACGAGGGATATGCTGCCGTACCGCCCGGGACATACAATCCTACTTTATCAAGTCCGCGTACACGCTGACCCATGATAACTCCGTTTTCCTCAGTTACGCAGAAGCCCTCGCGCTTCTGACGTGTGTGGAATGCGGTGATGTTTTCAACGGCATTAAGCATTGCCTCGATAAATTCGGGGTTTGTTTCGTTGTATTCGGTGAGAGCATCCTGAATTGCTTCATCAGGTACTCTGTAATACTGCGCGTTGGGGCAGTCGAATTTTGCTGTATAGCTCTTTACGGCAGCGTCACCGTTAGCCTTGACATCCGCCAGAATATCCTTTACTATCTTCTCAACGTCGGCGTTTACCTCACCGGCTCTCTTTTCCACCTCGGCGAGAAATTCCTTTTCTGCGCCGTCTGCTTTGATTATTCTAATCATTCTAAATTCTCCTCTATCTGCTTTACTATCTGAGCAATGCGCTCCTGCTTAAGCTTCATGCTTACAGTGTTAACAATAAGTCGTGCCGAGATAGGAGCTACGTCCTCCCAGACCTCAAGACCGTTTTCCTTGAGGGTCGTTCCCGTTTCAACGATATCAACGATACCGTCAGCCAGTCCAACCAGCGGAGCAAGCTCAACACTGCCCTCGATTTTGACGATATCGACGTCCATGCCCTTAGCTTCAAAAAAGCCACGGGTAACATTCGGATACTTGGTTGCTACCGTTTTAACGCCGTAGCCCTTGTAGAAATCATCTCCCTTTTTTCCGGCAAGCGCAAACTTGCATCTGCCGAAGCCGAGGTCTGTGATTTCAAAGAACTTTCCGCCGTGCTCCATAATCGTGTCCTTGCCGACTACACCGATATCGCAGACACCGTGCTCGACATAAGTAATTACATCAGCCGCCTTGGCAAGCACAACTTCGATATTCTGCCCGGGAATGGACAGGATAAGACGTCTTCCCTTGTCGCGAAGCTCTGACACGTCGTATCCTATTTTATCGAGCAGATCAACTGTCTTTTTTTCAAGCCTGCCCTTTGTCAGGGCAATTCTAACCGGTTTTAAATTCATGCTCAAATCTCCTCCACAGTTATGTTACCGTCAGCGGAAATGATGTCAACTCGCTTGATAGAGCGTGCCCTTGCATATTCTACTGCGTCCTGTTCGGTTTCAAAAACCGAGTTATACACTGTCAATCCCTGTTCGGTGAGCATACGACAATGCTTTATCGCATCTATACCGGATTTCGCAAACACCAGAACATCGGGTGCTTTTGTAAGAGAAGTCTGAACCGATTTAAGGCAGACCTTAGCCAGAGCGTCAACATTAACAGCAAAGCCTACTGCAGGAACATCCCTGCCAAAATCACCGATCAGCGTATCGTATCTGCCGCCCGATACTACGGGAAGTCCGTAGCCCTCGACATAACCGCGGAAGATTATGCCCGTATAGTAGTTCTTTTTATGCACAAGACCAAGATCGACCTTCACCTTTCCCTCAAGACCAATGGAGGAAAGCGCGTCAAAGGTGCCTCGCAGTGCGTTCAGCTTATCCTTTAGCTTGTCCGAGTACATATACTTCTCGGCTTCGGAGAAAACCTCCGCTCCGCCAAAGAGTGACGGCAGCGCCATAAGCGCCCCTGCAGCCTCTCCGCCGTATCCGCTAAGCGCTTCACTGAGAGCCGGATAGTTCTTGGTTTCTATAAGCTCAAGAAGCTGCTCTGCTATCTCGTTATCAACACCGAGATCACGGAGTATTGTACGGAATATACCGCTGTCGCCTATCTCAAGTCGGAAGTCATCATCAATGCTTCCAACACACTGCGCAGCGAGGGAAAGCGCCTCGAAGTCCGCAGCAGAGCTGGTTCCGCCCAAAATCTCGATTCCGCTTTGAGTAAACTCATCGTCACGTCCGCTGTTCTTGGGATTGACCATAAATATGCTCTGATTGTAGAAAAGCTTGAGCGGAAGCTGTTCATTCTTAAGTCGGGTCGCAGCCAATCTTGCTATTGGCATCGTATTGTCGGGACGGAGCACCATCAGCCGGTTTTTTCCGTCAACAAGCTTGTACATTGATTCCTGCGGAAAATATCTGACCTTTCCGTTGAATACGTCATAAAATTCAAGACCGGGTGTGACTACCTCGGAATAACCGTAGGATGTAAACACATTGCGCAGCTTTTCCTGAACGTTGCGTCTGGCGATACATTCATCAAAAAGCAGGTCGCGTGTACCCTCCGGCGTAAGCAGATCATATCTCTTCACTTTTAATTTTACCTTTCTTTTGCTTTAGTGTATTAGCATAATATCATGCTAATATATTACCATATTATATTATCACTGTCAAGTCTGAAGCAGATTTTTGTTAAAATGCACATTTATTTTCAACAAAACAATTCCGCAGCAGACGCAATATCAGAACAGCGACATCTGTGCAGACTGTGGAATATCCTTGAATACTCCCATTGCGGTCAGCTTTTCCATAACAGTGCTGTTAAGTCCGCTCTGCTTCTGGATGTCGTCTATACAGATATAATCTCCGTTGTCGATAACCTCTTTCAGGCGATACGCGGCATTTTCACCGCAGCCCTGAATTGCAAGGAATGGAAGCCTTAGCTTTCCGTCCTCGACACGGTAGGTTGCTGCGCTGGATTTCTTGACATCGACAGGAAGCACTCCGATACCGCGAAGCATCATCTCGTTGACCAGCATAAGCGCGTCAAGGATGCCCTCTTCCTTTGCGGTAGGCTTCTGCATAGCCTGAATTTCCTTAATTCGCGCTTTTACAGCCGGCTGTCCCTTAAGCAGAGTATCTACTTCGAGATTTTCTGTATGCTTTGTCAGTGTTGCGGCGTAGAACTCGCACGGTCTGTTTATCTTGAACCAGCACAGCTTTACCGCTGCGGTAACATAAGCAGCAGCGTGCGCTTTCGGGAACATATACTTAATTTTCTTGCAGCTTTCAACATACCAATCCGGGACGTTGTTATCCTTAAACGCCTGATAGATAGTATCGTCAAACAGCTTCATTGCGTTTCCCTTACGGGTTATCTCCATGATTTTGAATGCAAGCCCCGGCTCAACGCCCTTGTGCATAAGGTAAACCATGATATTATCACGCGTTCCTATAACCTCGGAAATCGTACAAGTACCGTTTTTGATAAGATCCTGAGCATTGCCGAGCCATACATCCGTACCATGCGACAGACCGGATATCTGAAGAAGGTCGGAGAAGTTTTTCGGCTGGGCGTCCTGAAGCATCTGCATTGCAAACGGAGTACCGAACTCGGGTATTCCCAAGGTTCCGCACGGAACACCGAGATCATCGGCATTGATACCCAAAGGCTCCACCGATACAAACAGGTCGTAAATATCCCTGTCGGTTGTTGAAACATCGGCGATCTTCATACCCGTCATATCTTCAAGGTGCTTATACAGTGTCGGAACATCGTGCCCGAGTTCATCAAGCTTGAGAATAGTATCATGCAGTGCGTGGAAGTCAAAGTGCGTAGTAATCATGTCGCTCTCGGTTTTATCGGCAGGATGCTGTACTGCGGTAAAATCGTACACCTCGTAATCATTCGGAACAACGACCATTCCTCCGGGGTGCTGCGACGTGGTGCGCTTAACTCCTGTACATCCGACGGAGAGACGCTCCATTTCGGCATTGTTGTATGTAATGCCGCGCTCCTCACAGTACTTCTTCACAAATCCGAACGCTGTCTTTTCCTGAACGGCAGATATTGTTCCCGCCTTGAACACATGGTCCTTACCGAAAAGCTCTTCGGTGTAGCGATGCACCTTTCCCTGAACCTCGCCGGAGAAGTTGAGGTCAATATCGGGCGCCTTGTCGCCCTTGAATCCGAGGAAGGTCTCGAACGGTATATCGTGACCGTCGCGTATCATATCAATTCCGCAGTCGGGACACTGTTTCGGCGGCAGGTCAAAGCCCGAGCCGACCGAGCCGTCCGTGACAAATTCGTTGAATCTGCATTTCGGACAGCGGTAATGCGGCGCAAGCGGATTAACCTCCGAAATACCCGACATTATAGCAACAAAGGATGAGCCTACCGAACCACGCGAGCCGACCAGATAACCGTTATCCTCGGAGTATTTTACAAGCTTCTGCGCTATCATGTAAAGCACTGAGAAGCCGTACTTGATGATAGCGTCAAGCTCCTTGTTAAGACGGTCTGACACTATCTTTGGTATCTCGTTTTTGTAGCCGTACCAGTTCATTGCTCTTGTCCAGCAGAGGTCTTGAAGCTCCTGCTCTGCGCCCTCGATAGACGGAGTATATGTACCCTTAGGAATTGGGCGCACATCACCATCAATCATATCGGCAATGAGGTTTGTGTTTGTGATAACAACCTCGTGAGCTTTCTCTTTTCCGAGATACTCAAACTCCTTAAGCATTTCATCGGTGGTACGCAAAAACAGCGGAGCCTGATTGTCGGCGTCCTTGAAGCCAAGACCTGCCTGGAGTATGGTTCTGAACACAGAGTCCTCGGAATTCATGAAATGAACATCGCAGGTCGCCGCAACTGGCTTATTCAGCTTTTCACCAAGGGCAACTATCCTGCGGTTAAGCTCACGCAGACCCTCGTCATCGGCGACAAGCCCCTCGCGAACCAGGAATTCATTATTTCCTATGGGCTGAATTTCAAGATAGTCATAAAGCGAGGCTATTTCCTCTATCTGGCTTTCTGGCTTTCCGTCAAGAATTGCACGGAAAAGCTCTCCAGCTTCGCAGGCGCTGCCGACAATAAGTCCTTCGCGGTGCTTATTAAGCTCCGACAGCGGAATACGAGGCTTTTTGTAGAAATAGTTAAGGTTAGACAGGGATACAAGCTTGTACAGATTTTTCAATCCCTCTTTGTTCTTTACAAGCAGTATCATATGATAGGTCGGCAGCTTCTTTACATCGACATTTCCCAGAATGCTGTTCAGGTCGCCCAGCTTTTCGAGCGTTCTGCCCTTTCCTGCATCCGAAATAAGCCTTTGAAAGATGAGTGCCAGCATTTTAGCATCATCAATTGCACGATGGTGATTGAAGCTGCCAAGCTTATACTCCTTTGCAACGACATCCAGCTTGTGCTTCTTAAGATGAGGAAGCGCCGCACGGCAAAGCGCAAGCGTATCAACATAGCGGATATCATAGCTGATATTCTGTCGCTCGCAGGCAGTGCGGATAAAACCGGTATCAAAATCGGCATTATGCGCTACAAGCACGGCATTTCCGGCAAAAGCAATAAAAGCGTTCAGTGCATCCTTTTCGCAAGGAGCGTCTGCGACCATTTCGTCGGTTATTCCGGTTATTTCGGTAATGTTTGCAGGTATTTCCTTTTCGGGATTTACGAAAGTCTGGAATTCCTCCACAACCTCCATATTGCGAAGCTTTACCGCACCGATTTCTGTTATGCGCTCGGTTTCCTTGCTTAGCCCTGTTGTTTCAATGTCGAATACTATTATATCATCGTTGATGGAGTAATCATTACAGCCGGATACCAGCGCACCGCTGTCATTTACAAAGTAAGCTTCCATGCCGTAAATAACCTTCATATCGCCGCCGTCCTTGCGTATCTTCTCAACGGTGTTCATTGCCTCGGGATATGCCTGAACATTACCGTGGTCAGTTATCGCAACTGCCTTGTGACCCCATGCGTAAGCCTGCTTAACAAGCTCACCGGCAGGAGTAAGCGCATCCATATCTGACATATTTGTATGCATATGAAGCTCGACACGCTTTTCCTCGCAGGTGTCCTTGCGCTGTCTTACCTTGACATTGGCAATGGAATACGGGCGGATATTCAGGGTTTTTGCGAAAGTGTCATACTCGAATTTACCCGAAAGGATAATTGCTTTTCCCGGCTTTATGCTGCTCTTTATAGTATCGGCGTTTTCGGAGGGAGTAATTATCTTCAGTATCTGGGAGGATGTCTTGTCCGAAAAATAGGCAGTGAAAATAAGTGTATTTCCATCGCGAGAGGTTTTATCCTCTGTCTTGAAAACCTCGCCCCAAAGCGTTACTTCATCACCCTCGCCAAAGTTTTCCGACATTTTCAGCGGTTCTTCGGTAATTCCCTTTCCATAGAAAAGCTCGGCCTTGCTGTCAAACTTCTCATGCTCAAATGGCAGCAGAATCTCTTTCGGCTCTTTAAGCACAGAGGGGCGTCTTGCGCCGCCGCGCGACTCGCCCGTAGCTCTTTTCTCGGCAGGAGCAGCCTGTTGGGGAGTGAATGTAATCACCGGAAGCGGGGCAGCCTGCTCTTCTGCAAGCACCTGCTCAATATTGAGTTCGGCTGTACCGGTAAAGACAACCTCTATCTTTTCACCAAAGAAGCCATTGACATATTTTTCGATTTTCTTGTCAATTTCCATGCCGAGAAGAATATCTTTTCCGCCGTTCTTAAGCGATATTTCATAGGTGTTCCCGTCATCGGTGATGTCGATATCATCAAGATAACCGTTGACCGCACCGAATTTCGATTTTAACAGGGCGATAATCTCGATGATATAATCTGCCGAAAACAGCGAGTTATGATACTTCGGGAAGACCGATACCTCTGCTCCGCCAAGAAATTCTGTCAGTTGTTCGCCAAGAGAGATAATTTCGGCGGCAGTTACCGTGTCGTCAAGACCCAGATTTATCATTAGTGTATTTTTGGTTTCGTTATGTACTATTTTCAGCACTCTGCCATCCGCTACCGAGGGCGGCAAAGTCAGTGTATCAAAAAGCTCACTTAATTTTGCTGACATTTCAAACATCCTTCCGAATTAATGCATTTATTCTATAACAGCGCAAAGCAGACATCAGACTTCTCCGTCCACAGCTGCTTAAATATTATCAGTGAACACTCCTCACTGCCGATTGATAATCAAAGTAATTCGATCTCTTTCATCAGCTCTTCCAAAAGCTGAGTTTCGGGCACTTTGCGAAGTATCTCCCCTTTTTTGAAGATGAGACCCTCTCCGCAGCCGCCTGCGATGCCGATATCTGCCTCGCGTGCCTCACCCGGTCCGTTTACGGCGCAGCCCATAACAGCAACCTTTATGTTCTTTTTCATTGGGCGGCAAAGCTCCTCAACCTGCTGTGCCAGTCCGATAAGGTCGATTTTTGTTCTGCCGCAGGTCGGGCAGGAAACGATCTCAACACCGCTGCCTATGCCGCAGGCTCTCAGTATATCCTTAGCCGCATAAACCTCACGCACAGGGTCAGCCGTCAGCGAAACACGGATAGTATCGCCAATTCCGTCGCAAAGCAGAGAGCCTATTCCGACAGAGGATTTGATTATTCCCATGCGCTCTGTGCCTGCCTCGGTGACGCCCAGATGAAGCGGATAGTCAAAGCGCTCCGAGAAAAGCCTGTATGCGCTTATCATCAGC
The DNA here is from genome assembly GCA_051882595.1 of Oscillospiraceae bacterium. Taxonomy (GTDB): domain Bacteria; phylum Bacillota; class Clostridia; order Oscillospirales; family Ruminococcaceae; genus CAG-115. The sequence goes on along the minus strand of JBJESD010000013.1, from coordinate 55,822 downwards.
CTTACATCGGATGACTTTATGCTGACAACGATATCATCAAAATCGCATCGGTTAAGCATACTGATATGCCTTTCCGCGCTTTCAACAAGAGCCTCTGCGGTAGGGCTTCCGTATTTTTCAAGCAGTTCTTTTTCCAGTGAGCCGCTGTTCACTCCGATACGAATAGGAATTCCTCTTCTTCTGCAAGCGTCTGCAACTGATTTTACATTATCGAACGAGCCGATATTGCCGGGATTGATTCTCACCTTATCAACGCCTGCTTCAACTGCTGCCAAGGCTATCCTGTAATCAAAGTGAATATCCGCAACAAGGGGAATGGCTACAGCCTCCTTTATTGCCGGGATAAGGCGGACATCCTCTATCGTTGGGATCGCAGCTCTTACAATCTCACAGCCTGCCGCTTCAAGCGCCTTTGCCTGCGCAACACTGCCGTCAACATCGGCGGCAGGGATATTCAGCATTGACTGTATATATATCTTTTCCTCGCCAAGCGTATAGCCTGACAGACGCACTTTTTTCCTGCTCATATCAACCTCCCACAAAAAGCTTTGCAACATCGTTAAAGGTAACGACCAGCATAAGCAGCATAAGAACCGCAAATCCGACAAAATGCACCATTCCCTCGGTTTCCGGCTTAAGCGGTTTTCTGCGGATGGCTTCTATAATCAGGAAGAGAAAACGGCATCCGTCCAGTGCAGGAATAGGAAGAAGATTGAATACGCCGACGTTAATGGTGAGGAATGCAAACAGGTAAAGGAAATCCGGAAGCCATACCTCCTGGGTGGCGATGGTCTCGCTAACGACCTGAACAACACCGACAGGTCCCGAAAGGTCGTTTATTCCATACTTACCGCGCAGCATATCCACAAGCGTCATTATTATAATTCTGCCTATTGAAAGCGACTCGCGAAAGCTCTCGCTTATCATATTGACAAAAGTACGCTCCATCGGAAGAACAGTAAAGTCAAGATAAACCGACCCTGTGCCGTCCTCATTCAGTTTAGTGGCAAACTCAACATCCTTAAGCAGCACTTTCTCGCCATTGCGAAGTACGGTGATGTCGATAGTGAGATTACCTGCTTCATTCTTTGTGTCAGAATTTTGCAGCTTATATACGATATCGCTGGAAGTAAATATCGGAAGTCCATCTATCGCTGTAATTTTGTCACCGACATTAAGCTGTGAGCTGCTGACGGAGCTTCCGCGAAAACCGCTGACAGTAGTTGTCGCAATATCATCACAAGTGCCGAGAAAACCTAGCGTTACAAAAAAGCCTAGAATGAGGTTCATTATCGCGCCTGCGAGGATAACTATCATGCGTTTCCATATCGGGCGGCGATTGAATGCACGAGGATTATCACTGCTTCCGTCCTCGCCCTCCATAGAAACAAATCCACCGATCGGCAGAAGCCGAAAAGAGTACTTTGTTTCACCTTTTCCCCAACGGAAAAGCACGGGTCCCATGCCGATAGAAAACTCATTCACCTGAATTCCGCTTAGCTTTGCAGCAACAAAGTGGCCTAACTCGTGAATAAGAATAATAAAACAGAAAGCGATAATTGCAAATACGATCTGCATCAATAACCTCCATATTTTACGCGAACGAATTCTTCTGCGTTGTGCTGAGTTTCCAACAGGTCATCAACAGACGGTTCGGCGACAATCGGAAGTTCTTCAAGTGCCGCGCATACAGCCTCGCCGATATCAAGAAAGCGTATCTTACCGCCAAGGAACAGAGCCACTGCGGCTTCATTTGCGCAGTTTATGATACAAGGTGCGCTGCCGCCCAAAGAGATTGCCTTTTTTGCAGCAGCAAGGCACACAAAGGTGTCTTCATCGGCTCTGTCGAATGTAAGAGCAGCAAGCTCAAACAGCGAGAACGGTTTTGCCGGACAAGCCAAGCGTTCAGGATAAGTAAGCGCAAGCTGTATCGGAAGCCGCATATCAGCCGAGCCAAGCTGAGCAATGACAGCGCCGTCGGCAAACTGTACCGCGGAATGAATGATGCTCTGTCTGTGAACTACTATCTCAATCTGTTCTGGACGGGCATTGAAAAGATGAACAGCTTCGATAAGCTCAAGACCTTTATTCATCAGCGTTGCGCTGTCTATCGTTATCTTTGCGCCCATCGACCAATTGGGATGATTTAACGCATTTTCTATCGTGACTTGCTTAAGCTCATCCTTTTTCATCCCGAAAAACGGACCTCCGGAAGCAGTGAGATATATCTTTTCAAAAGGATTGCCCTGTGCCCCCATAAGGCACTGGAAAATCGCAGAATGCTCACTGTCGATAGGAAGAAGCTGTGCGCCGTTTGCCTTTACACAATCCATAACGATACTGCCGCCTGCAACAAGGGTCTCTTTATTGGCAAGGGCAATTCGTCTGCCTGCCTTTGCAGCGGCAATGGTTGGAAGCATACCAACCATTCCAACAACGGAATTAACAACAGTTCCACACGGCAGCTGAGCCAATTCAAGCAGTCCATCCATACCGGTAAGTACCTTAATATCGGTATCCGAAAGCCTTTGCGACATATCCTTATAGCAGTTTTTGTCGTGTATGCAGACATACTCGGGATGAAACAGACGTGCCTGCTCCTCAAGCTTTTGTACAGAAGTGTTGGCGGATAAAGCTTTCACCTTAATATTATGCGCCCTGCACACATCTAATGTCTGCGCGCCGATAGAACCGGTTGAACCAAGCAAAACAATATCAGTCATAACAAAACAATACTTTCTAACAAAACCACCCATTCACGTCAGTGAATGGGCAGGTAATCACCCACAGCAAACCCGGCTGCAAAAATTATAAGCAGACAAGCCGAAATTATGCAAAAGTGGGGCTTAAATACTTGAATATAATGTAAACAAACGGGGCAACAAAGATAACGCTGTCAAATCTGTCAAGCACTCCTCCGTGGCCGGGCATGATATTTCCGAAATCCTTAACACCGTATTCGCGCTTTATTACCGAAGCGGAAAGGTCGCCGAATACCCCGAACACCGAAGCAATCATTCCAACAACGATTACAACAAGGTAATTGATACGCGGTTCGGAGAAAACAAAATTATTGAATATCAGCGTTGTTATAAAGACAACAGCTCCAACAGTAACAATACCGCCTAAAAAGCCCTCAACGGTCTTTTTGGGACTGATGTTTGGGCACAGCGGATGCTTTCCAAGAAATGTGCCGACAAAATAAGCGCCGGAATCACCGAACCATGCACAAAACAACAAGTACAAAAAGAAATACACTCCAAGAGCGCGGTCACTTGCATCAGCCGTATATCTGAAAAGAATAACACAACTCAGAGAAAGAGAGATAAGAAGCGCACCGGAACCACACATGGCGATGTGTTCAAACTTAATGCGTCTATGCTTAGTCAGCATTATTGCGCAAAGCAGGAACATAAAAGAAGCAAATACAGGCAACCACAGCTGTGTAAGCCCAAATAACGCAAGAAAAGGAACACCCGCAGCATAAACAAGGCAGGATGCAGTAAGCAGCTTGAACTCGCGGCACTTAACAGCACCGATAAGCTCCCATGTGCCAACAGTGCCGAAAAAAGAGACAACCACAGCATACACCCAGATATTATCAATAATTAAGAATGCTATGCCAATTAAAATTCCTACCAAAGCTGAGATGATTCTTTTTAACATTTATAAGGTCCTTCCCCTCAAACAGCGCCGTATCTGCGATTGCGTGAGGCATAGACCTCGACAGCGTATTCAAGATCTTTTTTGCTAAAATCGGGCCAAAGAATGTCCATGAACAGGAATTCTGCATAAGCTGCCTGCCATATCATAAAGTTGGACAAGCGCTGCTCTCCGCTTGGTCTGATAATAAGATCCAGCGGCGGCATCTCGGCAGTGTACAGATGCTGCTCAATAAGCTCTTCCGTAATTTCGGATGCAGCCAATTCACCGTTTGAAACAAGCTCCGCCAATTCCGCAGCAGCCTTTGTTATCTCAGCTCTGCCGCCGTAATTAAGCGCTATGGCAGTGATAAAACCTTTGTTATTTGCGGAGTCCTGCTGGATTTCGGTAAGCTCTTTTTGAATATCCTCATCAAACCGCTTGATATCACCGATGATAATAATACGGATATCCTCTTTTGCAGCAGCGCGTATATCCTTGATGTACTGCCGCAGAAGATTCATTATTCCGTTTACTTCTTCCTGCGGTCTGCGCCAGTTCTCAGTCGAAAAAGCATAAAACGTAGCACATTCTATACCAAGCTCGCGGCACCAGTTGATCGTCTTCTTAAAGACCGCGGCGCCTTGCTTATGACCCATATTGCGTGGCATACCACGCTTTTTTGCCCATCTGCCGTTTCCATCCATGATAATTCCGACATGACGCGGAACTGTTGCATTCGCCATCAGATTGACATGATCTCCTTTTCCTTAGCGGCGCCGATTTTGTCAATCTCCTCGATGAATTTATCGGTCAGCTTCTGGATATTCTTCTCGCCGTCTTTCTGATCATCCTCTGTGATCTCGTTCGCCTTTTTCTTTGCCTTAAGCTTATCAAGAGCGTCGCGGCGAACATTGCGGACTGCTACCTTGCTGTCCTCACAGGTCTTGCTTACCTGCTTTGACAGCTCCTTTCTGCGCTCCTCTGTGAGCTGCGGAAATACTATTCTCAGGCATTTACCGTCGTTTGTGGGATTGATGCCAAGATCGCTTGCCTGGATAGCCTTCTCAATTGCCTTGAGGGAAGTAGCGTCGTATGGCGATACAACAAGTATACGAGCCTCCGCAACAGATATGGAAGCCATCTGATTTACGGGTGTTTCCGTACCGTAATATTCAACGGTAATTCTGTCAAGCACGCGCGGATCAGCACGTCCTGCACGGATAGTGTTAAGCTCGCTTTCGAGAGCCGTAATACATTTTCCCATTCTTTCTTTGGTGTTGTCGAGTAATTCTTTCATAACAATCTCCATTCTGCCGAAAGGCGTATACTATAAATTATTCGGGCTTATGCTTTGTTACAAGTGTTCCGACAGGCTTGCCCATAACCGCGTCAAGGATGTTATCGGGGCGGTTAAGGTCAAAAACGATTATCGGAATGTTATTTTCGGTGCAGATAGCGGCAGCGGCGCTGTCCATTACCTGCAATCTCTTTACGAGTATATCGTGATGCGTGATAACATCATACTTCTGGGCATCGGGGAATTTCTTGGGATCCTTGTCGTAGATTCCATCCACCATAGTAGCCTTTAGGATAATATCTGCATTAAGCTCTGCGGCTCTCAGCGAAGCTGCACTGTCTGTCGAGAAGAAAGGATTTCCCGTTCCGCAGCCGAAGATAACGACTCTGCCCTTTTCAAGGTGACGGATAGCCTTTCCGAGAATAAACGGCTCTGCAACCTGCTGCATTGTTATTGCCGTCTGAACACGAACAACGCAGCCGAGATTTTCAAGAACATCCGCAACGGCAAGAGCATTCATGGTAGTTGCAAGCATACCGATATGGTCAGCTCTGGCTCTGTCCATTCCCTCGGAGGAACGTCCGCGCCAGAAGTTTCCGCCGCCGACAACAATACCTATCTCGCAGCCGATATCAACGCACTTTTTTATGCTGGAACAAATATTTTCGATTGTAGGAAGGTCAAGACCTATCCCCTTTTCTCCCGAGAGAGCCTCGCCGCTCAGCTTAAGGAGAACCCTTTTGTACTTTGGTGTAATCTCACCCATAGTTTACCTCCGAATTAAGCTGTTAATCAATACTCAAGTACGCGAATTCTTGAGAGAACATCCGCACCGATAAGCTTCTCGCAAGCAGCAACCGCGTCAGACTCTGCCATAACGGGAGTGATAAATGCAAGCTCTCCTGCCGGAGCATTCTTTCTGGAAAGGAAAACCACATCTCCAAAGGCGGCACTTACCGCCTCCTTAGACGCACCCTTAACGCGGATATAATCGGCGCAGCTGAAGCTGTCAAAGCTGTTGATGAAGCTCTGCTCGCTGTCGCTCCATGTAAGAGAAACACTGGTGTTATCGTGCTTTGCGGCAGAAACGATGTCAGATACTACCGCACTGGCAGTAGGAAGCTTTCCTGCACCCTTGCCGTAGAAAACAACATCGCCGGTAGCGTCGCCGCGAACCAGTATCGCATTGAACACATCGTTTACTCCTGCAAGCTGGCTCTCGTCCTTGATGACCGCCGGGAAAACTCCGATAGAAACGTTTCCGCCCTCTTCGCGCTTTGCACAGCCGATAAGCTTGATTTTTGCGCCATAGCTGTCGCTGTACTCAACATCCTCGAGAGTTACCTTTGTAATACCCTCGGTATGTACGCTTTCGGGGTAAACGTGTCTGCCGAAAGCAAGAGAAGCAAGAATGCATATCTTGCGGCAGGTATCGTGACCCTCGACATCGGCAGAGGGGTCGCGCTCTGCATAACCCAGATCCTGAGCTATCTTAAGCGCCTCGCCAAAGCCCATTCCGTCGCGTATCATCTTTGTAAGGATGAAGTTTGTCGTTCCGTTGAGTATACCTGCGATCTCATTGATCTCGTTGGCTTCAAGACAAGCATGCATTGGCTTAATGATAGGAATACCGCCGCCTACGCTGGCTTCAAAGAAGAAGTTTACATTCTTTTCCTTTGCGATTGCAAGCAGCTCGGCACCCTTTGCTGCGACAAGCTCCTTATTGGAGGTAACCACGCTCTTGCCGGCGTTAAGTGTAGACTTAACGTAAGGGTATGAGAACTTAAGTCCTCCGATAACCTCGGCAATGACAGTAACCTCGGGATCGTTGAGGATAATATCGAAATCCTTTACAAACTTATCCTTGTAGGGGCTATCCTCAAAATCTCTTATATCAAGGATATATTTGATGTCCAGCTCCTGTCCAGCTTTTTTCTCAAGGCTCTCCTTGTTTTTGTAGAAAACTTCGACAGTTCCCGAGCCTACTACGCCATAACCCAGTACAGCTATTTTTGCCATTGTAAACATCCTTTCCCGAAGCACTCCGCGGCGCAAACAGCCCCAACACGCCGTAAACCGACGCTCTGCGCGGTCATTAGCAAAAACCGCAGAATACTCCCTTGTTCTATTTATTATCTTTAATATTATAGCATAACGCGGTATTTTTTGCAAGTGGTTTTTATCAGTAAAAGAAAAAACAGATGAAAATAAGGTAACAAATGCATGAAAACTGCCGCCAATATGGCGGCAGTTCAGTATGGCGAGCTTATTCAAGCACAGCATTGATTTCTGAGATTTCTTCATCCGTAAAGCTTAGCTTATCAACAGCAGCGACATTATCTATAATCTGCTCGGGACGTGAAGCGCCGATGAGTACCGTTGTAACAGCAGGATTATTGAGCACCCAAGACAATGCCATCTGGGACAGCTTTTGTCCTCTTGCCGCCGCGATATTGTTAAGGCTGTTAAGCTTTGCGATCATCTGCTCGGTAAGCTCGTTAGTTATCCATGTTCTTCCCTTGCCTATTCTGGAGTCCTCGGGAATTCCGTTGAGATAGCGGTCTGTAAGCAGACCCTGATACAGCGGAGAAAACACAGCCAGTCCAAAGCCCTGCTGCACTGCAAGCCTGTCAAGACCATCGCGCTCTATCCAGCGGTTAAGCATGGAATAGCTCGGCTGATTTACGATAAACGGTGTGCGAAGCTCCTTGAATATCTTGGTTATCTCCTCTGTCTGAGCAGCGTTATAATTGGAGATACCGACATAAAGCGCCTTGCCCTGCCTTGTTATGTGGTCAAGAGCGAGTGCGGTCTCCTCGATTGGAGTATCTCCCGGGTCGGGGACATGGTGATAGAAGATATCAACATAATCAAGCCCCATGCGTTTCAGCGATTGGTCAAGCGAAGATATCAGATACTTGCGCGAGCCGTTCTTATCGCCATAGGGACCTTGCCACATATCATAGCCTGCCTTTGTGGAGATACACATTTCGTCGCGGTATCCTCTCATGCCGCGGTCAAGGATTTTACCGAAATTCTCCTCAGCAGAGCCGTTATAGGGATTTCCGTAATTGTTGGCGAGGTCGAAGTGCGTTATTCCGAGGTCGAATGCGGTGTGCACCATATTTTCCATGTTAGCGAAATTGTCGAGATATCCGAAATTCTGCCAGAAGCCCAGTGATACTGCCGACAGCTTAAGACCGCTTTTTCCGCAGCGGTTGTATTTCATTTTCTCGTAGCGGTGTTCGTTGGGTGTGTACATATTATGCCCTCCTGATAAATGAAATCAATCTGTATACCCAGTATAGCATATTATCCGATTTTTTTCAAGCACAGAAAAGCCGTTCTCAATATTGAAAACGGCTTACTATTGCACTATGTTTTTGATTTACTTATATTTTCCGCAGCCCTTGCACTGACCGCTGAGCTTCTCGTTTGGAGTGCCGCAGCTTTTGCAGATCCATTTGTCAGATTGTGAATCTTCGTCAGACATCGTAGTTAGCTTCGAAAGCGCAGATTCAACTTTGTTTTTCATGAAATCAGGTGCTTTATTGTCAATTGTCTTAGTCGTGTCAGGCGGTAAAAGATTTGATTTCAAATTTGAAAACTCAGCTTCAGCCGCTAGTCTATAAAGCCTTGACATAAATAGACGGCTAAAAACAAAAACAAACAATACACATCCAATAAAAAACAGTATGTACCACTCTAACTTACACCATACAAACTCATCGCCGAGTTGCGGAAAACCAAAAACTGCAATTACAAAGAAAATAATTATTGCTATGAAAGCATCAGCTAAGCAGGAAGCATGAAACCGAGTATATTGTTTATTAAAACTTCGATTTTTATAAGGCTCAATAATACACCTATACGTTTCAAAAGCAATTTCCAAAATTACTGGCAAACAAACTAAGTAATAAATCCATCCTGTACTGCTCCACAAAACGTCGACTATATCTTTATAAGACATACTGGAACGAAAAGCTGTATGAGCTAATTCAGCCGAATCAATAAAAAAGAAATTGAATCCTTTCGTTGCAAGGAAAGAAATAATGAAAGCTACAATTATTAGATTATGCACGCAGTACTGCTTAATTAATCTCATTTTCTTCTCTTTTTCTTCATCAGGAATAGTTATTTGCTTTTTATTGGATACCTGTGGAGTACTAGCAGCCGAAGGAGCCTTATCATTCACCGCAGTTCCGCACTTTTGACAGAATACCGCATCATCTGCAATTTGCTGACCACACTTTGAACAATACATATAAATACCACCTCATAATATGTCATATTATAGCACCAATCGGTGTTATTATAAATATTATAGCACCAAAAAGCTTTTTTGTCAACACCAAACAGTAATATTTGATATAATCAAAGCAAAAATAAAACCGGACGGTGATATTATGAGCAATTATCCAAGATTAAAGGACCTCAGAGAGGACGCTGACAAAAAGCAATCGGACATTGCCGAGATACTGTATATGCAGCTTACCCAATACGGCAGATACGAGCGCGGCGAGCGAGAGCTTCCGCTGAATATTGCTGTTGCACTCGCCGAGTACTACAATGTTTCGCTGGACTACATTGCAGGGCTTTCCAACAGTAAAAACCCGTTGGATAAATTCGTGCTTTCATATGATGAGGAGCAGCTTGTGACAAAATTCCGTTCGCTGAGCGATTTTCAGAAAGGACAAATATTTGAGCGTATCGAAGCGCTGTACGAAAACAATAAAAATTAAATGCCCTCAATTGCTGAGGGCATTAGTTATTTGGGAATTAAAGCTCTGAAAGTTCCTCGAAGCACTGCTTCATTGCGGGATAAAGCTTGCGGTACATCTCGTAAACCTTGTTGTACTGACGTGTATTATCCTCAACGGGTGCCTGAACCTTATCCGCCTTGATAACGGCGCGGCAAGCCTCGGGGACGCTGGAATAGATTCCTGCGCCCACTGCTGCAAGCAATGCAACACCGAGAGCGGGACCCTCCTTGTTAACGGTGGTCTTAACAGGACAGCCATACAGATCAGCAAGCATCTGGCGCCACAGCGGTGATGTTCCTCCGCCGCCGCAAGCCATCATATCGCTTACGTTGATATCCATCTCGCGCATAACCTCCACGCAGTCGCGAAGTGAATAGGAAACGCCCTCCATAACAGCACGAAGCATATCCTTTTTCTTGTGCATTGCTGACAGACCGAAGAACACGCCTCTTGCGTTGGGATCAAGGTGCGGAGTTCTCTCTCCGTTGAGGTAAGGCATATACAGCAGGCGGTTTGCACCGATAGGAACACTGTCCGCCTCCTTGTCAAGCAGATAGTAGGGATCAACGCCCATGGCAAGAGCAGTTTCCATCTCCGACCACGCGAAGTTATCCCTGAACCATTTGAGGGAGTGACCTGCGGACTGGGTTACACCCATAACGTGCCAGCAGCCGGGAACAGCACAGCAGAAAGTGTGCACTCTTCCCTTTTTATCTATTGCGATATCAGAAGTATGCGCGAACACAACTCCCGAAGTACCGATTGTAGTAAATGCCTTGCCGTCCTCTACAACTCCTGTGCCGACAGCTGCTGCGGCATTATCGCCTGCTCCTCCGACAACCGGAGTGCCCTCCTTAAGACCTGTCAGCTCAGCGACCTTTTTAGTGATCGTGCCGGTAATCTCGGGGGACTCATATACCTTCGCAAGCAGAGCCTTGTCAATTCCGAGCTTCTGAAGTACCTCGTCTGACCAGCAGCGGTTTGGAATATCAAGAAGCTGCATACCCGAAGCGTCCGAAACCTCGGTGGCATACTCGCCCGTCATCATAAATCTGATATAGTCCTTGGGAAGCAGGATGTGCTTGCAGCGCTCGTAATTCTGCGGCTCATTATTCTTTACCCACATGATCTTTGCCGCAGTGAAGCCTGTGATGGCAGGATTAGCGGTAATCTCAATCAGTCTGTCTGCTCCGACCTTGTCGGTAATCTCCACTACTTCCTTTGCGGTACGCTGATCGCACCAGATAATGGAATTGGGTATGGGCTTGTTGTCGGCGTCGAGCATAACAAGAGCGTGCATCTGACCGGAAAGACCGATACCCTTGATATCGTCGGGGTTTACCTCGCTCTGAGCGATAACATCCTTTATTCCGTTGACCGAGGCATTCCACCAGTCGAGAGGATCTTGCTCTGCATAACCGTTCTGCGGAGTGTAGAGAGGATACTCATAAGTAGACGATGCAACAGGATTTCCATCCTCGGAAAAAAGCACAGTTTTTGTTCCCGATGTACCGATATCAACACCTAAAATATAAGCCATATTATTCTCCTTAATCACCGATGCAGAAATCGACATTCCATAAGCGTCGGTGTAATCGTTATTATGATTAAATTTTAATATAATTTCTCTGATTTGTCAATAGGTTTTGTGAAACTTATCTAAGTTTTTCAGTTCATCACGCAATGCAGACATTTCAGAAGCATTACAGACCGTCCCACAGATATTTGTTAAGATCAACGATACCATCGGCGTTTACCTCGATGCCGTCCTTTTGCAGCAATTCCGCCTGACGGAGAGAGCCGCCGAAAGCAAATGCCTCGGAAACCTTCCCCATACGATTAACTACCCGATAACACGGTATTCCATCGGGATCGGGATTGGCGTGCAGCGCATAACCAACCACCCTTGCCCAGCGAGGATTACCTGCAAGCATTGCAATCTGACCGTATGTCGCGACCTTTCCGCGCGGAATACGGCGCACCTGCTGATAAATCAATTCAAAAACAGACATTTGTCATGCTCCTTATTGCTGAAATACCAAACGGCAGGCATAAAGCTGCCTGCCGGAGCGTGTCGAAAAAGTATCTTTCTAGGCTGCCGAGAAAGGTGCAGATGCTAGAAAGCGGCATATCAGCTAGGCTTTGTGCCTGCTGATTATGCCGCTGACGACGCAGATGTGCCTTTATCGACAGCCTGCCGGCAGGCAAAAAACTGCCTGCCGCACTAATTATGCCTTTGCTGTCTTTTTGGGCTTTGCTTTTTTATTGCGCTCGATTATCGGCTCGCCGGTTCCCTCTACGCAATCGGCGGTGATTGTCACCTTTGTAATCGTAGAATCACTGGGCGCGGTGAACATGATGTCACGCAAGGTCGCTTCAACGATAGAGCGAAGTCCTCTTGCGCCGGTCTTACGCTCGATGGACTTCTTTGCGATAGCGCGCTTTGCGTCATCGTCGAATTCAAGCTCGATATCATCTGCCTTGAAAAGATACTTATACTGCTTGATAAGTGCATTTTTAGGCTCGTCGAGAATGCGCACGAGCGCTTCCTCGTCAAGGTCGTCGAGAACTGTAACAACAGGCAGACGTCCGATAAGCTCGGGGATAATGCCGAACTTTACGAGGTCCTCCTGGCTGACCTTATGAAGCATTGCTGAGCTTTCCTTGTCCTTTTTGGAGTTTACCTCTGCTCCAAAGCCCATTGAGGAGGACGACACTCTAGAGGATATCATCTTCTCAAGACCCTCAAACGCACCGCCGCAGATAAACAGTATGTTTGTTGTATCAATCTGGATGAACTCCTGATGAGGGTGCTTTCTGCCGCCCTGCGGCGGTACATTGGAAACTGTGCCCTCAACGATCTTAAGCAGCGCCTGCTGTACGCCCTCGCCGCTTACGTCTCTGGTGATAGAGGTATTTTCGCTGCGGCGGGATATCTTGTCTATCTCGTCAATGTAAATAATTCCGCGCTCCGCTGCCTCGATATCGTAATCTGCTGCCTGAACCAGTCGGAGAAGCACGTTTTCAACGTCCTCGCCGACATAGCCGGCCTGCGTCAGCGTGGTTGCGTCAGCAATGGCGAACGGAACATTAAGCAGCTTTGCGAGCGACTGGGCAAGCATGGTCTTACCTACACCGGTCGGACCAAGCAGCAGAACATTGCTCTTTTGAAGCTCAACCTCGTCATCGTTTTCTTCTTCATTGAGAAAGGTACGCTTGTAGTGGTTGTATACGGAAACGCTGAGGATCTTTTTCGCTTCGTCCTGTCCGACAATGTATTCATCAAGATAAGCTTTGATCTCCTCCGGCTTCATAAGGCTGCTTTCGGGAGAAAAGCTCTTGGAATACTCCGTATCATCCGCTACGGGGTTGACTCTCCTGCCCTTTACATCGCCGCTTTCAACCAGCATATTGTATGAAGCGAGAATACATTCATTGCATATCACTGCTTCCTCTGTTCCTCCGTAGAGGATTCGCCGTACCTGATTTTCATTTTTTCCGCAAAAGGAGCAAACCATCATAATTGCTGTTCCTCCTGTCCTTTACTTTATGTCATTACGGCTGCTGTAAACCTTATCAATCAGTCCGTATGCAAGCGCGTCCTCAGCAGTCATGAAGTTGTCACGCTCTGTATCCGCGCAGACAGTATCATAATCCTTGCCGGTATTCTCGCTGAGAATTCGATTAAGGCGTTCCTTTGTTTTAAGAAGAGAATTAGCACGAATCTGAATATCTGTAACCTGACCCGAAATGCCGCCGCCTGCAATAAGAGGCTGGTGAATCATGATCTGGCTGTTGGGCAGAGCGATACGCTTGCCCTTTGTTCCTGCTGCAAGCAGGAAAGCACCCATTGAAGCCGCCATACCCATACAAATCGTGGAAACATCGCACTTGATGTACTGCATGGTATCGTATATTGCCATTCCATCAGTTACCGAGCCGCCGGGGCTGTTAATATAGAGATAGATATCCTTATCCGGATCCTGACCCTCGAGATAAAGAAGCTGAGCGACTACAACGCTTGCCGTCGCAGAATTGACCTCGTCATGCAGAAGAATAATTCTGTCGTTAAGAAGTCTGGAGAAAATATCGTAGGAGCGCTCGCCGTGACTGCTCTGCTCCACAACATAAGGAATATAAGCCATTGTTACCGTCCTTTCCCCGCATACGCGGAACCTGTCGGAAAAAGCCGACATCCGACTAAACCGAAAAGCCGCGCACTCGGTACGCGGACTTTCAGTCAAAGGTGTTATTACTCGGTTACTTCTTCAATCTTAGCGCTGTCGCGAACAAGGTCGAGAGCCTTTTCAATCTTGATGTCGCCGGTGATAGCCTCCTCACTGAGGGCAGCCTTTACCTTGTCAACATCCATCTTGTACTGCTCAGCAAGCTCAGCATACTCTTTCTCGATGTCCTCTGCTGTAACCTCGATGTTCTCGTTAACAGCGATCTGCTCCAGAGCCAGACGCAGATTAACCTGCTTCTTTGCGATGTCGCTGAAGCTGGATCTGAACTGCTCCATTGTAATACCGGTGTACTTGAGGTAATCCTCAACCTTGATTCTGTTCTGCATACTCCACTCACGCGCAATGTCGTTAATGCGGCGCTCGTAAAGAACCTCGGGAACCTCAGCCTCCATCTTGGCAACAAGAGCATCAACAAGATTATTGTCAAGCTGCTGAGAGCTTTCATCCTCTGCTCTCTTCTCGAGTTTTTCCTTGATGTCTGCCTTGAGCTCATCTACTGTGTCAAACTCGCTTACATCCTTTACAAACTCGTCGTCAAGCTGGGGAAGATCCTTGCCCTTGATCTCGTGCAGCTTGCACTTGAAAACAACTGCCTTGCCCTTGAGGTTTTCAGCCTGGTAGTTCTCGGGGAAAGTAACATTTACATCGAATTCTTCACCGATATTCTTGCCAACAACCTGCTCCTCAAATCCGGGGATAAAGGTCTTGCTGCCAAGCTCAAGCGGGAACTTCTCGCCCTTGCCGCCCTCGAAAGCAACACCGTCAAGATAACCGTCGAAATCAATAACAGCAGTATCGCCCATCTGGGTTGCTCTGTCCTCAACGGTGATAATTCTTGCATTTCTGCTTCTCATCTTGTCGATTTCAGCGTTAACAGCGTCATCATTTACAGTCTTGACAGGCTTCTTAACCTCTAATCCCTTGTAATCATTAATTTTGATTTCGGGCTTAACGATAATGTTAGCCTTGAAGCTTACGCCTGTTTCCTTGTTCACATCTACGACCTGTGTATCCGCAACATCAACAACCTCAAGACCGGTCTTTTCAACTATGTCAGCAATGTTATTGTTGTAAAGGGAGTTAACAGCGTCCTCAAAGAATACGCCCTCACCGTAGTGAGTTTCGATCATCTTGCGTGTAGCCTTACCCTTACGGAAGCCGGGGATAGAGATATTCTTCTTTCTCTTGTTGAAAGCAGCATTCACAGCAGCGTCAAACTCCTCTGCGCTGAATGTGAACTCAACAGCATAAGTATTGGTAGCGGTTTTGTTCTGGGAAATAATCTCCATTTTACTTAATTCCTTCCTGTCCGACGGACAATGATATTTTAAAAATCCGGTTGCCTATGCGACAGCCTAATTAATTTTTACGGGAGCAAATCCAACTCCGTCTGCGGACACCAAACGATAATCAATTCCATCATGAACACCGTTTAGTGCACCTTTTATACTTCCGCCGTGAAGATGCGCATAAAAGCAGCGCTTTATGCCGTACCTTTTAAGCACGTCGGTAATATATATGTTTTCATCCGACCTGTAAACAGGCGGATAATGAATGAAAGCAACCTTCTCGCCGCCAAGCTTTTCTGCCTCTTTAATTGAAGCTTCCAATCGTCCTGCTTCGCGATTTAGCACCTTGATATCGGGCTGCTCACCATTTTCACTTATCCAGCCGCGTGTTCCGCATATTGCAATGCCTTCGACGAGATAAGCATTATTGAAAAGAATTTTTATGGTATCAAAGCCATTACTTTCGAGAAATCCGGTAAGCTTGTTCGTGGTGCCCCACCAAAGATCGTGGTTGCCCTTGACAAGGATTTTTTTACCTTTCAGCCGTGAATGAATAAATTCAAGATCCTTATAGGAATCCTCAAGCCTCAGCGCCCATGAATGATCTCCAAGCAGAACAACCGTATCGTCATCAGTAACAACACTGTTCCAGTTGGTCACTAGCTTTTCAAGGTAATTATCCCAGCCAAAGAAAATATCCATAGGCTTATCCGTGCCTAACGAAAGATGAATGTCGCCTATTGTGTAAAGCACAGTGTGCCTCCCATCTCACTTATCAAGGCTTAAGAAAGGAAAGAACCACATCGGGCATATCCTGCTTTTCAACAGAGCCTGTAAAGCGGATGTCCTTATCCTTTGTAGCAGCGAGCGGAGCAGGCATCATAGTATTAGTTGCAGTCTCAAGTCTGCTGATAATCTCAAACTCATCATCGGTATCAACAAAACCGCCGACTGCCTCATAAACAGCACCGCTGAACTTGTAAGGATTAGCAGTAGACGCGATTACAGTCTTGGTGTTGTCGCCTGTTTCCTTGCGGTAGTCCTCATATACCTTAACAGCAACAGCAGTGTGAGTATCGAGCAGATAAGAATACTTATCAAAGGTGTCCTTGATAGTAGCCTTTGTAGCGTCATCATCGCAGCTACCGGCATAAAACAGCTCGGAAATCTTTGCCTTTACATCGGCGGATATCTCATATCTGCCATCAGTCTTAAGCTTGCCGAACCAATCGTTGATAACAGCGTCATTATCGCCGGAAAGATGGTAAAGCAGACGCTCGAGATTGGAAGAAATAAGAATATCCATCGACGGAGAAATGGTGGTGAAGAACTTTCTGTTTCTGTCGTAAACACCGGTATTGATGAAATCGGTAAGTACGTTGTTGCTGTTGGAAGCGCAGATGAGCTTGTTTACGGGAATACCCATCAGCTTTGCATAGTACGCAGCAAGGATATTGCCGAAGTTACCCGTGGGAACAACCACATTTATCTTCTCGCCGAACTCTATCTCCTTGTTCTTGAGAAGCTCGACATAAGTAGAAACGTAATAAACTATCTGCGGCGCAAGTCTGCCCCAGTTGATGGAATTCGCGCTTGACAGGAGAATGTTGTTCTCAGCCAGCTTATCAGCAAATGCGCTGTCGGTAAAGATGGCCTTTACGCCATTCTGACAGTCATCGAAGTTGCCCTTGACTGCGCACACATGAACATTCTTTCCCTCCTGAGTGGTCATCTGACGCTTCTGCATACGGCTTACGCCGTCCTCGGGATAGAATACGGTAATGCTTGTGCCGTCAACATCCTTGAAGCCCTCGAGAGCAGCCTTGCCGGTATCGCCGGAAGTAGCTACAAGAATAGCAATCTCCTTGCCGTCAACCGTTTTCTTAGCGGAAGTTGTCAGCAGATAAGGCAGAATCTGGAGAGCCATGTCCTTAAAAGCACAGGTAGGACCGTGCCAGAGCTCCAGCACATATGTACCGGTGAGCAGGTGCGACAGCTCAGCGATATTATTTGTATCAAAATTCCTGTCATTATATGCTGAATCCACGCAATGGCGAACCTCTTCGGGTGTAAAATCTGTAAGAAGTCTTATGAAAACATCATATGCGCGGTCAGCATAGCTCTTATCGCACATAGCAAGAATTTCATCCTTTGTAAACTGAGGAATACTCTCGGGGACGAAAAGACCACCGTCATCGGAAAGTCCCTTGGTAATCGCGTGAGCACTTGTCACCTTGAGTCCTGAATTTCTTGTGCTTGTATAATTCATATATAGTCGTCCTTTCATCGCGGTTAATATAAAGTATATATGCCATCCGCAGTAAACGCATCATTATAAAACTGAATGCGAGTTACATACGGATTATCACCGCGCGTTATTGTAACCTCTGCAATATCATATCTCGGCTGAAGAGTTTTGTTATCAAGACCGGGATAAACATTACAAAGGTAAAAGTCTGCAGTAAGTATAATTTTCTTACGCTTGGAAAACGTAACAGCTTCCACTCCCGATACCATACTGTTTCTCTGACGCGTTTTAACCTCGGTAAAAACAATATATCCGTCTATCTGAGAAATAATATCAATCTCACCGAAAGCTTTTCGGAAATTGCGTTCAATAATCCTGTGACCTCTACGGCAGAGTTCCGCACAAACCGCATCCTCGCCGAGGTTGCCCTTATCACGTCTATCCATCAGCAGTTCTTTTTGTCGTAATACTTTTTGAAGAACGAAGGTCGGTGCACCGGGCAAAGACCGTATTCATCAACAGCCGCATAATGAGCCTTGGTGCCATATCCCTTATGCTTATCGAAGCCATACTGCGGATATATCTGTGCAAGCTCATCCATATACCGGTCACGAGCCACTTTGGCAAGAATAGAAGCAGCCGCAATACTTGCGGAGGTCGCGTCTCCCTTGACTACCGCTTTTACATTGCCGTTTATCGGAGGTAAGCGGTTGCCATCAACCAGCACCAGCTCTGCATCAAATCCCAATCCGTCATAAGCACGCTTCATTGCAAGCATCGCCGCATTGAGAATGTTAAGCTCTTCGATTTCCGCTACATTAGCCGAAGCTATGCAGAACGCTCTGGACTTTTCGCATATTTCATCGAAAAGCTGTTCGCGCTTTTTTTCGGTAAGCTTTTTGCTGTCGTTAATGCCGTCGATAACTACACCCTCGTCAAAAACCACAGCAGCTGCGAAAACATCTCCTGCCAGAGGACCACGACCTGCTTCATCAATGCCGCATATTATTCCGGCGCTCTTTCGCAGAGCGTCATCATAAGCGAAAAGGTCGGAACCGCTGAAATCGTCCAGCGTGAGCTGCAAATCAGCCGTCGATTTGTTCGAGAGTGATCTTGCCAATCTTACCACCCCTGTATTCATCAAGAAGTGTAGCAGCTGCCCTTTCGGTATCCGGCTCACCGCCGGAAACAAGCATACCGCGTGCCTTTGCTATCTCGGTAAGCACATCCGCTTCACCGCTGATCTTGTAACGAGCCTTTATCAGCTCGGGGTAATCGCATAAAAGCAGTTCACCCAGTGAGCGCGCCAGTGCCTCGACATCCATAACATCGTCCTTGATAGCGCCTGTGTAGGCAAGCTTCTGCGCAGCAATCTGATCATCGAATTTCGGCCACAAAATGCCGGGCATATCCAGCAGCTCGACATCCTTGTCGATAGAAACCCACTGCTTTCCGCGTGTAACACCGGGACGGTCTCCAACCTTTGTTTTCTTGGTTTTTGCCATCCTGTTGATGAACGAGCTTTTACCTACATTCGGTATGCCGACTACCATCAGCCGCAAAGCCTTTCCGATCATACCGCGCTTTTTCCGCCGCTCCATAAGATCCTTCAAGAGTACCTTTACAGCAGGCAGAAATCGGTTGATGCCTTTACCGCTTCGGCAATCGCAGGTGATAACCATTATTCCACGGCTTTCATAGTGCTTCTTCCATAAAGCGGTAGCTGCATCATCGGCATAATCGCATTTATTCATTATCATTATGCGCGGCTTATCCTTGACTAGCTCATCGAGAATAGGATTTCTGCTTGATTCGGGTATGCGCGCATCTGTAATCTCCACGACAGCATCAACCATCTTGAGATCCGCCTCAATAAGGCGGCGCGTTTTGGTCATATGACCGGGAAACCATTGAATATTTCCAATTTCACTCATATAAGACCCATGCTGTCAAACGGTGCAAAGCGGAAAATAGCCTTGCCCATTATATAATCTGTATCTACCATGCCAAGACGGAAATCGCGGCTGTCGGTGGAACGATTTCTGTTATCACCCATTACGAACACATGACCTTTCGGAACCGTGTATTCGTGACCGCTGACGCAATTGAGGGGCGTCATGGTCGGCTGAGCGATGTAATCCTCGACAAGCTTTTCTCCGTTAAGAAATACATCTCCTGTGGTAAAGTCAAACTTGATTGTATCTCCCTCAACAGCGATAACGCGCTTTATGATTGACTCGCCAAACGGTTTGTTGAAAGCCCGCTGAAGAAAATCAGACTGCAATACAACAATATCACCGCGCTCGGGAGTGTACAGGAAATTGCTCGCAATTATGCGGTCCATATCCTGCAGCGTATTGTTCATTGACTCGCCCTCGACAGTGATAGACCTGAACACAAAAAGATTAAGTGCAAGCATAATCAGCACTGCATATATCATACTTGCGACCCAATCAAGAGCCTCAGCAAAAGGCTTAGGCGCAGGCTCCGCAGAAACGGGGGCTGTATCGCCCTTAGAATCAAACGCAGTCGCACCCTCAGCGTCTATTATTTCACTATCCTTGTTACTGAAATCTTTTATCTCGGACATAGTATAACCACTTTCTCATGTTATCCCAGCTTCAGCCTCGCTTTCGCGAGGCCTTATAGCTTGGATAGGGGTGTTTAAGCCGCCTGCAGCGGATTAAACTCTGGACTTAACCTTTGCAGCCTTACCAACTCTGTCCCTGAGGTAATACAGCTTAGCTCTGCGAACCTTACCGTGTCTTACAACCTCAACGTAGTCAACTGACGGAGAGTGAAGTGGGAAGACTCTCTCAACGCCGCAGCCGTGAGCTACACGTCTTACTGTGAAAGTCTCGTTGATGCCGCCGTGCTTCTTAGCGATTACAGTACCCTCGAAAACCTGGATACGGAACTTGTCGCCTTCCTTGATTTTTACGCCAACCTTTACAAGGTCACCGATTTCAACAACCGGGGCGTCAGTCTTCATGCTGCTCTGTTCAATAAGTTTTAATGCGTCCATTTTTTCCTCCTAGACGTTTCGGATATTCTTAAAACCGACCTATTCGAGCGTTATACGCCAAGGGCTATACCTTGATTTCAGCGGACTATCCGTTATTAATGTGTGGCATATTGCCGCGCATTAACTCACATTGCAACGCCAAAACACAAAATGGCATAGCAACGGATACTAAATGCTTTTCTATTATACCACTAATAAACAAAAAAATCAAGTGGTTTTTTGAGTAATTTTCATACAAAATTGCCTAAAAGCTAAGATTTGTTATGTACATATCGTCAAAATCCCTGTAAATATCACTCGTAATGTCGATAGCATTTCGTATTGTATCCCGAAGCTGCCCGGTTCCGCTGACAGAGCATCTTTGCAGACCCTTTGCAGTAAGGCTGCCAAAGACCTGTGCCTTTGACAGAATATCCGGAGTTATCACCCCAAGCTCCGCAAGGCGGTTAACGCCGTTTCTTTCGAGTACAGCTCCTCCAAGATACACTTTCTTTAATGTGCCGCAGTTCTTGAGGAAGCACTGTATTGCCGCCGCCGACTTAGCCTTGTCCGATTGGACAGACCTGATATCGCTCTGCGACAGGAAGTAATCCTCGCCAAGATAGAAAAGATCCCTGTCGGTAAGTGTACCGTCCTCATCAATTATGCCCTCGGCTCGCATTATGCAAACCGCGTCAAGCACAGCAGAAGGAGCAATGCCGCAGGCATCGCTGTCGCCTGATACACAATAGCAAAGCGTTCCGTTGTCTTCTCGCTTAACCTCGTCGATCGCTCCCTGCATACATGCCATTCCACTTTCAATAGCGGTTGCGTCAAAAGCACCGGAAAGCGCTACCGAAGCTATCTTCAGCCCATCCTTATCATAGTAAGCTGCATTCAGCGTGCTGCCAAAGTCTATCACTAAATTTCCCTCTTCCGCAGGAACGGCAGCCAGTACGGCTGCAAAGCGGCTGTCTGCCATCATGCTGACAAACGGGAGTACAGTGATCTCTGTATCGGGCGGCAAAAACATCTCGGCAGGGTCAAGCTCCTCCAGCGCTGCGGACAGTTCATCCGCCGCAGAGCAGTAAATGCTACTTACGGCAGGCGCAGGAATTCCGTGCGCACGAATTGACATGAAAATCAGCCGCGAAAGCTCAGCCGCAGCATTGTCCTCGGTGAGTTCACAGCAGGCGGAGGATGCTGCTATTGACCTCTCCAGCCTTACGTCATAAAACTCTGCCGAAATACTTTGCTTTGTGACATCACAAAGAACCGCGACTTCCATACTGTACTCTTCCCTGTATTTTTCGTGGTGAATATCAGACATCAGAATACTCCTTTACATTAATGCTGTTACAATTATAACATATATCAAATCAAAAATAAACTGTTTTTCATAAAAACGCTGAATTAATTTACAAAACTTCTTGAAATTCGACCCGAATTTTGATATAATATATGCGTAATCTATATATAAGGATAGGTGAGGAAGCTTGAATCAAAAATTCAATCATCTTATTGACACGGAGGATTATACCGTACACCAGTGGAATGCGATGGTGCGCCTTGCACAGGACATCATGCGCCGACCCGAAAGCTATGCCGAAAAGTGCAAGGGCAAGATAATGGCAACTTTGTTCTATGAGCCTTCGACAAGAACACAGATGAGCTTTCAGACTGCAATGATAAGGCTCGGCGGCAGTATTATCGGCTTTGACAATCCCTCTAATTCCTCTGTTGCCAAAGGCGAGAACCTTAAGGACACGATAAAGATAGTCAGCAACTATGCAGATATCCTTGTTATGCGGCACTCGCAGGAGGGCTCTGCAAAGGCGGCGGCGCTCAATGCGGAATGTCCCGTCATCAATGCCGGCGACGGAGGTCATCTGCATCCCACTCAGACGCTTACCGATCTGCTGACTCTGCAAACCGAAAAGGGCAGATTGAGCGGACTTACCGTGGGACTGTGCGGAGATTTGAAGTACGGCCGTACCGTTCATTCACTTGTGAAAACTCTCTCATGCTATCCTGACAACAAATTTGTACTGATATCAACACCAAGCCTTTCCCTGCCCTCTTATATCAAGGATGTGCTTACCGCCAGAGGCTGCGAGTTCAAAGAAGTCGCAACCATCGAAGAGGCTATGCCGGAGCTTGATATGTTATACATGACAAGAATTCAGCGCGAGCGCTTTGAAAGCCTTGAGGAGTACGAAAAGCAAAAGGATGTATATTGCCTTACAAAAGAGAAGATGAAGCTCGCCAAAAGCGATATGATCGTTATGCACCCCCTTCCTCGCGTAAATGAAATCAGCGTCGAGGTTGACGAGGATCCGAGGGCAGCATACTTCAAGCAAGCAAACTACGGAATGTATGTAAGAATGGCTCTTATCCTTTCAACGCTTAACAACGAGCTCAGACCCAATCCCCTGCTTTCGGGAATAGTGCACCGTGATATTCACTGCTGCAATCCGAAATGCGTAACCTCTACCGAGCTGTATCTGCCGAGAAGCTATAAAAAGTACGGGGATATACTGATATGTGAGTACTGCGACGAACGCCAGCTTATGAAATAAATAACATGATGCCGCTCAGCAAAACTGAACGGCATCTTTTTATATAGTTAATTAATTGAATACAAAACCTGCTAAACCTTGCAAGTTCTTTGAAAATTTAGACTTTACACCAAACGCGTTTCCTGCTATAATGAGATTAGGCGAAAGCCAAAACTATTATAGAAAGGAGAAAGGACACAGTGAACGAGATGACAGGAAGAGAAATCGTTAATTTGATTAACAAACTTGAAGATGAAGGAATGTCAAGCGAAAAGATAATTGAGATTATCAAGTATGTTGAATTGACAGACCCGAAACCAACAACCACCAAATCAGAAACCTAAACCCCACAGCACAGCAAAACCCCTAAACCCTCAAAGGTGTAAAGTCTACATCAAAGGCTTTGCACCTTTTTATTTTAACACATCAACACCAAAATGTCAAGCAGTACAGACCGCAGAAAAAGAGTATACCTAAAATAGCAAAAAATCCGTATGACAATCCAAGCGGAAAAAAGTAAAAATATACACATATGTTAAATATTTACTTATTCAACGAATATGTACACTTATCGAAGTATACCAGCACATGACAGCTTCCCTGCTGCTCTTTCTCAACAAAGCCCATACGCTTGAATAATCTCATTGCAGGGTAATTGTCGCCGTAAACTTCCGCCCTTATCGGCTTCTCGGTTTCCGAAATACAGCGCTGAACGATTGCACTGCCGATACCCATATTCACATAGCCGTCATACACATACAAATCTTCCAGAACGCACTCACTGCCATTGTCGTAAAACAGATAGTGAGCGACATTTACTCCTCTTAGCCTGACCCTTTTATAGCAGCTGATTTTCTCTTTTATTCGTCGATAGGCGCGATACAGCAGGCTCTCTTTAGTATCATCAAACGGAGCGAGGCAGCTATCCAATACGGACTTTGTACAGAAGTAAATATCATTGATTTGCGCAGGGTCGGCAGGCAGGAACTTTATAAGCAGCATTAATTTAATCTCCATACACAAATACGGCTGTTTTTACACAGCCGTATTTCACATTAATTAACCAAGCACGCTTAACAGCACACCGGCAGCAACCGCAGAACCGATTACACCTGCAACATTCGGTCCCATTGCGTGCATGAGGAGGAAGTTGGACGGATTGGTCTGCTGACCAACTCTCTGCGATACGCGCGCCGCCATAGGGACAGCAGATACACCTGCCGAGCCGATAAGCGGATTGATCTTGCCTCCGGAGATAAGATACATAAGCTTTCCGAGAAGCAGACCGCAGGCAGTACCGATACTGAACGCTATCAGACCAAGCGCCACGATGAACAGCGTCTTGATGCTCAGGAAGTTCTGTGCAACCGCAGTTGCGCCGACCGTTACACCAAGGAAAATGGTGATAATATTCATCAGCTCGTTCTGAGCCGTCTTAACAAGTCTGTCGCAGACTCCGCTTTCTTTCATAAGGTTGCCGAGCATCAGCATACCGACAAGCGCAGCCGCATCCGGCACGATGAGAGCTACGATAACCGTAACAGCAATCGGGAACACAACCTTCTCAAGCTTTGATACCTGACGAAGCTGACCCATCTTGACCGAGCGCTCCTTTTCGGTAGTAAGTAGCTTCATGATAGGCGGCTGTATTACGGGAACCAGAGCCATATACGAGTACGCCGCAACGGCGATAGAGCCAAGCAGCTGAGGAGCAAGCTTAGAGGTAAGGAATATCGCGGTAGGACCGTCCGCACCGCCGATTATTGCAATAGAAGCTGCTTCCTTAAGTGTAAAGCTGTCAACACCCGTGAGGTTGAGCAGGCACGCGCCGAGGAATGTGAAGAAGATACCGCCCTGAGCCGCCGCACCAAGCAAAAAGCTCTTGGGGTTTGCAATAAGCGGACCAAAGTCAGTCATAGAGCCGATTCCGAGGAAGATGAGCGCAGGATAGATCTGCAGCTTAACGCCGAAATAGAGCAGGTCAAGAAGACCGCCCTCATGAAGAACTCTGCCATAATCAAGGCTTGTCTTTATATGACCGTCGATTTCGATAAGGTAAGGATTGGTGGCAGGGTTCCATAGGTAGTCGTGATACAGACCTGTTTCGGGCAGGTTTGTAAGCAGCATACCAAACGCGATAGGCAGCATGAGCAGCGGCTCGTACTGCTTGACAACCGCAAGATAAAAAAGAACAAAGGATATAAGAATCATTACGATATTCTGCCATCCAAGTCCCAATAAGCCCGAGCTTTCAGCAAGCCCGGTCAGTGTATCTACAAATATTTCCATGCTTCAGTAAGTCCTTTCTGTCAAACTTTCAGAACGGGCGAGTGTTTTCGCCGATACCGGCAAGGCTCCATGCCGAGCGTGTTCTGCCGTCCTTGCGCTTAATGCTTCTGATCTCATAGGACTTACCGTCCTGAGCGGAATATGCCGCAATCGCTGCGCTTATCACCGCAATGACTTCATCGTCATCAGAGAAGTCATCTTCCTCAGCAACATTTTCAACGATAGGAGCTTCAGTCTTTACAGGCTCAGCGTTTTTTTCCTTTAATGCCTGCGCCTTAGCCGCCTTGCTCTTATCAATAGCCTTAAAAATCATACCCATAATGCTGAAAAACAGAATAAGAACAGCAAGAATGATAAATACGACCAGTACACCGGTTATTGTAATAATTCCCACTGAACTCCAGTAATCGGGATGTGCTAGCTGCTGCTCAGCGATCGTTATGCCGTCATGCTCGACAAAGCTCTGAAGCTCGTCAATAACACTGCCGCTTTTTGCCGCGTCGGCAACTGACTCAACCGCAGCGACAGCCTCACTTGTTCCTGCCGCAGACAGAAAAGAAAGTGCTAAACTCATACTATGTCTCCTTTTTTTAGAACAACGTTCCAAATCATCATACAAATACTATTATACTACATATTATTTTAAAATTCAACCGCTTTTTGAGATTTTTTTGACAAACTTACAAAAAAATGATTCTCTCCTTAATAAAAGCCGCCGTCAACACCAAGCACCTGACCTGTAATGAAACGATTTTCCGAGAGAGCCCTTACAGCCTGCGCTACTTCCTCCGCCCTGCCAAGACGCATTAGCGGAGTTGATTGCGAAAGCTCAGCAAGCTCCTGCTCGGACAAATGCGCGCTGTTCATCTGACTGTCGATAACTCCCGGTGCGATACAGTTTACCGTTATACCGCAGGGACCGAGCTCCTTGGCAAGCGCCTTGGTCATTCCAATCATACCTGCCTTTGCCGCGGAATACGCTACCTCGCACGAAGCGCCATGGACGCCCCACACGGATGATATATTGATGACAGCACCGCTTTTTCGGGATATCATGGGCTTCACAAATGCCTGTGTTGTGTTGAAGCAGCCCGTCAGATTGATGCCAATCATCCGCTCCCAGTCCTCGGATGTAGTGTCGGTGAACATCTTGATCTGAGATATTCCGGCGTTATTTACAAGAATATCGACATGGCCGTAGCGACGGTGAATATCCGCCGCCGCAGCTTCTACCGAATTCCTGTCCAAAACATCCATCATTACGCTGTCGCATTTGAGCTTGGCGCACAGAAGCTCCGCTTCCTTTTTTCGGCTGTTATAGGTTATGATAACATCGTCAGTATCGGCAAATTCTGCCGCAATGGCTCTGCCGATAGTGCCCGTGCCCCCTGTTATCAGCACAACGCTCATACAGCACTCACCTTAATCTCTTTGTTATCAACAGTTATGTTTATCTGCGAAATGGATTTATCACAGTTGTCAATGATGGTCTGAGCGACTGCATCCTCGATTTCGGTACGAATAACCCTGCGGATATCCCTGCCGCCGAATTTGCCGCCGTGTGCCTTTTCGGCTACTGCCTTATAAACATCTTCTGCAATGCTGAGGGTGATGTGCTTCTCACTCAGCGGACTACGCAGCTCCTCAAGCATCAAAGCGGCAATTTTTGCGTAGTCCTCAACAGAAAGCGGACCAAACGCAACTATCTCATCAATACGGGCAAGGAACTCCGGTCTCAGGAAATCGCGCAAACCTTTCATTGCACGCTCCTTACTGATATCGCCTTCGCTTTTGCTGAAGCCTATTCCGCCGTAATTATTGCCCGAACCGGCATTTGAGGTCATGCAAATCACAGTATTCTCAAAGCTTACGGAACGGCCGTGCGCGTCGTTTATCTTACCCTCGTCAAGTATCTGCAGCAGGATATTCATAACATCGGGATGTGCTTTCTCGATCTCGTCGAACAGGATCACAGAATACGGCTTTCTGCGCACTCTTTCGGTTAGCTGTCCTGCCTCGTCATATCCCACATATCCGGGAGGTGAACCGATGATTTTGGAGACGCTGTGTTTTTCCATGAACTCGGACATATCAAGTCGGATAAGCGGCTCGACCGTATCGAACATTTCCTTTGCAAGCACCTTTACAAGCTCTGTCTTTCCTACGCCCGTGGGTCCCACAAAGATAAAGGAAGCCGGTCTGCGGCGCTCGGAGAGCTGGACTCTAGTGCGCTTGATCGCTTTTGCAACGACCTCGCACGCCTCATCCTGTCCGATAACCTTTTCCTTAAGTGCGTCCTCAAGACGGGACAGGCGCTTATATTCGGTCTCCTTTATCTTGTTCGCCGGAATGCCCGTCCAAAGCTCAATGACCTTGGAAAGATCATCCATGCTTACCATGACGTTTTCAGCCTTATCCTTGAGCTCCGAAAGCCTATCCTCGTTCTTGGCAATCTGTGTTTTAAGCTCTGCAAGCTTTTCGTAATTAATCTCAGGCGCTTCGCCGATATCGGTTTCCTCTTTCTTTAGCTTTTCGGTCTGCGCCTTAAGTATCTCGTATTCGGTTATATCCTCATTCTTAAGGCTGGCGCAGGCGCAGCTTTCGTCAAGCAGGTCTATCGCCTTATCGGGCAGGAAACGGTCATTGATGTAACGCTCAGACAAAATCGCGCACATCCGCGTCAGCTCCGAGGAAATCTTCACCTTGTGGTGATTTTCATAGTACTCCTTTATTCCCTCAAGAAGCTCCACCGTTTCATCAATAGTGGGCTCGTTGATTGTAACCGGCTGGAATCTGCGTTCAAGAGCACTGTCCTTTTCGATGTGTTTTCTGTATTCGTTGAAGGTAGTCGCACCAATTACCTGAAGCTCTCCGCGTGAAAGGGCAGGCTTGAACATATTTCCTGCGTTCATAGTACCCTCGGAGTCGCCTGTTCCGACCAGATTATGAACCTCGTCGATGAAAATAATTATGTTGCCTGCATTCCTGACCTCTTCAATCAAAGCCTTTACACGGCTCTCGAACTGACCGCGGAACTGTGTTCCTGCCACAAGCGCCGTAAGGTCAAGCAGGTAAAGCTCTTTTCCCTGAAGCCTGAAAGGAACATCGCCGCTGTTAAGGCGGAGGGCAATTCCCTCAGCGATGGCTGTCTTGCCGACGCCCGGCTCACCGATAAGGCAAGGGTTGTTCTTGGTACGCCTTGACAGTATCTGAATAACACGGTTTATTTCCTTGTCACGACCTATGATGCGGTCGATTTTGCCTTCCTTTGCACGACGTGTAAGGTTAGTACAGTAGGTTTCGAGTGTTCTGCGCTTTTTGTCGGTTTTTTCCGACTTCTTCTTTTTCTTGACTTCGGCAGAGTCGCTATCCCCATCGCTATCCTTTTTGTCGCTGAATCCACCAAAAAGATCCTTAAGAAAGCTTGGCATTGTGTTTGCGCCGCCGCGCTCGAAGGCGTCATCCTCGGTGGCATCGTCAGTATCGGAATCGCCCTCAAAGCCGCCCAGACCAAGGTGCTTTAACAGCTCGCTGTCCGGCATTCCGTTCTCGTCAAATACAGCATCGTAAGCATTTTCGAAGTCCTCATCCGAAACACCCAGCTGTTGGAGATATTCGGATACCTGCGGAAGTCCCATTTCCTTTGCGCATTTTATGCAAAGACCCTCGTTCTTGCGCTCGGTACCTGTCATTGAGGATATGAACATAACCGCGGGTCTTTTCTTACATCTTGTACACATCATCATAATAAATCACCTATCTCTTTGCCATTAATTAATCAAATCAAATAATTTGTAATCATAAAACAACTTAAATACATAAGTCGAATCAATTGTCACAGAATTAAAGAACATAACGTCTCCGCCGCTGAGGACAGTAATTACACGCACGATGATGCAGATTACAAACACCGTAATAATTCCCTGCACCAATCCGACAATTCCGCCTGCCAGAACATTAACGCCGCCGATAAGCGGTATTTTATTCACGATCTTTAATGAATAAGCTATCAGGCTAAGCAGGATAGTAACCGCAAAGAAAATAAAGCAGAATATCACTGTGCGCGTTACAATTAAAAAGCAAGGGCGGATTATTCCGTCAATAACAGCCTGCTTTGCTGTGTGCTTGCTTGTCATCATTATAAGGATGACTTTTCTTACGGCAGAAATCTCTCCGTTATGGAGTCCGTTGTAAAAGCTTTCAACGAATGCAGGCACATTTTCACTTAGCCTGCCAACAAAACGATCGAAAGCCTCGATAAATTCGCTGTCTGATATCTGAACCGAGATGATCTGTGCCACGATCATCTTGCCAAGTCCGTATCTGTCAATATCGGAGCGTGAAAACTCTGCTGTTTTTCCGTTCAGTGAAGTATAGTCAATATCCGCGTCAATGCCGATTGAGGTAAGATCGATGTCTGCAATTCCGGTTTTGCTAAGGTCAACATCCGAGAGATCATAAGTTACCGAATTGGAATTACTGAACTCGGTTTCAATATCCTCGATAGAACTGCCATCAACCAGTATCATGCTGAAATCCAGCTCAGTCAGCTCGGATAACGTTACATTATCAAGTATATCGTCCGCAGCCTCCGCGACAGCTTCATCAAGAGAAGGCTGAACAAAGGATGTATATATCATTTCGCTCAGCGGTGAGCTGATAGTTATTGCGCAGATAAATGCAACAAAGATTGCCGCTAGTCCGACCAGTGCGCTGGCAAATCCCCTTTTCATGCCCGAAAGCAGCATACCAAGCAGTACCGCACCGACCACCAAATCATATATCAGTGAAAATTGTGTTCCCATATATTCCCTTTCTTTTGCTCTTATAGCTCTATTCTCTGTACAATATTATACCCAAGCAGATAAGCATGATTATTGATAATTATGAAATCCGAATATACATCATCCAGTTGATAAGTATCAACAAGAGATAATGAGGAATCGTATACCAACAGCTGAGAACCTGACAGAATATAGCATTTTTTATTATAAGAACGCGCAACCGTAACATTCTGCGCAACCAATGTAGCGGTGTTCTCCAGCTTATCGCCGTAAGTGCAAATGATCTCATTATTTGATGATGTATCTGCAAAAATCAGCATTCGCAGTTCATCCGTTTGCGGAATATCAGAAATATACTTGGAAAAGACGTTGGTTGCAATAATCGTTCCATCATCCGAATTGACCAGAGTAGCACCGGATGAAGTCACAACGAACACTCCATCATCGCAGTATTCCACCGAAAAAGAGATAGCGTTTCCGATATAGGTCTGCCACATATGCGACTCGGAATTGCTGAGGTCAAATTTAAGCAGATACAGCTGCAGTTCTCCGCCGCCAGACCCAAGCGCAGTAACAAATATGCTTTTGTCATCATCCGAAAATTCCACCTGCATTATCTTATAATTCGGAGAAGCCCAGCGAAAAATCTGCTTGCCCTCGCCATTATAAACATACAAATAGTTGGAGTATCTTGTTGAAGTCGTTACTATCGCACTACGCTGGTCATTGCCAATTTTACCGCTGACTATGGTGTCCTCGACACTTCCCGAAAATACTTCTCCCGTCCTTGAGAAAAGCTTGAAAGACTTTCCGTTTTTGTCATAGACAAGGACACGCTTATCATTGGATGAGGATAACGGCGTCTGAAATCCATGCTGTACATTGGTGATCGACGCGCCTTCACCTGTATAGGTGTAAATATAGGTATCAGTGAGAAGGTAGAAATTCTCCCCCAAATCATCCAGCAAATAGCCTGTGCTTCCCGGAAGAGGAACCGGAAATCCTGCCTCTCCGACATCAAGCGCGGCGTCCTTTAATGGCGCAATAATCTTATTCCAGTTAACCACAACAGCCAGAATTGCCAGCAATAATAATGCTATAACAACAATATGAACAATAAATTTCTTTTTTGCCCTCTTCTTTCTGAAGCTGTTGATATTATTACGTTCGTCCATGTAGTACCCATCCTTATAGAAATCAATAGAACACTTTATTGAGATACAGTCCGCCCGGCGGTAGCGTAATACCGCTGAGCGACCTGTCGCCGGTTTCCAGAGCGTTGAGTATATCCTGCTCGGTTCGCCGTCCCTCGCTGATATAAAGCAGCGTGCCCGATATAATTCTCACCATGTTATACAAAAAACCGTTTCCGCTGACCTTTATCTCGCATTGTCCGCAGCTTTGTGTAACAGTGATATCATATACCGTTCGCACCGTTGTATTTACCCTTGATTTTGCTTCGGCACGGCAGAAGCCTGCGAAATCGTGTTCGCCTATCATAAGCTTTGCCGCTTTGTTCATTGCATCGATATCAAGCCTATACGGATAATGATATGCGAGATTTTGCAGAAATACATTTCGCTGAGGCTGCGCATTGATAAGATACACATATTCCTTGCCCTTGCAGCAGTATCGTGCGTGGAATTCATCATCGGCTTCTTCGCAGGACAGCACCGCGATATCCGACGGCAGAAGTGTGTTCATGCCTTTTACAAAGCCCTCGCATGGAATTCGGTTGTCGATAAAGACATTGAAACAGAATTCACGCGCATGAACACCCGTATCCGTTCTTGAACAGCCATATATCACCGGGGCGTCTATCTTCAGCAGCTTTCCGATGGCATTCTCCACAGTTTCCTGTATCGTTATTGCGTTGTCCTGCCTTTGAAAGCCGTGATAAGCCGCTCCGTTATACGCAATAATTACCTTGAGATTTCTCATTTTTCTCCTTTAGACAAACGGAAGAAAATTTATAGCTATCACAACCGCTAAAAGCAGCAGCATGACAACAAGTGCGATATAGTCACGCGGAGCTGTACGAAGCTGCTTAAGCCGCGTTCTTCCGTCACCGCCGCGATAGCAGCGGCACTCCATTGCTGTGGCAAGCTCATTGGCGCGCTTGAATGCAGATACCACCAGCGGTATCAATATGGGAACAAGCGCCTTTGCTTTCTTTATCAGACCGCCGCTGTCAAGCTCTGCGCCGCGCGCCTTCTGGGCGGACATTATTTTATCCGTTTCCTCTACAAGCGTAGGGATAAAGCGAAGCGCAATGGTCATCATCATTGAAAGGTCATGCACGGGAAACCGCAGCTTTTTAAGCGGCGACATAAGCCGCTCGATAGCGTCCGTCAGCATGATAGGCGAGGTCGTGTAAGTAAGCAGGGACATTCCTACGATAAGTGTGACTATTCGCAGAAGCATGAAAGACGCCATGCGTATGCCCTCATAGTATATAGTGATGATCCACCACTGAAATGCGATCTGTTCTCCCCTGATAAAAAACAGATTAAGAATTGCGGTAAAGATCATGATCGGAAGAATTGGTTTAATGCTCTTTATGATCATATTGAGCCGGATGCCGGACAAAATATAGCATATCGCCATAAACAGCATTCCTGCAAGAAGACCGCAATACTTCTGTGCAGTGAAAATAACCGCGAGATACAAAATATCAAGGATTATCTTCATTCTGCTGTCAAGCTGGTGTATGACAGACTTCCCCGGGAAATACTGTCCGATTGTAATATCCTTTATCATTTGTTCTGTCCTTTAATGAGTGCAGTAAGCCTTTGCGCTGCTCTCTGTGTTGTATATATATCATTTCCTATATCAATGCCCATTTCTTTTAGAATATGCGACATTCTGGTTATCTGCGGAACATCAAGACCTATTCCTGCAAGCTCGTCCGTGCGCTCGAACACCCTGTCGGTATCATCGTAACAGAACAGCTTGGATTTGTTCATTACAAGCACCTTTGTAGCATATCTGACGATATCCTCCATCGAATGAGAAACAAGCAGTATTGTCTTGCCGCTGTTTTCGTGATACCGCTTTATCTGCGCAAGTATCTTGTCCCTGCCCTTTGGGTCAAGACCGGCGGCAGGCTCATCAAGGATAAGCACCTGAGGATCCATCGCGAGTACTCCGGCAAGTGCGACCCTGCGCTGCTGTCCGCCCGACAGCTCGAACGGTGAACGGTCAAGCAAATGAGTAATGTCCATGCTTTCAGCGGCAAAGGCGACACGCTCGTTTATTTCCTGCTCGGTAAGTCCCATGTTACGAGGACCGTAGGCTATGTCCTTTGCAACTGTCTCCTCAAAAAGCTGATGCTCCGAGTACTGGAACACTATGCCCACCTTGAAACGGATATCGCGTATATTAACACCCTTGCTCCAGATATTCACCCCATCGGCAAGAACCTCGCCCGAGGTAGGCTTGATTAACCCGTTGAGATGCTGAATAAGCGTAGATTTGCCGCTTCCCGTATGACCGATAATACCGACAAATTCGCCGTTTTTTATCGAAACGCTGACATTGTCAACAGCCGTCTTTTCAAACGGAGTGCCGATGCTGTATTTATAGGTAAGGTTTTTTACCTCGATGATGCCCTGCTTTTCCTCATTTCTGATTACATCCGCAGATTTTTCGGGAAGCATGATTTTTCCGTGCTTGTGAAGTGCGGCTATTGCTTGTGCACATTCCTGCTCAAAGATGATTTCCTCGGAAATATCTATACCCTCGCTGCGAAGCATATGCGCAAGCTCGGTCACCTGCGGAACGTCAAGACCGACAGATTTTAGCCGCTCTACCTGAGAAAAAATCTTTTTCGGAACATCGTCCATGATGATCCTGCCCTTATCCATTACAACAACGCGGTCAGCCTGTGCCGCCTCGTCCATGTAATGAGTGATAAGAACGACGGTTATTCCCTTTTCCTTATTAAGGTGCTTTATCGTTTTCATGACCTCGCGCCTGCCCTTGGGGTCAAGCATAGCGGTGGGCTCGTCCATGACGATACAGCGCGGATTCATTGCGATGATTCCCGCGATTGCAACGCGCTGCTTCTGACCGCCCGAAAGCTGGTGCGGCGCGTGCTCGCGAAACTCATACATATCGACCTGCTTAAGTGCATTGTCAACACGAATACGTATCTCCTCGGGAGGTACTCCGAGATTTTCGGGCGCAAATGCGACATCCTCCTCAACGATAGTCGCAACAAGCTGATTATCCGGATTCTGGAATACCATTCCTACTGTCTGACGAATATCAAACAGACGTTCCTCATCCGTTGTATCAATGCCATCAACGATGACCCTGCCTTTTGTAGGAGTGAGTATGGCATTGAAATGCTTCGCAAGTGTGGATTTGCCGCAGCCGTTGTGACCCAGCACGGCAAGGAACTGACCCTCCGGTACAGATAATGAGATATCCTTTAGTACGCGGCTGCGCTCAAGCTCGTTTCCGTCGTCATCGGTTGATATATAATCAAAGCTAAGATTATCTACTTCAATAATGTTCAATCGTCTACCCCTTTATTAATTGACTTATATATGTCAATTAAATCTTACTATTGCCGTGCTGCCGCAGGGCAGCGCCATTCCCGTCTGCTTTACGGGAAGTCCGATTTCCTCGGAAATAACCTCTATATCAAAACGTCTGCCGACTGTTGTATGCAGCAGATAGCTCATTACGGATGCCGAAAGACCGGTCGTATAGCTGTTAAGCAGAATAAACAGAGGCTTATCGGAGAGAAGCTGAGTTATCATCGTCATGAGGTCGTAGATATTATCCTCCAGTCTCCACATCTCGCCGTTTGTTCCTCTGCCGTAGCTGGGAGGGTCAAGGATAATGCCGTCGTATCGTGTACCGCGCCGAAGCTCACGCGAGATGAACTTAACAGCGTCGTCAACAATCCAGCGAATAGGCTTGTCGGAAAGCCCCGAAAGCTTTGCGTTTGTTCTAGCCCAGTCAACCATGCCCTTGACAGCGTCGCAGTGACACACACTCGCACCTGCCTTTGCACAAGCAAGCGTCGCTCCTCCGGTATACGCAAACAGATTAAGCACATTTATCGGGCGGTTTGCAGACTTTATCTCGCTCATGCAGTAATCCCAGTTGACTGCCTGCTCGGGGAAAAGCCCGGTATGCTTGAAGCCGGTGGGCTTTACCATAAAAGTAAGCTCGCCGTATTTTATCTGCCAGCTCTCGGGAAGCTTTCTGCGGTAGTCCCAGCTGCCGCCGCCCGAGGATGAGCGGTTGTATTTCGCATGAGCGGAATGCCACTCGGGCGCCTCGCCCTCGCATCTCCAGATTATCTGCGGATCGGGACGGATAAGCGTAACATCGCCCCAGCGCTCAAGCCGCTCTCCGTCTGAAGTATCAATAAGGCAGTAGTCCTGCCACTTGTCGGAAATTCTCATCTTTTCGTTATCCTTTACACCAGTTGTTCCCATTCAATGCAAGCGGGAAGCTTTTTATCGCGTTCAAAATCGGGAGACTGCATAAGTTCCATAAACTCCACGGCACACTGAAGTATCTTATCCTCCGGAACTATCTGCCTGCGCTCAATCTGATAGAATTCGCCGTCAATATTGGCGTCAATACATCCGCGCATAGACTTATCCCCTGCCGATACATATGCTGTTCCTCCCTCGGAAGCTAAATAGTTGATAGAAGCACCGCCCTCACAGCAGAGTATAGCTATACATGGGTATGTATCAGCTCCCTCGCCAAGCCATATTTCACCGCAGGCAGCATTAAGCGCCGCCTTAAGCTGCTCCTTATCGCTAACGGGGAAATTACCGTTATTTGCACATACAAGCATTCTTTCCTCCCGATATCAGCAAAGCGCCGCTCTCACCTCGTCGGCGATTTCATTAGTCAGAGTGTTCACCAGTGTTTCATCAATGCCCTCAAGCATTACGCGCACCAGCGGCTCTGTTCCACTTTCGCGGACCAGCACTCTTCCGCTGTCGCCAAGCTTTGCTTCTGCTTCGGCTATCTTTGCCATGATAGAGGGCGTTGAGCTCCACTTTCCCTTGCCCTGCTCTGTGATTTTGACATTCACCAGCAGCTGGGGATAGTCCTTTATATCCGCAACAAGCTCGGAAAGCTTCTTTCCTGTCAGCTTCATCACCTTTGCAAGCATTGCCGCTGTCAGCTGACCGTCGCCTGTTGTTGAATAGTCAAGCAGTATAATGTGTCCCGACTGTTCGCCGCCGATGTTGTATCCGTGCTTCTGCATCTCCTCAAGCACATATCTGTCTCCGACCTTTGCGCACAGCGTGTCGATACCGTTCTGCTTCATATAGTTATGAAAACCGAGATTGCTCATTACGGTAACTACCGCAGTATTTCCGTTAAGCCTGCCAATACTCTTAAGATACTTTGAAATCACCGCGATGATTCGGTCGCCGTCAACTACCTTGCCGTTTTCGTCTACCGCAAGACAGCGGTCTGCGTCTCCGTCAAAGGCAAAGCCTGCGTCAAGTCCGTTAGCCTTGACATACTCGGCAAGCTTTTCAATATGAGTAGAACCGCAGCCTTCGTTTATGTTTGTTCCGTCGGGAGTGTTTGCTATAAAGCTGCAATTCGCATTAAGCGCACCGAACAGCTGTACGGCAGTTGCAGAGGCGCTTCCGTTTGCGCAGTCAAAGCCGAAATTCATTCCGCTAAGGTCAACATCGGCGCACTGCTTTATGTATTCGATATAGTCCTCCGCAGCGTTAGAGCGCCGCATTATACGACCGACATCAGTACCATCGCGAAGAACGATTTCATCGGGACGGTCGAGAATAAGAGCTTCTATCTCCTCTTCAACGCTGTCGGGAAGCTTAAAGCCCTCGCCCGAAAAAAGCTTGATTCCGTTGTACTCTACACTGTTGTGCGAAGCGGATATCATTACGCCTGCGTCCGCACCGTATGCGCGTACAAGATATGCAACGGCAGGCGTAGGAACAACGCCCAGAAGCTCCGCCTGCGCACCAACGGAAGCAAGGCCGGCAGAAAGCGCCGCCTCGAGAATACGCGAGGAAATGCGCGTATCCATACCCACCAGTATGCGCGGATGAGCCTTGCCGCTCTCCTTTGTCAGCACATGAGCCGCCGCTCTGCCTATCTCCATTGCGCGCTCGCAGGTCAGCTCAGTGACCGCAACACCGCGCGCTCCGTCAGTTCCGAAAATTCTTCCCATATTATTTCCCCCATAGTTAATTATATGATAAAAAGCATCTCTGTAACAGATACTGCAAAGGATGAAGCATCGACGTATTATTTATTCAAGCGTCTGCTGTCCATCCTTGACAATGCCAAGATGGCGGTAAGCAAGAGCCGTCGCCGTTCTTCCGCGCGGAGTTCTTGCAATAAAGCCCTGCTGCATCAGGAAAGGCTCGCAGACCTCCTCGAGTGTCACGCTCTCCTCACCCAGCGCCGATGCAAGCGTTTCAAGCCCCACAGGTCCGCCGTTATAGCCCTTGATTATCATTTCAAGCACGCGCTTGTCAAGATTGTCAAGACCAAGCTTGTCGATTTCAAGGCGGTCAAGCGCGATATCTGCAATCTCCCGTGTCAGCTTTCCGTCGCCGAGAACCTCTGCAAAATCGCGGACGCGCTTAAGAAGCCGGTTGGCAATTCTCGGTGTACCTCTCGAACGCTTTGCTATTTCCATCGCGCCGTCACGCGTACAAGGAATAGCAAGGATTATCGCGGATCGCTGAACGATATCGCAAAGCTCCTCCGCGTTGTACAGCTCCAGCCTCTGAATAACGCCGAAGCGGTCACGAAGCGGCGCAGAAAGCTGTCCCGAACGCGTTGTCGCTCCGATAAGCGTAAAATGAGGCAGATCAATGCGGATAGACCGCGCCGAGGGACCGTTGCCCATGATGATGTCCAGCACATAATCCTCCATTGCAGGATAAAGCACCTCTTCCACCTGACGGGACAGCCTGTGTATCTCGTCAATGAAAAGCACATCATTCGGTTGGAGGTTTGTAAGCAGCGCAGCCAGATCTCCTGCCTTTTCAATAGCAGGGCCGGATGTTACGCGAATGTTTACGCCCATCTCATTGGCGATGATGCAAGAAAGCGTGGTTTTGCCAAGCCCTGGCGGTCCGTACAGAAGCACATGGTCAAGACACTCTCCGCGCTTTTTTGCCGCCTCGATGTAAACCGCCATGTTCTCCTTTACCTTTTCCTGTCCGATGTACTCCGAAAGCACCTTTGGACGCAGGCTGAACTCTATATCCGTATCTGAAGCATTATATTCGGGTTCAACTATTCTGCCACTCGGAGCAAAATTATCCGAACTGTTCATTTCCAGCATTTTATTCTTCCTTTACTAAGATAGTATTTGGTTATTCAGCTGAGGCTTTGTCATCTTCATCATCCTCTTTCTGAATATGTCGGTAATATTCGCTTGGCAAATCGCTGCCGTCTGCGGAATCTGAATTGTTGAATGTGTATATTGCTGTCATTCGGGCAGCGAGCTTTTCGGGCTGCTCGTAGCCGCACAATATTGCCTTTTCATAATATTCGCGGCACTTCTCGTCCTCGCGGTGCATAGCATAGACGGTTGCAAGCTCGCTGTAAACCAGAGGGTGATTTTCCTGTATCTTAAGCAGCTGTTCGAGCATTTCAACAGCTTTTTCGTCCTCGCCGCGGCAAATGTGTATTTTGGCGATGCTGTAATAGGAATACCCGTGATTAGGGTCGTACTTTATCGCCTGCTCGAAGCAGTATTTCGCCTTATCCAGCTTGCCGTCAACATAATATGCGTGACCAAGCCGTGACTGTGCCTCGGGATTATCCGGCGCAAGCTCTGCCGCCCTGCGATAACACCACATGAGCTTTCCTCTGACATCATAAGCCGCAGTAGCCGAGTTTTCAAGCACTTCGTATATGCGAACCAGCCATTCGATGCAGAAAAGCTGATTATTACGCACATCGGAAAGGTTGTACGCCTGCATAATAAGTCCCTCTGCCTCGGCAATCTTATTATCCATAAGCTTCACTATGCCTTTATATGCGATACGGGCAGTTTTATCCTTTTGTATTGCTGAGACAGCGTGCCTGCCCATTGCCTTAAGGGCAGCGCGTCTGCTTTTAAGCTTCTCTCCTAGTGTACAGCGAACGATACCTATTCCGCATGAGCCAAGGATAACACCAAGCATGACAAGCAGCGAATAAATTATCATCACCCTGTCCTGCTGCCAATCCAGCATCATAAAAATCAAAAGCACCAGACCTGCCACAACGGCACAAATAAAAACAATAGGCGCAATAAACATTATACTATCCTCATTTATATTCGTTTCAGCTGCCGAGTTTTTTCAGCGCATACTTTATGATTTCCTCAACGGAAGCGCCGGGGTCGGCACCCGACACGGCAGCCTGCGCCTGCGGCATGGGAAAGCCCAGCACACAAAGCGCCGTCAGCGCCTCCGACACATTGTTGGAGCCAACAGAAACAGACGGTTCAACAGCATAATCCACAGCCGAGATATGCTGCTCCTTTGCCACCTTGTCCTTAAGCTCCAGTACGATACGCTGTGCGGTCTTTGCACCTATTCCGGGGCAGCGCGTTAGCGTCTTGCTGTCGCCTGTTGTTATGCACAGCGCAAGCTTTGACGGGGTAAGCTCGGACAATATAGAGAGCGCCGCCTTTGGTCCGACACCCGAAACCGAGAGCAGCTGCTTAAAGCAGGAAAGCTCTGCCGTATCCGCAAAGCCGAAAAGCTCCACCGCGTCCTCACGCACATGAAGATATGTGAAAAGCCTTACCTCTCCGCTTGAGCCGATCTGCTTCAGCGTATTCATGGTGGTGCGGCAGGCATATCCCACACCTGCGCACTCGACAACGGCAAGCGTTGGCTCGGTATGGATAAGCTCCCCTCTTACACTATATATCATTTACTATTTTCCTCTCTCCATTGCTAGTATTCTTGACAGCGCGGAACCGCTGGAATGTCCGTGACATATCGCAAGCGCAACAGCGTCGGCGGTATCGTCCGGTTTTGGGCACTCCTTAAGCCTCAGTATGTTCTTAACCATCTCCTGTACCTGATGCTTTTCGGCTTTGCCATAGCCTACAACTGCCTGCTTTACCTGCAGCGGCGTGTATTCATATATCTGCACTCCGCGCTGCACAGCGGCAAGCATTATCACGCCCCTTGCCTGCGCAACATCAATGCCTGTTGTCTTATTGTTGGTGAAATACAACCGTTCTATCGACATACAATCCGGCTTGAACATATCAAGCAGGCTGCACATATCATCATATATTTCCTTAAGTCGGATATCAAAGCTTTTTCCTGCCTGCGTGGTGATAGCTCCGTAATTCACAGCGGAAAATGCGTTGTGGTCATAATCAAGTACACCATATCCGACAATGGCGTATCCCGGGTCAATACCAAGTATGCGCATCATGTATAGCTCTCATTATCGGTGATGTATTCTCTGACGCGCAGAGGGATACCAAGCTTTTTGGCAAGCTCGCGGCACTTTTCGATCTCCTCAGCGGAAATGATATCCACAACGGTAAACGCTACATTAGTGCACACCTGCTTCATCTGCTTTGCAAAATCAAGCATTACATCAAAAGACTTTTCGCCGAAGGACGGTCTTGTTACCTCGTTATAGCGCACGGCGTTCGGTGCATTAAGGCTGATTGAAACGCTGTCGATAAGTCCGGAAAAGCTGCTGACATCAAAATCCGGATGAATAAGCTTAACCAAGCCGTTTGTATTGAGCCTTATCTTCATATCGGAGTTGGCTTTGATATATTCCGCAACCCTGACCACCATATCGGCACGGACAGTCGGCTCGCCGTAGCCGCAGAATACTGCATCGGTAATTCCGCTCTTATCAAAAGCGTCAAAAGCAGCTGTTATCTCTTCAAAGGTCGGCTCATGCTCAAGCCAGAGGCTGTCGTTATCCTTGATTGAATCGGCGTTATTCCTCAGGCAGAATACACAGCGGCAAGGACAGCCGTTTGTTATATTAATGTACATCTTTCCTTCAAATTTATAGAAAATAGTCATAGAAACACTTCCTCATTAAAAATAATTAATCAGTTTATTATATCATCATCTTGGGGATTTGTCAAATATTTTCACTCAGATATATGCAGTTTTCACATATTTTTTAAGTGCTGCGACGCATAGAAGCCGTATTACTCCTTTTGCGCAGGTATGAGTAATAATTTTATCCGCCGATAATTTCAGGCATGAATAATTATCAGCATGAGCACATAGTATTTACCGTAATAAATACAATTCTGGAGGTACAAAATGACAGAGTATCTGCCCGAGGGCGCACTTTTTCAGACAGAGGACAATCGCGCATTCCTGAGATCGTATTTCTCACTGCTCGATTGCCTTAACAGCGGACGTATTCTGGAGGCGCCCTGTATCATCTGCGACAGCAGACATAATCTTATTGTTGACCTCGGCTGTATGCGCGGTGTGATTCCTCGTGAGGAAGGCGCCATTGGAATAGCCGAGGGTACGACAAAGGATATCGCACTGATTTCTCGAGTAAACCACCCGGTCTGCTTCAGGGTCGTAGACTTTAAGCGCGATGAAAATGAAAACATCTATGCCATCCTTTCACGCAAAAGCGCGCAGCTTGAATGCCGTGCGCAATACCTCAGCCATCTAAAAACAGGCGACGTTATTCCCGCTAAAGTGACGCACCTTGAACGCTTCGGCTGCTTTGTGGATATCGGCTGCGGAATACCGTCGCTTATCCCGATTGACCTTATATCCGTATCAAGGATCTCTCATCCGTCCGACAGGTTTCATGTAGGTCAGAACATTAAGGCTGTTGTAAAGAGCATTGACGACGACAGGATATGCCTTTCACACAAGGAGCTGCTTGGTACATGGGAGCAGAATGCAGCAAACTTTGAGCAGGGCGAAACCGTAACGGGAATTGTAAGGTCTATCGAGGACTATGGTATTTTCGTTGAGCTTGCGCCCAATCTCGCCGGACTTGCCGAGCTGAGAAACAATATTACCGTAAACAGTCACGCGAGCGTATACATAAAGTCGATCATCCCCGAAAAGATGAAAATAAAGCTCACTATCGTTAGCGCGTCAAATAACACATACGCTGATAATGAGCTTAATTACTTTATTTCATCCGGACATATAGACAGCTGGATATACTCAAGCGCCGCATCGGAAAAGGTAATCAGGACTGATTTTTGATTTTTTTCCAGTATTCCATCGCGCCCTTTTCGTGCTTGTTGTCGCCGTAGTGGTAATATACCCTGTCTTTCAGATTATCCGGCAGGTACTGCTGCTTGACCCAATGGTCAGGGTAATCGTGTGGATACAGGTAATGCTGACCTTTAATTGCCGCGTCTGTTCCGTCACAATGCTCGTTTTGCAGATGACGCGGAAAATCGCCGATATCGCCGTTTTCTATGTCAGTCATAGCCGCATTGATCGCGTTATAGGCGCTGTTTGATTTAGGCGCGGTTGCCAGAAGAATAACCGCCTCGGCAAGCGGTATCCTCGCTTCGGGAAGTCCGATTTGCAGCGCACTGTCAACACAAGCCTTGACGATAGGAACAGCCTGCGGATACGCAAGACCTATATCCTCACTGGCTATAACGAGAAGCCGCCTCGACAAAGAAATGATATCCCCTGCCGCAATAAGTCTTGCCGCATAATGAATCGCCGCATTTTCATCCGAGCCGCGGATGGATTTCTGCAAAGCCGACAGCAGGTCGTAATGCTGATCGCCGTCGCGGTCGTAGCGCATATTGCTTCGCTGAGTCAGCTGCTGAGCAAGCTCCAGCGTTATCGCTCCGTTTTCCGCCGTAAGTGCGCACAGCTCTACGGTGTTAAGCGCTTTTCTGACATCTCCTCCGCAGCCTTTGCTGATGTAGCGAACCGCCTCGTCATCGAGCTCGTAGCTGATAGCGTTTTCTTCCGAAAGCATCGAAAAGCCGCGTCTTATCGCCTTTTCAAGCTCTTGCGAAGCAACGGGCTTGAACTCAAACACCGTGCTGCGCGAAAGAATGGCGTTGTATATGTAAAAATAGGGATTTTCGGTCGTTGAGGCTATCAGAGTTATACTGCCGTCCTCAATGTACTCGAGCAGGCTCTGCTGCTGCTTTTTGTTAAGGTACTGTATCTCGTCAAGGTACAGCAGGATACCGCTGCTCCCGAAAAAGGTATCAATCTCCGAGACAATGCTCTTGATATCCGCAGTTGATGCAGAGGTTCCGTTAAGCTTGTGAAGCCGCATATTCGCAGAGTCTGCTATAATGCGTGCTATGGTGGTCTTTCCCACTCCGGAGGGTCCGTAGAATATCATGTTCGGAATACTGCCGGACTCTATTACCTTGGTAAGAGGTTTATTGTATCCTATCAAATGGGACTGCCCCACTACATCATCTAATGTGGTGGGGCGAATTCTGTCTGCTAAAGGCATAATTACAATCCTCTGTGCTCATTAAGGAGCGTCTTAATCTTTGCGTGCGGATCAATGACATTGCTGATTGATGTATCGTGGTTGATAGAAGCGATGAAATATGCAATATACTTCGCAACATCAACCTCATTGAACCACTTTCTCTGAAGCAGCTCGGGAGTGCGGTATGTCAGATTTGTACCAAGAACACCATCAATAAGTCCATCCGCATAAGCCTTGTCAAAGCTGTCAAGACCACTGGTGAAGATAGCATAGGTCGCATATGCGAACACTCTCTTTGCACCGCGCGACTTAAGGTCCTTTGCAATATCCAGCATAGATTCGCCGGATGCAATGATATCATCGGCAACGAACACATCCTTGCCCTGAACGCTGGTGCCGAGGTACTCGTGTGCAACGATCGGGTTTCTGCCGTTTACGACAGTGGAATAGTCACGGCGCTTATAGCACATACCGAGATCGACTCCCATAACGGACGCGTAGAACATATTCCTGTTCATTGCGCCCTCGTCCGGGCTGACAACCATAAAATGCTCCTTATCGACCACAATATCGGGATAGTTCTTGAGCATACACTTGAGAACCTGATAAGACGGCATAATATTATCAAAGCCCATCAGCGGAACTGCGTTGCATACCCTCGGGTCGTGAGCGTCAACGGTGATAACGTTGGAAACGCCCATTCTCTGCAGCTCCTGAAGCGCAACTGCGCAGTCGAGCGACTCGCGGTAGCTTCTGCGGTGCTGTCTTCCGCCGTAAAGCAGC
The DNA here is from genome assembly GCA_051882595.1 of Oscillospiraceae bacterium. Classification (GTDB taxonomy): domain Bacteria; phylum Bacillota; class Clostridia; order Oscillospirales; family Ruminococcaceae; genus CAG-115. Next base: position 11,490 of record JBJESD010000013.1, on the reverse strand, counting down.
GGCATAATAACATTGATACGGTGAGGCTTTCCGCTTGCTGCCTGAATGATCCTCATAAGATCCATGTAATGGTCGTCGGGGCTCATAGAGTTCTCCTGACCAAACAGCTTGTACTTGCAGTTGTAGTTGCCTACGTCAACAAGAATAAACAGATCCTTTCCGCGGACGGTGCTCTTGATCATACCCTTTGCATCGCCTGACTGGAAACGCGGACACTCGCACTCTATCATGAAATCCTCGTGTGCCTGTCCGTTTCTGTCCGCCCATCTCTCAAGATAGCTGTTGATCTTTGCGGCAAGCTCCTGTGTGCCGTTCATAGCGATAAGTCCGAGCGGCGCTACCGATTTGTAATTATTGTAGAGAACCTCGGTATTCTTGATATTTGTCATCTCTGTACTTCCTTTATATGTTCTGATTTATTAGTAAAGCGGATATTTGCTGCAAATCTCGGTAACCATTGCGCGTACCTTTTCCTTATTGCCCTCAAAATCCTTGGCGATAAGGTAGATGCACTCGCCGATAACCTTCATATCGTCCTCGACAAGACCTCTGGTCGTAACGGCAGGAGTACCTATTCTTACGCCGCTTGTGAGTGCAGGCTTCTGGGGGTCGTTGGGAATAGCGTTCTTGTTGAGCGTGATATAGCACTCATCGCAGTTGTTCTGAAGCTCCTTGCCTGTGATACCGAACGGACGCAGGTCAACAAGCATAAGGTGGTTATCGGTACCGCCGGATACAAGGTTGAAGCCTTTTTCGAGCAGTGTATCTGCAAGAACCTTTGCGTTCTTGACAATCTGAGCACCGTATGCCTTGAACTCGGGCTTGAGCGCCTCGCCGAAGCAGACAGCCTTTCCGGCAATGACGTGCATAAGGGGACCGCCCTGAGTGCCGGGGAAAATCGCAGAGTCGATTTTCTTTGCGAGATACTCATTATTTGTCAGTATAAGACCACCGCGAGGACCACGGAGCGTCTTGTGAGTGGTGGTTGTTACAATATCGGCATAAGGAACAGGGCTCTCGTGTACGCCTGCGGCAACAAGACCTGCAATATGAGCCATATCAACCATAAGATATGCGCCGACTGCTCTTGCGATAGAGGACAGCTTTACAAAATCAATAGCTCTGGGGTAAGCCGAAGCGCCAGCTACGATAAGCTTGGGCTTGCACTTATTTGCCTGCTTATACAAATCCTCGTAGTCGATAAAGCCATCATCGTTTGTTCCGTAGGAAACAAAGTTATAGATTTTGCCGGAAATATTAACAGGAGAACCATGTGTAAGATGACCGCCGTGAGCGAGGCTCATGCCCATAACTGTATCGCCGGGCTGAAGAAGCGCAACATAAACAGCGGTGTTTGCCTGTGCGCCGGAGTGTGCCTGAACATTGGCAAACTTAGCGCCGAAGAGCTTCTTTGCGCGCTCGATAGCGATGGTTTCTACAATATCAACATCCTCGCATCCGCCGTAGTATCTCTTTCCCGGATAACCCTCGGCATACTTGTTGGTAAGTACGCTGCCCATTGCAGCCATAACTGCCGGAGAAACGATATTCTCGCTTGCGATAAGCTCGAGGTTTCTCTTCTGGCGCGCAAGCTCCAGACCCATTGCGTCGGCAACTTCCTTATCATATTGACCGAGGAAGCCGATAGTATCCAATAAATCATTGTACATTACAGATACTCCTTTCAGAAATACAAATATTTACAGCACAAAAACCGTCAGGTTTTCCAAACAGCTAAATTTATTATAACCGATAATTCATCTAATTGCAAGTTGTTTTTCAAAAATTGGTGAAATAATACGAATTTTTTCACAAAAAGCAAAGCTATATTACATTTTAGCTTTGATAGCGCAAATTTTTCGCCGGTTTGCGCAACAGAAATGGGGGAAAACTCGGTTTTCCCCCACCAGCTTATCGAAAAAGTCAACTCTCAGGCTGTCGAGAAGCCGTCAGATGCTAGAAAGCGTTGCAACGGCTAACCTTTGTGGCTGCCGATGCAGCGCTGACGACGCAGATGGCGGTTTATCGACAGCCTGATTGGGGAAAACTCGGGTTTCCCCCAATTAGACTATCAAAAGGCTCTCGCCGCATTACGAAATCGAATTTTTGATGCTCTCGGCTATCCTGTCCCCCATTTCCGAGCACGATACCAGCTTCATACCCTCGGACATTATGTCGCCTGTTCTGTATCCTGCGTTGAGAACGCTGTCAACGGCAGACTCGACAGCGTCTGCTTCAGCCGTCATATCAAACGAATATCGCAGCATCATAGCCGCAGACAGAATTGTCGCGATAGGATTTGCCCTGTTCTGCCCTGCAATATCCGGAGCAGAGCCGCCGCTTGGCTCGTACAGACCAAACTTTGTTTCGTTCATGCTTGCAGATGGCAGCATTCCGATAGAGCCCGTAATCATCGAAGCCTCGTCCGACAGGATATCGCCGAACATATTCTCGGTGACCATAACATCAAACTGTGCAGGGTCCTTAACAAGCTGCATAGCGCAGTTGTCCACCAGCATATTCTCAAGAGTGACCTCGGGATAGCTTTCGGCAACCTCGGCTATAACCTTTCTCCACAGGCGTGAGGAATCAAGCACATTCGCCTTATCAACACTTGTTACCTTTTTCTTGCGCAGCATAGCAACATCAAATGCCTTTATCGCTATGCGCCTAATCTCGTTCTCGTCGTATTTAAGCGTGTCTATCGCTGTAACGACCCCGTTTATCGGCTCTGTTCTGCGCTCACCGAAATACAGACCGCCCGTCAGCTCACGCATTATTAGCATATCAAAGCCCTTAGAGCTGATTTCCTCCTTAAGCGGACAAGCGCCGCTAAGCTGCGGAAAAAGCACGCACGGGCGAAGATTTGCAAACAAGCCCAGCGCCTTGCGAATACCCAGCAGACCTGCCTCGGGACGAAGATTTGCAGGCAGCTTATACCACGGGGATTTTGTTGTATCTCCGCCGATACTGCCCATAAGAACGGCATCGGAGCGTTTGCAACGCTCGATAGTATCATCGGTAAGCGGAACGCCGTAAGCGTCTATGGAGCAGCCTCCCATAAGCAGCTGCTCGTAATTGAATGTGTGACCAAATTTCATTGCAACGCTGTCCAGTACCTTCATCGCCTCCGTGACGATTTCGGGACCTATTCCGTCGCCCTTTATCACCGCAATATTCTTTTCCATACATTTTCCTCTCAAATGTCAATATGATAGCGCAGCTCGTTATAGTTATCCGGATTACCGAACATAACCCTGCGTTTACCGTCCGGTACAAAACCGATTTTTTTGAAAAAAGCAGCAGCGCGCTCGTTGCGCTCATCAAGCCACAAAAAGGCTGTTTTCATTCTCTGTGCCCTCATTTCTCTCAGGCAGTGGGAAAGCAGCTTTCTGCCAAGCCCGATACTTTGAAAACCATCGGAGATATACAATGCAGTTATCTCGCAGCCGTCCGGCACGGGCGACTTTTCGCATACGCAAAAGCCTCTTACTGTTTTGTCGCAGGTTATCGTTGCCGTCAGCAGCGAGCCCTTTATGCACTCGCAAGCAAAGTTTTCGCCGTAGCTTTTATATTTATCGCTGTCCTCAGGGAGACAGGACAAAAGCACATCCGATATTTCATCCGCCTGTGAACGCACTGCATTCTTAATGTTCAATATCACTTTATTTACCCTTGATGGACTTAAGAAGTCCGCCCTTGTTGATTATTTCTTTTATAAAATCCGGAAACGGCTGCGCCTTATAGGTCTTTCCTTTTGTGATGTTTGTGATTATGCCGGTATCAAAATCAATCGAGATTTCATCCCGGTCGTCGATATCGTTAGCTGCCTCGCTGCATTCAAGTATCGGCAGACCTATGTTTATTGCGTTTCGATAAAAGATACGCGCGAATGTGGACGCGATAACGCAGGAAATACCGCTTGCCTTAATGGCAATAGGTGCGTGTTCACGGGAACTGCCGCAGCCGAAATTCTCCGTCGCAACTATGATGTCGCCCTCTTTTATCTTGTTGATGAAATCCTTGTCGATATCCTCCATACAGTGAGCGGCAAGCTCTTTATGGTCCGATGTATTGAGATATCTTGCAGGGATAATTACATCGGTATCAACATTATCGCCGTATTTATGCGCTGTTCCATGTGCATTCATATTAGCTCCTCCATTATTCCTTTACGCCGCAGATATAGCCCACAAGTGCGCTTGCCGCAGCTATTGCAGGGCTTGCAAGATATACTTCCGAGGTCGTGTCGCCCATTCTGCCCACAAAGTTGCGGTTTGTGGTGGAAACCGCCCTCTCGCCTGCCGCAAGTATTCCCATGTGACCGCCAAGACACGGTCCGCAGGTCGGTGCAGAAACCACCATTCCTGCCTCCACAAACGTTTCAAGAAGACCGTTCCTCAGTGCCTCAAGATAGATATGCTGGGTTGCCGGAATAACTATTGCGCGAACGCCTTTGGCGACCTTTTTGCCCTTTACCACTGCTGCCGCAGCTTCAAGGTCGGAATATCTGCCGTTTGTGCAGCTTCCTATTACTATCTGGTCAATCTTGATGTTCAGCTTTTCAGCCTCGTCAATCGTCTTTGTGTTCTCTGGCAGGTGCGGAAAAGCAACCGTAGGACGTATCTCGGAGAGGTCGATATCAATAATGCGGTTGTAATGCGCGTCAGCGTCGGCGGTGAAAACCTCAAAGGTCCTGTCTGTTCTTCCTTTTACGTAATCAAGCGTAATGTCATCCACTTCAAATATGCCGTTTTTCGCTCCTGCTTCAATAGCCATATTCGCCATGCAAAGCCTGTCATCCATAGAGAGGCTCTTAAGGCCGTCGCCTGTAAATTCCATTGACTGGTACAATGCGCCGTCTACACCAATCATCCCGATGATGTGCAGGATAACATCCTTGCCCGAAACCCACTTCTGAAGCTTTCCGGTAAGGTTGAACTTTATTGCGGACGGCACCTTGAACCAAGCCTCGCCTGTCGCCATGCCTGCCGCCATATCTGTCGAGCCGACACCCGTGGAAAAAGCACCCAGCGCGCCATATGTACAGGTATGGCTGTCCGCACCGATAACACAGTCCGACGGGATGACAAGTCCCTTTTCTGGAAGAAGCGCGTGCTCGATTCCAACCTCGCCGACATCGTAATAGTTGTCTATATCGTACTTTTCGGCAAAACAGCGGCACTGCTTGCACTGAGAAGCGGCCTTTATATCCTTGTTTGGAGTGAAATGGTCCATCACAAGCGAAATTTTGCTTTTATCAAAAACACTGTCAAACCCAATCTTTTCAAACTCATTGATAGCGACAGGACTTGTAATATCGTTGCCCAGCACCATGTCAAGCTTAGCCTTGATAAGCTGTCCCTCTGTGACGTAATCAAGACCTGCATGCCTTGCCAGTATCTTCTGCGTCATCGTCATTCCCATATTTGCTCCTCCTTAATTACGTTATCAAACGTTATTAATCCAATTATTATTATATCATTTTTTTCACTCGATGTAAAGTGGAAATAAGAAAAAATTTAGCGATTTATATTGCTAAATTGCAGTTTTCTTTATTTAAAACTAACAAATAATACTTTTACTTGTTGACAATTACGTCAAAATAGATTACAATTATATAGCATATTGCATTTTATACAGGAAAGGAACCATATACTTCTATGCAGACAATAAAGGTAAACGCAAGCAGAAGCTATGACATTTATATAGATAAAGGCTTACTTGACAAATGCGGTGAGCTGATATCCTCCGTTATCAGCAGCAGAAAGGCTGCCATCGTAACCGATGATAACGTAGACAGATACTATGGAGAACGCGCTGTAAAGGCTATGGAAAATGCAGGCTTTACGGTCGTCAAGTTCGTTTTCCCTCACGGAGAAGCCTCAAAATCCCATAACGTGCTGCTTAAGCTGTATGACTTTCTTGCAGAAAACGGATTTACGCGCTCGGATTTTCTGGTTGCCCTTGGAGGAGGTGTTGTCGGTGACCTTACCGGTTTCGCTGCCGCTACATATATGCGCGGCATTGATTTTGTGCAAATCCCCACAACCGTGCTTTCTCAGGTGGACAGCTCGGTCGGAGGAAAAACCGCAGTCGATATAAAAGGCGGAAAAAACCTTGTCGGCGCTTTTCATCAGCCACGGCTTGTCATCTGCGATACCGACACACTCGATACGCTTACACCCGAGTTTTTCGCCGACGGCATGGCAGAGGTCGTAAAATACGGCATGATAAAATCGCATGAGCTTTTCGATATTCTTGCAAATGGTGATATCAGAGCCAACATCGCCGACATAATCGCCAGATGCGTTTCTATAAAGGCGGATGTCGTTGCTAATGATGAATTTGACCGCGGCGAGCGCGCACTGCTTAATTTCGGTCACACGCTCGGACACGCGATTGAGAAGCACCTTGATTTCAGTGGAATATCTCACGGCTATGCTGTCGCAATAGGAATGAGCACATTCACGCATATCGCTGAACAAAAGGGAATCTGCAAGAGCGGCACTGCCGAAAAGCTGGACGCACTGCTGGACAAATGTGCTCTGCCTAAATCCACCGACATACCAATGGATGTACTGTACAAGTATTCACTCGGCGACAAAAAGCGCAGCTCCTCGGGTATTGACATCATCCTCTGCTCCGACATAGGAACAAGCCAAGCAGTAAAAATGACGATTGAAGAATATGCTTCTTTTCTTAGCGTTGATTAAGGAGATACTATGAATATTGAAATCACACCAAACGCACTCAGCGGAAAGATAAAGGTTCCGCCCTCAAAAAGCATTTCACACCGCGCGCTGATCTGCGCAGCGCTGTCAAAAGGCGAAAGCGAGATAACCGACCTGCTCGGCTGCGAGGATATCGACGCTACCTGCTCGGCGCTTGAGGCGCTCGGCGCTGAATTCAGGACAGAAAACGGCGTCACCTATGTAAAGGGCATTGAAAACCCTCCCGAAAAAGCCGAGATCGACTGCCGCGAATCAGGCTCGACCCTGCGCTTTCTCATTCCGGTAGCCGCTGCACTCGGCGTTGAGGCTACATTTACCGGCTGCGGCAAGCTGCCCACCAGACCCATAACGCCGTATCTCGACGAGTTCAAAAATCATGGAGTCGAGTTTATCTCCGATACTATGCCCTATCACATAAAAGGCAAGCTTACTTCGGGCGTTTTCTCGGTGCCCGGCGATATATCATCACAATTCATCACCGGCTTGCTGTTTGCGCTTCCTCTTATTGAGGGAAGCAGCACCATAGTGCTGACTTCTCCGCTTCAGTCAAAGCCGTATGCAGATATCACACTTCAGTGCATGAGCGCATTCGGTATCGAAACGCTTGAGTTCAACGGCAACTACTCCGTAAAAGGAATACAATCCTACAAGGCAACCAACTATACCATCGAGGGTGATTGCTCTCAGGCAGCGTTTTTCGCGGTGGCAAACCTTATCGGCGGCAGCATTGAGATGCTTGGCGTAAACAGCAACAGTCTACAGGGCGACAGGGCGATTTTCGATATCATCGACAAGATGATAAGAATAGGCAGCAACTATTCGGGCTTTGATACAGACGCGTCCGATACCCCCGACCTTGTTCCCATACTAACAGTTCTTGCTGCATTTGCCGACGGAACCTCACACATACGGGGCTGCAAGCGCCTGCGCATAAAGGAGAGCGACAGACTTGAATCCATCTCAACCGTGCTTAATTCACTCGGTGCAAATGTTACTATTGTAGATGACGAGCTTGAAATAGTCGGCGTAAAAGAGCTTACCGGAGGAACCTGCAGCAGCTTTAACGATCACAGGATAGCGATGTCGCTTGCAATCGCGTCGCAGAAATGCACCGACAAGCTTACTATCACAAATGCAGAATGTGTAGCAAAATCATATCCGACTTTCTTTGAGGATTTCCGTTCTTTGGGAGGTGAATACGATGTCGTCATTATTTAACGGGGGTATTTCAATATCGCTTTTCGGAGAGTCCCACGGCAAGGGCATCGGCGTTGTTATAGACGGACTTCCCTCCGGTATAGCCATTGACCTAGACAAAATCGGCGAGTTTATGGCAAGGCGCGCACCCAAAAAGGACGGCACAAGCACAATGCGCAGCGAAAAGGATATCCCGGATATTCTCTCCGGACTATACGAGGGCAGAACTACCGGTACTCCGCTTTGCGCTGTTATCATGAACACCGACCAGCACTCCAAGGATTACGGAAACATATCGCATATTGCAAGACCTGCCCATGCCGATTACACCGGCTATCTTCGCTACAAGGGCGCAAACGACCCTCGCGGCGGCGGTCACTTCTCGGGCAGAATTACCGCTCCTCTGGTATTCGCCGGTGCCGTATGCGCTCAGATTCTCGAGAGCAAGGGAATCACTACGGGCGCACATATCGTTTCAATAAAGGATGTAACGGCTGACCGTTTCGACCCGATCAATATCAGCTCCGACAAGCTTAATGCAATAAAGCAGCGCAGCTTCCCCGTGGCGTCGGATGAAGCCGAGGAGAAAATGCGCAATGTTATAAACTCCGCGCGCGAAAACCTGGACAGCGTAGGCGGTATCGTAGAATGCGCAGCAGTGGGCTTCCCTGCCGGAATCGGCTCACCGATGATGGATGGGTTGGAGAACATCATCTCAAGGCTTGTGTTCGCTATCCCGGCAGTCAAGGGCATCGAATTCGGCAATGGATTTGACTGCACAAGTCTTTTCGGCAGCGAGAACAACGACGAATTCTACCTTAACAACGGCGAAGTGAAAACACGAACCAACAACCACGGCGGAATTCTCGGCGGTATCAGCTCGGGAATGCCCATTATATTCAGGGTCGCATTTAAGCCTACGCCATCTATTTCGCAGCCGCAGAAAAGCGTCGATTTCAAGGATATGACCGAGGGAGAGCTTGTAATCAAGGGCAGACATGACCCCTGTGTAGTGCCTCGTGCAGTTCCCTGCGTCGAGGCTGCAATGAATATCGCGCTGGTTTCAGCACTTATGGAGAATCCCAATTTATAAAGATATATCAATAGGGGGAAAATATATGAAGACTGTACCAAGAATTAAGCTTGACGACAAGCATTCTATACGCATACTTGTCTGTCATCTCATCTATTCGCTCGGATGTCCACTTACAAAGCAGCAGCTTGCCGAGATAACCTCGCTTGAACAGGCGGTGAACTACTTTGATCTTATGGACGCGCTTGAGGGAATAGACGAAAACCTCTGCACCACCTCCGAGCTTGACGGAGATACTCTCTACACAAACACAAAGCTGGGCGACGCTGCCGCAAGAGAATTCTGCAGTGATCTTCCGGCCTCAATCCGCGAGAAAATGTTTGAGGAGGCAGTAAAGGTATATACGCGCGACGCAATGAAAAAGGATAAGCTGTACGCGGTACGTTATGCCGAAAGCCAGAATGGCTCCTGCACTATCGGCATCTCCATCAAGGACAGTCACACCGGAAAACAAAAGTATTATCTCAACATATATACCGAGGACAAAGACAGCGCTGAAAAAATCAAGAATAGGATAAAGACCGACCCTGCTGCGTTCAACGCTTACCTTGACAGATATTTTGAATAGAGCGAAACCCCTGAGAGTCATCTCATGGGTCAGACTGTCGATAAAGGCACATCTGCGTCGTCATCAGCATAATCAGCAGGCAAAAAGCCTAGCTGATATGCCGCTTCCTAGCATCTGCACCTTTCTCGGCAGCCTGGGAAAGATACTTCTTTGACAAGCGAAACCCCTGAGAGCATCTCAGGGGTTGTTTTCACATCATAGGCGAGAAAAGTCTGAGCACAGCCTTCCCTACCCTCTTTATCGGATTTTTTTCTATTGTGTCGCTTAGGGTCACCTCTTTGCACCGCTTCAGCGTGTTGAGGAAATCAGCCTTTACAGCCGCGACTGCATCAGTCGAGCACATCCACACTCCGCATTCGTAATGAAGATACAGGCTGCGGAAATCCAGATTGATCGTGCCTACCACCGCCATGCTGTCATCCGATACAAAATTCTTTGCATGAATGAAGCCCGGCAGAAATTCATATATCCTGACGCCATAGCGCAGCAAAGCAGAATAATTGGACCTTGTGACGGCATGAACAAATTTTTTATCCGGAATATGCGGAGTAATTATCCTGACATCAATTCCGTTTTTGGCAGCAAGAATAAGCGCCTCCTGTATCTCGCTGTCCAGTATCAGATACGGAGTAGTAATATACACATACCGCTTTGCTCCATACAGCATATTGAGATATACGTTCTCACACAGCATCTCCGAATCATCCGGGCTGTCAGAGTACGGCGCGCAATAGCCGCACGAAGAATACTCTTTTTCTTTGGTAATATATGCGTCGGGAGAACTGCTCTCTCCGCTGACGGTATCCCATAGCTGCAAAAACATTGCAGTAAAGCTGTTGACTGCGTTTCCCCTGACAAGCAGTGCAGAATCCTTCCAGTAGCCGTGCTTCTCAAAGACGTTGATATATTCATCGGCAAGGTTAATGCCGCCCGTTATAGCTGTTTTTCCATCGACAACAAGTATTTTCCGATGATCGCGATAATTCATCCGAGCTGTCCAGAACGGCTTTAGCCGTCCAAATACGCAGCACCGTATTCCCTTGTCCTCAAGCTCCTTGCGATAATTGCGCGGCAATGTCAGCAGGCATCCGAAATCATCATACATCAGCCTGACTTCAACGTTTTCTGCCGCCTTTCGCTCCAGTATGGAAAGAACCCTGTCCCAGAACATCCCCTTGTCAAGAATGAAGAATTCAAGGAAAATGAAATGCTGCGCCTTTTCAAGCTCTCTCAGCATCACATCATACAGTTCCTCTCCACTGCTGAAATACTCCGTTTCACATCCCTTGTACAGCGGAAAGAACCCGTTGCGGCTGATATACCGCGCCTGCTTTGCGGCAGCTTCATTTTCACACAGCAGCTCATCCATAGTACCATCGTCATTCACGGAGCGAAGATACGGTATTATTGCCCGAACGGCACGCGGAGTCTTTCTGCGACCGAAAAAGAAATATACCATGCATCCGAAAATCGGAAAAGAAAGTACGGAAAACACCCAGATAAGCTTATATCCGGGACTAAGCTCCCTGTTCATGATGTAAACTGCAACAGCAATCCCGACGGCAATAAAGATGATGTAGGAATACGAATAAATCGTACCCAGCGTCCAGAAAAGAAATGCGAGATACGCCAGCTGTATTACTATCCCGATCGCACAAATAAATATTCTGCTGAACACTATTTTCATAAGCATATAAAATATCTTCATAATACGATATTGTAACCAATCATATTATATGATATTCTGAAAGCCCGTACTTTGTTACAACGTTCAACATAAAAAGGGCGAAACCATTTTCGCCCTTTTTTATGATATATTCATTGATTTCGCAATGCAACTCATTTGCCGGAATCAGGTACGATATAATATACCCTCTCATCCGGATTTGCATAATTCA
>JBJESD010000012.1:0-21997 GCA_051882595.1 Oscillospiraceae bacterium | reverse complement strand
GAATACGGACGAAACTGCGCGGACAAGCTGTGCACTCGGCTTGTAAAGGACCGCATCGCGCTTATCAGCGGACTTGCGGTAGGTGTTGACAGCATCGTTCATCGCTGTGCTGTCAACAACGGAGGCTATACCGTAGGCGTTCTGGGCTGCGGAATTATGGTGAATTACCCTGCGGAAAACGAGGAGCTTAAGGAGCGGATAATATCCTCGGGCGGAGCTGTTATTTCAGAGCTGCTGCCGTACACTTCGGTCAGTGCAGGCTACTTCAAATATCGCAACAGAATTATTTCGGGGCTTGGCTGTGGGGTGCTGGTTCCCGAGGCGTCGTCGAAGAGCGGCGCGCTGCTTACCGCAGAGCACGCTTCAAAGCAGGGCAGGACGGTGTTCTGCGTTCCGCCGCATGATATCTTTGCCGAGCGTTTTTGCGGAGTTTTTTCGCTGATACGGGGCGGCGCTGTTTCGGTCTTTGATGTAACGGATATTTACAGTCGGCTTGCCGCCATCATGCAAAGCGATTCGGTCAGGGAGAGCGCACGGCTTATGCGCCTTTGCAGGGGCACTGCGAAGCACGCTCCTCAGCCTGTCGTAAAAGCTGCGGAGGTAAGGGAAACGGCAGCGGATACCGCTCAGCAGCAGCCGGATACTGCTCCGGAGAAGGTGCAGCCGGATCTCTCTTCTCTTGGTCCCGAGGAGGCGGAGGTAGTAAAGCTTGTTGCGGAGAAACCGATGACAATGGATGAGCTTATCGACAAAACCGGTTTATCTCATGATAAAATGTGTGCGATAACTCTTGGGCTGGAGCTTTCGGATGTGATAACCAGAAATCAGACCGGTACCTTTTCGGTCGCACAGGCATGATTATATTACAGCAAAATAGCGACAGCCGCTGATTTTTATTGGCGGCTGTCTTTTTTTGTTCGGTTTGCGCAAAACAGAGGATAGGGATGTTTTTTCATCGACCGGCGGCGGCAAAAAGTGGCTGAAAATACCGTTGTTATGCGGTTTGTCAAATTGCACAAATACAGATTGTATATATTTATCGGTTATTACGATTGGTAATGTCAACCGCTTGCAGCGCCTGAAACGGCATTACATATTGCTTGGGAAGCACATTTTCAGTGTTGATCTTTTTTTAACGAATTCAACATTGTTTTCAACAGAAATCAACTCCGCAAATGCGTTTATACAGCCGATTTAGCAGTTGCATTGTTGAAAACTGTGAGAAAAGTGTTAACAAATACACATTTTCAACAGGGTTATCAACATAATTCAACGTTGAAAGTGTTGAAAAATAACCATGCAAGATTAATGACAAAAACTTGCATAATTGATGTTGGGCATACGAAGCCATGCCGAACATTTATTGTCAAATGCAACAAAAAAATCTTTGCGTTCATTAATCTCAGCCGTGAAAAAGCGTAAAAAACAGCAGCACCGCATGGTTTTTGTCGCTTCTGCGCGGCATTGTCATGCGGTGCTGAAATTGTCTTTAATTGGCGGCTGTCTCAGTTCATATACTCGCCGCTGTATTCCAGAAGAGTTACACTCTCCACGCCCTCCATTCCGTTGAAGCGGCTTATGTAGCTTGCGTCGTTGTTCTTTATCTTGACCTCGACCGTAATTTCCACGCTGCTGCCGGTCTGCGTCTTGTTTTTCAGCTTATACTTTATTGCACCAAGGATGCCGTTGACGTTGATTTCGCAGTTTATGTCGTAGCGAACGATAAGCAGATAGCTTTTGCGCTCCTTCTTGAATATGGTAAGCAGAATGTAGATAACCGAGATGATAACCGTGCCGATAATTGCGACCCAGTACAGCTGGGCGCCTGCGGTAATGCCTGCGGCTATTCCCCAGAACAGAAAGCCGATATCCAGCGGATCCTTAACTGCGGCGCGGAAACGGACGATAGACAACGCACCGACCATACCCAGCGACAGAACAACGTTTGCGCTGATAGTCATGATAATGAAAGAGGTCACAACTGTCGTCAGCAGCAGGAGAATGTTGAAGTTGTCGCTGTAAACTACTCCGCGATAGAAAAAGCGGTACACCAGATAGATGATTCCGCCGCACAGGGCAGCGGTGAGAAGTGTGGTGAGTATCGTGGCAACGGAGAGATTTGCAAACTGTGCGGAAACATCAAAGCTGTCGCCCATGACTGCGAGAGCGTCCGTAAGCTTTGAACCCATTGTGAGATTTTCAGAAACCATGTGTTTTGACCTCCAGTAAATTATCGCTGCATATTATGTATTTTGATACCGACTGTCTCGGTGCACTTAACCCCTGTAATACTGCCTGAATGGAAGAGGGCAGATAGTTATCGTACTTTACTTCCAGTATTATCTCGTTGTTATATATCAAAGAGTAAAACGCATCGTCGGCGAACATATCCGTTGTGTTGTAGCAGGTGGAAAGCTTTTTGTCAAAGGTGATGCGGACATTGCCGTGGGGATATACAAGAGCCTCGCGCACATAGTCCACAATAATCCTGGGCTTAAGGCGGCAGATACGGTCCGAGCGGTAAAACTCTCCAAAGACGTCTTCCGTCCAATCGCGGCAAGCCATAAAAGAGCAATCGCCGTTTAGCAGGGCATGATATTGCTCCCGTGTAAGCGGTGCGGAAAGCTTTGAAACATAGTCGTCGTCCTTGTGCTTTGCTTCGAGCGTTATTCTGGCGGGGTTGAGATTATAGCTTCTTATGCGGAATTTGCGCCGCGTAGCCATGCCGGCTATCTTGTCGTTATAGCCGCTGGAATATATATCGTCGAAATACACGCTTGTAACGCGGTATTCGCCGTTGCAGCTGTTTGCGTCTGCATACATCAGCGGCTTAAGCCTTGCGATGAGGATACGGTAGGTTCCCTCGTCGATGATGTACTTAAGCTCATGCCTCAGCCGCCTGCCGCCCGAAAGCGCTGATTGCGGTTTATTCGGCAGAAGAGCTTTCATTCTGTTTAACCCTGTCATATTCCACCACTTTTCACACAATGTGATTTACACAATTCAACATAATATTACTATAACATATTTTACTGTGCTTTACAAGCACCTTTTTTGTAATTTGTGATATAAATATTACAATGCGTTGATTAATTCTGATTTTTTGGGGATAAATTTTTGTAAAAAGTCTTGACAACGCCTTGACAATAATGTATAATTAATTATTGTTGACAGTTGTGTGCGGATATACTATTTCTTCACACGGATTTTAACCGAATTTTAAAAGGGGGTTCTGCAAATGAAAAGAACATACCAGCCCAAGAAGCTTCAGAGAAAGCGCGAGCACGGCTTTATGAAGAGAATGGCTACCAAGAATGGCCGCAAGGTTCTCGCACGCCGTCGTGCAAAGGGCAGAAAAAAGCTGACATACTGATCTATCGGCAAGCCTGATGTCTGAATTCAGAAAAAGGTACGTTGTGATCAAGAAAAACCGTGATTTCAGCTTTCTCTTCAAAAAGGGAGAAAGCATTGTGACCTATGCCTTTGTCTGCTATGTTAAGGAGCGGCGCGGCTCAGCCAACCGCCTCGGCATAGTGACGGGCAAAAAGGTCGGAAACGCGGTAAAGCGAAATCGGGCAAGGCGGGTCATAAGGGAAGCCTTCCGCCTTTTTGAGCCGATTTTAAAAGAGAAAACACAAAAGCGTTACGACTTCGTTTTCGTAGCAAGGGGAAAGACTCCGATGCAAAAATCGACGCAGATACTCTCCCTTATGAAAAAGAATCTTCTGTTAAAGCTGCCATGAAGTATTTGTTTTTGGGAATAATAAAGCTCTACAGACTGACGCTGTCAAAGATTTTACCGCCGTGCTGCCGCTTTAGTCCAAGCTGTTCCGAGTATGCAACCATTGCTATTCGGCGTTTTGGTGCGGTAAGGGGCGGTTATTTGGCTTTATGGAGAATTATTCGCTGCAATCCCTTTTCACGCGGCGGATACGACCCTGTCCCCGATAGGTTCTGCCTGCGGCCGGACAAGGTGCAGCACTATCTTCCTCACTCCGAATGCTGCGACAATAGCTCCGAAGAAAACCGCGGCTGAGTCCGCGTTTATTGATATCAGTCCATATTTGCGAGGGCGCTGTTTTTTCTGTCACGCGCCTGCGCAGCAGACTCTCCATTCCATTATATTTATGAAAGGACGTGAAATATGTATAGTATTATTGGCACACCATTGGGTTACATTATCTATTTCATCCATGAGATTGGTATAACCAATATTGGTCTTGCAATCATTCTGTTCACATTCATTGTAAAGCTTGCTATGCTCCCTTTGTCCATCAAGCAGCAGAAGGCGTCGGCAAAGTCCGCTATTTTTGCGCCTAAGGTCAGGGAGATTCAGGAAAAGTATAAAAACAACCGCGAAAAGCAGGAGCAGGAGCTTGCAAAGCTTCAGCAGCAGGGCTACAATCCTATGAGCGGCTGCGGCACCATGATACTTACCATGCTGTTGCTTTTCGGCGTACTCGACGTAGTATACAAGCCAATGACCCATATTCTCCACACCGATAAGGCGAATATCGAGGAGATGATCGAGGAGGGCTACAGCGTTCAGCTTGCTTCCGTAATCGTTGAGCAGCATAACCTTGACGTATCCGAGCTCAAGGGCGACAAGGTAAAGAAGCATGACGAGATCGTTCGTGACGCCGCTAAGATGCTGGAGTTCTATAACGATAATCTGTCCGAAGGACAGACCGCAAAGGATGAAAGCGTATGGAACACTCTTTCCGCCGATACTATTGAGGTGGTGAATTCCGTCATCAACAGCGCCATTGCAAAGGAATATGAGATCGTAAAGGCAAATAACGGCGGAAAAGCAAAGGAAATAATGTTCACAAACACCGACCTTTTCATGATCACCGATTATGCGCGTACCGATGCCGGTGGAAATGAGATCGCTTCGGAAAAGGACGAGCTTGCCTCAATTAAGGATGCCACGGAGCGCGAGGAGTACAAAAAAGCTCACGCATTCAGCGAAAGTATGCAGACGGTTTTCAAGACCATGCAGAGCCAGTTCGGCAGCTGGACTTCCGGGAAGGACGGCAATATCAAGTTCGTACCAAGCACTGCGCTTCAAAGAGAGCTGTATGTACTTGAGACCTATGGCTCGGTCAAGAACTTCGGCGGCAAGGAGGTTGCGCTTAAGCAATTCTTCGGTACTGTGTATAACGGAGAGGCTGTGTCGCAGCTTTACGAAAACCTTAACTTCCTTGGAATCAAGCTTGGTCAGGTGCCGAAGGATAACCTCGGTTTCCCGATGATACTTGTTCCGATACTTTCATTCCTGCTGTCGCTGTTACAGACTTTCATAAGCAACAAGACCATGGAGCAGAACAATCCCGGCGTAAGCATGGGCGGCGGTATGAAGCTGACAATGTACATCATGCCGATCTTCACATTGTTCTTTGTATTCAGCGTACCTGCCGGTGCCGGCTTCTACTGGACGATAAGCTATGTATTCGGTATTGCGCAGACGCTTATCCTCAGCAAGCTTTACAATCCCGCTAAACTGAGAGCACAGGCGGAAGCAGAGTATAATGAGCGCATGAAGGTTATCGACGCACAGGCTAAGCGCGTAAGGGACACCGACAGGGATGATACCCTTATGGAGTATAACGGAGAAAAGCTTACCCAGAAGGAGATAAACCGCAGAAAGCTTGCCGAGGCGCGCAGACAGGACGCGATCAAATACGGCGAGGAATACATCGAGGATGATGACGACTAAACTATTGAAAGGGGTACCGAATTATGGAGAAGATTTTTACAGCAAAAACCGTTGACGAAGCAAAAATGCTTGCAGCGCAGGAATTTGGCGTTTCTGCTGATGAGATTGATTTTGAGATACTTGAGCAGCCCAGAAAGGGTCTTTTCGGAATGAAGGGCGAGGCTAAGGTCAACGCTGTATATACCGCTCCCGCAGTCGAGGAAAAGGCTGACGCTGCAGCACAGGAGAGCGACTCCGCTTCCTTTGAGGAGGACGAGGCGGATGCGGCAGAGCTTCCTGCCGATTTCGACATCGAGAACAGCGCAAAGGTAAAGGCTGCAAAGCAGTATCTGACGGATGTTCTTCATGCGCTTAAGCTGGAGAATTTTGAGATAAAGGCTCTCAGAAAGGACAACAATGTTGTTCTTGATATTTCGGGCGAAAAGCTGGGCGTTGTTATCGGACGCCGCGGCGAAACGCTTGACAGCCTGCAGTATCTTACCATTCTTGCAAGCAACCGTACAGAGGAGAACTACTGCCGCATATCCGTTGACTGCAACGGATACCGTGAGAAGCGCAAGGAAACTCTCGAAAACCTTGCAAAGAGAACCTCTGCCAAGGTTATCAAGCAGGGCAGAAAGATCGCGCTTGAGCCTATGAATCCGTATGAGCGCAGGATCATCCACAGCTGCGTTGCAGAGATAGAGGGCGTTTCCAGCCACTCCACAGGTGTAGAGCCTTACAGAAAGGTAGTTATCTACGCCGACAAGCCCAAGTACGACAATCGCCGCAGGGGCTCGGACCGCTCAGACAGGGGCGATGTACGTTCCATCAGAAACTACAAGTCCTCGGGCGGATTTTCCACAAGCTTCGAGCGCGAGTACAAGCGCAGATCCTACGAGTCGGATGAAACGTCCAATGCCGGTGCAGGCGAGTTCTCAAAGGAAACCGTTGATGCAGAGAGAAACGCAACGCTTTACGGAAAGATCGAGCTTTAATGTCACTGCCGGCTTCGTGCTGCTCACACCATAAATGCCTTGTGTGAGAAGCGCGGCGTCCATAACAACAACAGAATATATTTCGCCGCCGGGCAGCATATACGCTGTTCCGGCGGATTTTTATTGACATATTTTTAACATCTGCTTTTTATTGACAAATTATAGATATTCCATTATAATATAAGATGAAATATTGTTTCAAGAAATATGCATCAGCCATAATTTTACTGAGTAAAGAGGTTTTAGTTATGACGGTATATTATAATCGGATTCTTAAGTGCGCTGTAAGCATCGTGGTGTTGGCGGCAATGTTCCTTGCGTCTTTGTCATACTCCGGCGGTATGGCATATGCGGCAGACGACAAGTCTGTTCCGTATGTGATGACGATATATAACGAGCAGAATGGTCTGCCGACCGGCGAAGCCAATACCATACTCCAGACGGCGGACGGCTATATCTGGATTGGAAGCTATGGCGGACTGATACGCTATGACGGCAGTGTATTCCGCAATTACAGCGTGGAAAATGCGATAACATCCAGTTCCATCCGTTCCCTTTTTGAGGACTCAAAGGGCAGGCTTTGGATCGGCACTAACGATACGGGCGTTATCATGATGGAAAAGGATGTGTTCACTGCGATAGCCTCTCCCGAGGATCACTCGTTCCTGTGTATCCGTGATTTTGCCGAGGATGATAACGGCAGGATATATGTAGCGTCCAACTCGGGCATGGCTGAGGTGACCGGGGATACTCTGTCGCCGATAGACGCCCCTGAGGTAAAGGGCAATGCCGTCTACAATGTTGCGGTTGATTCATACGACCGTGTGTGGGGCTGTATGAACAACGGTGAGTGCGCTGTTGTCAAGGATGGCAAGCTGGTCGGGGTGGTTAATTCCAACGACTATCTCAGCGGTTCGGAGGTATACAGCGTTGCGGCGGACAGCAGTGGAAACATCGTCATGGGCACTTCATCCGACAAAGTGATGGTGCTTAGCTTTAAGTCGGAGAGCCTTGATAAAGCGGATGTGGAAGTCAGAACATTCAGCACGGACGGAATAATCACACACAACTCCGTTAATGTGGATAAAAGCGGAGATATTCTCGTCAGCGGAATAAACGGTCTTGCGGTAATAGCGCAGGACGGAAGCGTGACCCGTTTCGGCGAGGCGCAAAAGGCAGTATCGGCAAACATTTCGATATGCGATTACGAGAACAATTTCTGGCTTGCCTCGACAAGCTACGGAGTCATCAAATATACGCTTGGCTGCTTTACTTCTCCGAATACGGTGGCAGAGCTTGAGAACATCGCGGTCAATGCCATAGCCATCTCAAAGGGCTATCACTACATAGGCACGGATACGGGACTTATAATATGCGACGAAAACTGGCACAGGGTAGAAAATGAGCTGACAGAGATGTACAGCGGCATTCGTATACGCTGCATAATCAAGGACAGAAATGATAACATCTGGATAGCTAGCTATTCGGATTTTGCGGCTGTATGCTATGATCCAAGCAACGGCAGTGTTATGAAGTACAGCTCGGCGAACGGTCTTGCCGGCGACAAGTCACGAGTAATCTATGAGCTGTCCGACGGAAGAATTGCCGTAGGCACCCAGTCCGGCGTCAACATCATTGTTAACGGTATTATCTCAGAGAAGTACACTTATGACGATGGAATGATAAATCCGTCCGTGCTGTGCTTTGCCGAGGGCGACGAGGGTCAGATATATGTCGGCAGCGACGGCAACGGCATCTATGAAATAAAGGACGGTCAGGTTATCAATCACGGCTTCAATGACGGTCTTGGCGAGGGCGTGGTACTTCGTATGCTGAGAAACAGCGACGGCGGAGGCTGGTTTGCCAGCGTGGGAAGCAGTCTGTATTACTGGGATACGGTTACATTCAAGCGTATCACGAACTTTGACAAAAGCGCAGGAAGCATTTTTGAGTTCTACGACATTAATGGTATGCTGTGGATACTGCAAAACAATGGTATCACCGCAGTCGATAAGCAGCAGCTTCTCAGCGGAGAACAGACCGATTGCATCCACTACGGCTTTTCCCACGGAATGACCGGTTCGCTTAACGCCAACACATGGAACTGTCTGGACGATGACGGAAAGCTGTATATGGCGACGAGAAACGGCATAAGCGTTTTCGGTTTCCGCGGCGTCGATAACAGCCTGCCGAATATCACGGTAAACAGCGTCAAGGTGGACGGCGTGATGCTTGAGCATCCTTTGGAGCTTCAGCTGAACAGCAATGCACAGCGTATTACGATAGATTTTCCGCGCTCTCCTTCACGGACACCACCGAGCTTCGCATAGCATACTGCCTAAGGGGCTTTGATAAGGATGTTGTGGTGGATTCGGGCAAAAACGGCAGTGTAAGCTATACAAATCTTCCGGGCGGCAGCTATACGTTTGAGGTAATGGTATATAACCCCGAAAATCCGGGGGTGACAACAACGTTCAGCCTGCCTGTGCGCAAGGCGAAAAAGCTGACAGAGCACACGCTTTTCTGGAGTCTGGCGATTATCACGGCACTGGCTGTCGCTTGCGGCATTGCTTTTCTTGCAACCAGGACGCACATCAACCGTATCCGCCGCAGACAGCAGGAGTACAAGAGCATTGTCGAGCAGTCCCTGCTTACATTTGCAAACACCATAGACGCCAAGGACCCGTATACTAACGGTCACTCCATGCGAGTGGCGCTGTATTCAAGGGAGATTGCAAGGCGCATGGGCATGACCGAGGATCAACAGGAGAACATCTATTATGTTGCGCTTATGCACGATATCGGAAAAATCGGAGTTCCCGATCATATCCTTAAAAAGCCGGGCAGGCTTACCGAAGAAGAGCGCGAGATCATCCAGAAGCATGTTGAAATAGGCGGTGAGATACTCAAGGACTTCAATACTGTCGCAGGCATTTCACAGGGTGCGACATATCACCACGAGCGATATGACGGAAAGGGCTACACAAAGGGAATATCCGGCGAGGAAATCCCGCTTATCGCAAGGATCATCGGCGTTGCCGATACATATGATGCAATGTCAAGCGACAGATGCTATCGCAAGGCGCTTGACAAGGATGTGATAACAGAGGAGTTCATCAGGTGCTCCGGCACTCAATTTGACCCCGATATCGTTCCGTACATCCTCGAGATGATAGAGGAGGGAACGGTTCCTATCACCTATGACGCAAAGAAGTGATTCTATGATACCGAAATAAAATCAGGCAGCGCCGTAACTATCGGCGCTGCCTGCGTTTTATTAAGTTATACTGTGGTCTCTGTTTCGTCCTGTGGCTGTTCAGCCATATGCTCTATGTATTCATCGTGTTTTGGCTCGGGCGGAAGCGGCGTGATGATAAAGTTCTCTGCAAACTTGTACTTGTCGCGGTGCCTGATATAGAGATATCCGAATGTGGAGAACGCTATCGCGCCAAGCATATTTACCCACAGATCCTTCATCGTATCGTAAAGACCGATGTCAAGGTATCCGCCGTCTATTGTAATCAGCTCGTTGCCCTCGGAGTCGTAAAGGATCGTATATGCTATTCCGTTGACCTTTACCTCTTTGTTTTGTCCGCTGGGGTTAAGCGCGACGCTGGAGATATTCTGCACTATTCTGTCCTTTTGGGTATCAAAGCCGAGAAGGTTATCGACGGTATTTTCGCCGAACTCCCACACAATTCCTACTGTCATGGAAAAGCAGAATGAGATAAGCGCGACAAAAATCGGGGTCATATTGACGCGTTTTGAATGCGTGTTGAGCATATCTATCATTCCGAAGCCTACCGAGGCGGCAAGGAAGCCCGTGACCGTATGCAGCATAGTATCCCAGAAAGGTATGTGCCCGTAAAAATTCGCGATTTCACCCAGTATTTCGGCTGCGAACACAAACACGAACACTGATATTTCCAATCCGCCGGGAAAGTTGATTTTGAATGTTGTTCTCAGAAAGAACGGGATAAACAGAAGTACCAGTGAAAGTCCGCACAGGAATACGTTGTGCCATTCGCCGATGAATGCCTGTCTTATCATTATAAGGATTATGCAGGAGCGGATGATAAGGTACACCGTGATACTGGATTTGCTGGAGTTGCGGTACTTTTCCGAGAGTCGCTGGACCTCGGATTGCTTTTTGGGTTTAGTTTTGTTCATATTGTTTCCTCATTTATAGCTCTTGATGATATGTTGTGTAGCCTTGCAATTGATGTGATGTTCCGGAAATATGGATGACCGGATTACAGACTTATGCGCGCTGTATACATATTAACACAAAGCCGATAAAAAATCAAGAGTTTATGCACAACAGAGAAATAAATATCGTGCAATTAATTATTGCTTACTGTATTGGATAACGCGGCGTAATCCGTAAGCGTCAGCTCTTCGGCTCGTGCGGTCTGCTTGATGCCGCATTTTGCGAAAACATCGGAAAGCTGCTGCTTATCCATATGCAGCTCTGAGGATAACGGATTGATGATCTGTTTTCTGCGCTGGGAAAATGCCGCGCGTATTATGCGGAAGAAAAGTCTTTCATCCGCGACGGAAATATCGTTGGATTGCTTTATATCGAGGCGTATCACTGCGCTGTCAACGTTCGGCGACGGCATAAAGCTGCCTCTGTTGACCTTGAACAGGAGCTTGGGGTCGCTGTAATAGGATACTCCACAGGAGAGCGCGCCGCAGTCCCGAGTGCCGGGCTTTGCGCATATTCTGTCGGCGGCTTCTTTCTGAACCATTACGGTAAGCGATTTTACGGGAAGCCGCTCCTCAAGCACGCGCATAATTACGGGTGAGGTTATATAGTACGGGAGATTTGCGCACACCACCACCTCGCTGTTACCGAATTTTTCGGCGATAAGCGACTTAAGATCCACATCCATCACATCGGCGAATACCACCTCTGTATTCGGGAAATCGGCAAGGGTCTCCTCCAGTATCGGCTTAAGCCCGGTGTCTATTTCTATTGCGACAACTTTGTCGCAGCGTTTTGCAAGCTCCTGGGTCAGCACACCGACGCCTGTACCTATTTCAAGCGCGCATACGCCCTTTTTGCAGCCGCCAAGCTCTGCTATTTTTGGGCAGACAGAGGGATTTATCAGAAAATTCTGACCGAGCGATTTTGTGAATGAGAAGCCATGACGCTCGAAAAGGTCCTTGATTACGCCTATATTGGTCAGCTGCATTGCTCAATAGCCCTCGCTTCCGACAAGGCTTTCGTCATTATCCACCCAATCGCTTACGAGAAGAGTTTTATACACGTCGTTGCCTGTGCGGATAACAACGCTTTCAATGCCGGCGTTGATTATTGTACGCTTGCACATGGAGCATGGCTCGACATCGCCGAAAAGCTCGCCGGTTTTTGCGTCCAGGCAGGCAAGGTAAAGGGTTGCGCCGATCATTCTTGTACGCGGCGCGCTGATAATGCAGTTTTGTTCTGCGTGCACCGAGCGGCAAAGCTCGTATCGCTGTCCTTTGGGGATATTAAGCATTTCACGGGTGCAGCTGCCGATATCCGAGCAGTTTTTTCTTCCGCGCGGAGCGCCGTTGTAGCCGGTGGCGATGATCTCGTCGTTCTCAACGATTATTGCTCCGAAGTTGCGGCGAAGACAGGTGCCTCTTTCCGCAACGATCTGTGCAATGTCAAGATAGTAGTTGGTCTTGTCGCGTCTTTGCATAATTACCGCCTTTCAAATTGACATAAATTGACACAGCCGGCATTTATCAGCGGTGTTTTTTGTTCATCTGTCTATTGATGAAAGCCTTGTTCTGCACCGGCTTCGGAATAATCGGCATATCGCCGGGGCGCTCGATGGGCTTCTCGTGTGACAGTTCCTTTGGCAGGGGAACACCGTCATAGGCGTTGAGATAGGATTTTGCGATAAAGCGCTGCTGCTCGTGGGTGTGATGCTCATCGCAGTACTCAACGACCGAGGTCAGCACGTCACGAGCCTGCGCCTCCATTCCGAGATTTACATACAGTTCGCCCAGCACGCATCTGATTTTTACGGCTTCGCTGTCGTTTCCTGCGTCCTCTTCCTCCATGATTGCGTTATTGAGGGACTGTATAGCCTTGTTGTAGTTTCCGAGGTCGATATACTGTAATGCCTTTTCAAATTCAATATTCATTTTTTTCATACCTTTCAGGTTTTATTTCGCCAGCATTATATGCTGCTTATTCTCTATTATTGTACCATAAATATATGGTTTTGTCAAAACATTTTTATATTTTCCTCTAATTGACTGTAATCTTTTTTCTCGGTGTGTTTTTTACAGCGGTATATGACAGCTTTATCGCAGTGTTTATGTTAACATTATAGCTGTAAATGGGGAAAGGGTGCACTGCACCGTCAGAAAGGAAGTATAGAGATGTTACAAAATGTAATTCGCCGCGACACGGTCTGGGCGAGAGTATGGGAATTTATGCGTGAGAGTGCGGCATACGCTGCCGGCGGCTTTGTGCTGGAGCTTGCCTCGGGAGGAATAGGGATTTTTGTAGGAGGCGCAGCCTTTTCCGCTGCGCTTGTCGGAAAAAGGAGGGTATATGCGCTGGGCGGAGCAGCATTCGCCGCTCTGCTTAATGGGTTTCCTGCGGCGCTGTCGGAGCTTTGCGCTCTTGGCATCGTATTTTTGTCGCAGATAATTCCCTGCGGCAGCAATCGTATCGCAGGCTCTGCCGTAAGGGGCATAAGCGTTTTTATGGCTGTGTTTTTTTCGCGCGTTTCATCCGCGTCTGAGCCGTCGCAGCTTGTGACGCTTACGATTTCGGCTGCGGTATCGGCGGTGTTCGCGGTATGCTTGTATTTGCTTATGGATATTGTAAAGCTCAGGGGTATCGACGTTTCGGAGCAGCGCGACTGTGCGCTGTTGGCGGCGGTATCCGCACTGGCGTTTATGTCGCTTGCCGGGCTTGATTATACTGCATTCAATGCGGCGCGGATAATACTGGGGTTTGTGATGCTGACGCTGACTGCGCGCAGGGGCATTGTTCTTGCCTCGGTTGTCGGGATACCTGCGGTATTCGGGATATGCGCCGCAGATGCCGCAATAGGCTGCGGAGCGGCAGGAATGATGTTCAGCTCTCTGCTCAGCTGCGGACTGTCGAAATACGGTAAGGCAACGCGTGCGATAGGATATGTCTTTTTTGGCTGCGCAGGAATGCTGCTGTCTGCCGGAGAAACGAGCCCGTGGAAGCTTTTCGGCGAGCTTGCGGTCTCGGGAGGGATGTATGCGCTGCTTCCGATAGAAAGCTTCGGTATCTGCGAAAAGGATATCACGGACAAAACTGCGGCGATGATGATACGCGAAAGGCTGTGCTTTGCCGCGGACGCAATCTCGGGGGTAAGCGTGGGGCTTAATGCCGCGGCAGACACGCTTGAGCGCAGATATTCCACCACATTTGCTCAGGTGGGCGACAGCGCAGCAGACAGGGTATGCAGAAGCTGCCCCAACAGCATGGTATGCTGGGGTCAGAAGTACGAGCTTTTCCACGCAGAGTTCAATCGTCTTGTAAAGCTGTGCAGAAGCGGAGCGGAGCTGACCGAGCAGAGCCTGTCGCCGCTGGCAGCGGCGGAGTGCGTAAACAAGCCGGGGGTCATCAGCGCTGTAAAGGCTGCATATCTGCGCTATTGTGCCGCAACGGCGGACGAGCAGAGGGTGCGTGAGCTAAGGCGCATATACACCGAGCAGCTTGCGTCTGTAAGGGATATTCTGGAGGATATGGGATATTCCGTCGGAAGAGGCGGCGGCAAGCTGCGCACCGCTGAAAAACGCGCGGAGAGCGTGCTTAAGGAATGCGGACTGAGCGAGCCGTCGGTATTTATCAGCCGTGACAAAAAAGGCAGGCTTTTGCTGGAGGCATATGCAAACGGGGAGCTTAAAACCGACAAGGAATATCTGGGCGGACTGCTTATCAATGCTCTCGGACGGGAGATGGAGCTGCCCGAGATAAGCGGCGGCAGCGACAGGGTGCGCATCACCTCAACGGAGCGCACACAGTTTTCAGCCGAGATAGGCGCATTTCAGCTGTGCAAGGGGAAAAACCGCATTTGCGGCGACTGCTACGAAAGCTTCACCGACCGCTTTGGCAGGCTGTATATAGTCCTCTCCGACGGCATGGGCAGCGGCAGCAGGGCAAGGATAGACTCTGCACTGGCGTGTTCCGTGATAACAAAGCTGCTAAAAAGCGGAGTTTCGCTTGGGTCGGCTCTGGAGACGGTGAACACCTCGCTTATGGTTAAATCTGCGGACGAAAGCTTTGCAACGCTGGATATCTGCCGTATCGACCTTAATACGGGCGAGTGCATGGTGTTCAAGGCAGGAGCTGCCACTACCTACATAAAATGCGCGGACAGGCTTGTGCGTGCAAGCCTGTCGTCACCTCCGGCAGGAACGGGAGGAAGGCTTACCGTGCCTGCCCAGAAATTCACCGTCGGCAGCGGTGACGTCATAATCATGACCACTGACGGGGCTAGCGTGGATGAAGCGTGGCTGACGCGCGAGCTTTCCTCGAAAACAACCGCGCAGGAGCTGTCAGAGCGCATTGCAAGGATGGCGCGGTCTGCCGAAAACGGCAGAGAGGACGATATCAGCGTTATCGCGGTTACGGTTGGCAGATGATTTGTTGACAAGTCCGATGAAAAGTGATACAATTCTTATCGGGACGCCTGTGTATTCATTCAGGGAAAAGACAGGCGCGCGGCATTAACCGCGGTCGTATTACAAATTCGGGGGGCATAGTTTTGTCGGAAAGGGAAGATCTGCGCATTATCAAGACGCGTCGCGTGATAAAGGACGCGCTGATAGAGCTGATGTCAGCAAAAGAGGTTTCGGCGATAACAATTACCGAGCTGTCAGAAAAGGCGATGATAAACCGCAAGACCTTTTATCGCCACTACCGCACTGTTTCGGATGTGGTGGCGGAGCTTGAAAACGAGATATTGTCCGAGTTTTCCGATGTGCTGAAAAGCAGCAGGAGAAGCTGCCTTGACCTTGTGGGAGTGATCGGGGAGATAAGCTCGCTTATCGAGCGGCGCAGAGATTTCTTTGTGAAGATGATGAAGCTCAATCCCGACCTGTTCAATACCGGCAGGATAAAGGCGATGCTGCGCCGTGCGTTTGAGGTATCTCTTAAAAGCAAGGGATATATAACCGACCCTGCAACGCTTTCCTTTGTATCGGAGTTTGCGGTTTCCGGAATACTGGGGCTTTACTCGGAGTGGTTTGACAACGGCTGCCGCGGAGGTCTTGATTTTGTGTCGGACATTGCAAGCAGGATGATAGCACAGGGAATAAGCGGCTTTTCGGATAACGATAAAACGCCCTGAGAGATCAACAAAATCTCTCGAGGCGTTTGTGCTGTCAGCTTATTAAATGTCGGGCAGAGTCAATTGCTTTGCCTGTCTTTTTTTACTCTGGTGATTTTTACCTTGTATACTTTCTTGGGCGCAGGAGTACTGTCGGCAGGCGCGGTTTCCTCCGCAGCCTTGTATGCTTTTTCGTAGAAATACAGCTGTGAATTAAGCGGCTGCTCGTCCTCCCTGCGCACAACGTGATGATACCTGCCGTCGCTGCCCTGCTCGCGCGCCTTAACATTGTCGCGCAGCATTATCTCAAACGACTCTGCTATCCTGTCGGCAAGCTTTCGGTCGAGTATCGGTGCGGCTACCTCAACGCGACGCTCGGTGTTTCGGGTCATGAAGTCTGCACTGGAGATATACACGCGTCTGCGCTCATCCCTGCCGAAGATGTATATGCGGCTGTGCTCAAGAAATCTGCCGACGATGGAAACGACGCGGATGTTTTCGGTATCGCCATCGATACCTGCAACAAGGCAGCATATTCCGCGCACGACAAGCTCGATCCTGACTCCTGCGCGGCTTGCCTCGGCAAGCTTGCGGATGATATCCTTATCGGTAAGCGAGTTCATCTTAATGCCGATATAGCCCTCTTTGCCGTAGGTTATCTCGTTGTCGATAAACTCAACAATGCGGCTTTTAAGACCCTTTGGCGCAACGAGGAGCTTGTTTGTGCTTTCCACCGTGTTTCCCACGGTCAGCGCGTTGAACACAACGGAAGCGTCCGAGCCGAAATCCCTGTCCGATGTCATAAGCGTGAGGTCGGTGTACAGCTTAGATGTGCGCTCGTTGTAGTTGCCCGTGCCTACTTGTGTTATGTAGAATATATCATTGCCGTCGCGCACGGTAATAAGCAGCAGTTTCGAGTGCACCTTAAGCTCCTCAAGTCCGTAAATTACATTTACGCCGGCGTCCTCAAGCTGCTTTGACCAGCCGATGTTGTTCTCCTCGTCGAAGCGTGCGCGCAGCTCGACCAGCGCGAGAACATCCTTTCCGTTTTCTGCGGCGCGGATAAGCGCGTTGATTATCTTGCTGTCCCGTGCCACGCGGTAGAGGGTTATCTTGATGGAAACCACATCGGGGTTGTCCGCCGCCTCGTCAAGCAGCCTGATGAACTGATTGATGTTCTCGTAAGGGTAGGAAAGCAATATGTCGCGCTGCTTTATCTGCCGTATCAGCGGAAGCTTGGGGTCGATGGAGGGAGAACGCTGCGGAGTGAGGGGCTTGAAAAAAAGCTCGCTTTGCTTTTCAAGACGTCTTTCCAGCGCAGAGAGAAAATCCATGTTAAGCGGAGCTTTCTGGCGGAAGATGAAATTCTCCTTCACGCGGAGCGTTTTTGAGATGATATCCGTGATATCAGCCGACGGCTTTCCCTGAAATTCGAGGCGCACCGGCTGGAGCTTTTTGCGCTTTTTGCAAAGCTCGCTCATGATTGTGCGCAGGTCGACGTCGTGGTCGTAAAGACCCTCGTCCATGGAGATATCGGCATTTCTCGTCACACGGAAGATGCAGCGCGAAATTATCTCAAAGTTTTTGAAAACCAGCTCGGCATAGCGGCTGATAAGCTCCTCGCAGAGGATAAACTTTCCCGTGCCCGGCAGCCAGACAAGCCGCGGAAAGTTCTCGGAGGCAGGCAGTATCCCGAATGTGGCTTTGCCTGCCGCGTCGTCCTTTTTGCGGAATGTGACGCCGACGTATATTTCACCGCTTTTAAGGAATGGAACAGGGTGCTTTTTATCCACCACTCCGGTGAACAGCAGCGGCTGAATTTCCCGTGCAAAATAGGCGCGCAGGAATGCGTCCTCGTCCGGGTCGAGCGAGCTGCAGTCGATGTGCTGAATGCCGTATGACGCCATGCCGTCCATGATATCCGCGTAAGCGAGGTCCTTTATCGGAAGAAGCTGCTTTACGCGCTTTGCTATCTCGTTAAGCTGCTCCTTGGCGGTCATGTTGGTTTTGTTTTCCTTGTCCTTCGGGTCGAACATCTGCTTGTCGTTCAGACTGCCGACTCTTATCATAAAGAACTCGTCAAGATTCGAGCAGAATATCTGCACAAAGCGCAGGCGCTCAAAAAGCGGAGTGTCGCAGTCCTGCGCTTCTTCCAGTACTCGCTCGTTGAATTTCAGCCACGAAAGCTCGCGGTTGTCGTAGAATTTTTCGCCCATGGTATCGCCCTCTCTTTGGTTTGGTGAATGATAACTGCCTGCCAAAATATGTTTTTACTGCCGACAATGAGTGCGTCGGTACGGATGTCTGCAAACGGATTCCGATATGAAGATTATATCGAATTAATAGCATAATTCAATTATATCACCGAATTATCGGTTTTTCAAGAGGGATTATGTAAAAAGTAAATGCTGTTAACGCCCTCACCCCGAAAAAAAGCAAAAAAAATACCACAGACAAGGGGGTGTCTGCGGTAAACTTAAACAATGCGCCGTCCGCTTGGGGAAAAGCGGTTTTGATACGGCAAAATAATTGGGGAAAATATATTAAGAAGTATGTTAGCCTAAAGCTACAATACTGTCTTGCATATTTATTACTCCTTAATTATATCACTTTAAGCTGCTTTTTTCAACTCTCAAAACTACCAAAAATATGGTGTTGAAATTGTATATTTTGTGCACTTATTCGTTTTCGGATTATTGCATATATTGTGCCTGTCACAGCATACTCATACAAAATGTCGATAATACCAGCACAAGCGGCATCGTGAGCATACTTGCAATAGTTGATACGGCGAAGTGTCCCGATGCATACTCTTCGTCCTTTCCGTGGCGGTAGGAGAACATTATCGTCGCGGAGGCGGTGGGCGCTGCTGCGGCAATCAGTACGGTGTTTATCACTATTTCGGATACGCCCAGCTTTACAAGCGGTACATACGCGACAGTGAGCACCGCAGGAGCAAGAATCAGCTTGAAAAGCTGGATGTAATATACTCTTGGGTTTTTGAAGCCGCGCAGCAGCCCTGCCTTTGCGATGGTCGCACCGGATACTATCATAGCCAGCGGAGTGTTAAGGCTCCCGATATAATCCAGCGGAGTCTGTATTACAGACGGCAGGCGCAGTCCCGTGAAGAAGAATATCATTCCGAGCACTATCGCCAGAATTGCAGGTGATATCATGACCTTTCCGATGTTCTTTGCGGTTTCTCCGATGCCCGAGGATTTTTGTCCGCTCATCAGCAGTGTGCCGTGCGTCCACATAAACAGGTTGAATACTGTGATAAAGCCCGTAAGGTAGAAAACTCCCTCGTCCCCGAAGGTGGACTTTATCAGAGGTATTCCCATGAATGCGCAGTTTGAGTAGGTGATGGCAAAGCGCTCTATCATATATTTTTTTCCGGTTTTCCTCACTGCGGCGGTCGAGGCAGCGATAAGCACAAGATGTGCCGCCACTGCCAGCACAAAGGAAATTCCCAGTCCCTTCAGCAGCTCGATATTGAAATCCATCATATAGGAGTTGAATATTACGATTGGGTTGACTATTGTCAGGGTGATAGCGGATAACTGCTTTGTGCTTTCATCGGAGAGCATTTTTTTCTTGTAGAGAAAATAGCCGAAGAAAAGCAGAATAAACATTACCGCTGCCTGAAATGCGATTATTTTTGCGGAGCCCATTTGTTTGTTGTCCTTTCGTCTGTTTATGTATCTATTTACAATTATACTACTTTTCGCAGGAAATTTCAATAAAGCATATCAGTTTTTTAAAATCCTTATAGGACGGATGTGCCCATAGCTATTATTGTGACAAAAATGCACAAATATCGCAGTAATGCGGTTTTTATTATTTTCATGATAAAAAATCGGATTTACCACTTGATTTTTTTATAAAATGTGATATAATAGTTTTAGCACTCGAGTGAAGAGAGTGCTAAAACCACAAATCCACGGCAATGCCGCGATATACAAGAACAATAAGGAGATGACCTTTCAATGGCAACAAAAAAGTTCAAGGCAGAGTCCAAGCGACTGCTTGAGATGATGATCAATTCAATTTACACACATAAGGAGATATTCCTGCGTGAGCTTATTTCAAATGCAAGCGACGCTATGGATAAGCTGTACTTCAAGTCCATGAGCGAGAATATCGGTATCACACGTTCGGATATGTCGATAAAGATCGAGCTGGACAAGGACGCGCGCACCATCACACTGACGGATAACGGTATCGGTATGACAAAGGACGAGCTTGAGAACAACCTCGGCACCATCGCGAAGAGCGGCTCTCTCGCTTTCAAATCCGAGAACGAAAAGACGGAGGATGTAAACATCATCGGCCAGTTCGGTGTTGGCTTCTATTCCGCGTTCATGGTAGCAAAGCGCGTTACGGTAATATCCAAGGCTTACGGCAGCGACGAGGCTAATATGTGGAGAAGCGAGGGCGTAGACGGCTACACTATCGAAGAAGCGAACAAGGACACCTACGGCACTCAGATAATCCTTGAGATAAAGGATAATGCAGAGGAGGAGAATTACGACGAATTCCTTACGCCGTATAAGATAAAGAGCCTTATCCGCAAGTACTCGGACTATATCAGATATCCCATACTTATGGACGAGGAGCACAGCAAGCTTAAGGAGGGCACGGAGGACGAATACGAGACAGAGATCGTTACCGAGACCCTTAACAGCATGACTCCTATCTGGAAGAAATCGAAAAGTGAAATAACCGATGAGGAATACAACGGCTTCTATAAGGATAAGTACTATGACTACGAGCAGCCGCTTGCTCACATCCACACCAGAACAGAGGGCACTGCAACCTATACTTCACTTATGTATATCCCGGCAAAGGCACCCTATGATTACTACTCCAAAAACTTTGAAAAGGGACTTACGCTTTATTCCGGCGGAGTTATGATAATGGAGAAATGCGCCGACCTGCTTCCAGACTATTTCAGCTTTGTAAGAGGTCTTGTGGACAGCGAGGATCTGTCGCTGAATATCTCGCGTGAAATGCTTCAGCATGACAGACAGCTTAAGCTTATCGCCAAGAGCCTTGAAAAGTCGATAAAGAACGAGCTTAAGAAGATGCAGAAAAACGACCGCGAGAAGTACGAGAAGTTCTTCGACGCATTCGGCATCCAGATAAAGTACGGAATCTATGAGAGCTTTGGCGCAAACAAGGAGAATTTGCAGGAGCTGCTGATGTTCAAGAGCAGCTTCGGCGGCTATGTTACACTTGAGGAATATGTTTCCCGCATGAAGGATGACCAGAAATTCATCTACTTTGCGAGCGGCTCTTCCATCGCAAGAATAGAAGCGCTGCCCCAGACCGAAATGGTCAAGGACAAGGGCTTTGAGATACTGTATTTCACCGACCATGTTGATGAATTCACTGTTCAGATGATGCACGACTACAACGGCAAGGAGTTCAAGTCGGTTTCCGCCGATGATCTTGGACTTGAAACAGAGGCTGAAAAGGAAGAGATCAAAAAAGCCGAGGAGGAGAGCAAGGAGCTTTTCGACTTCATGACCGAGAAGCTTTCGGGCAAGGTCAAGGCTGTCAAGCTGTCGCAGCGTCTTAAGACTCATCCCGTCTGCATTACAAGCGAGGGAATGCTTTCCGTTGAGATGGAGAAGGTGCTCTCCGCAATGCCCGAGGAGCAGGCACGCTCCGCAAAGGCTCAGAAGATACTCGAGATAAACGCAAATCACCCCATTTTTGCAAAGCTTAAGTCCCTGTACGAAACCGACAAGGACGCGGTGGCAATGTATGCGGATATCCTGTATTCTCAGGCTCTGCTTATCGAGGGAATGGTTATCGAGGATCCCGTGGAATTTACCAACAGAATTTGCGATATCATGGCTAAATAATAATCGCCGCCTCCGACAATATCGTCGGAGGCGGCAGGCTGTCGAAAAAGTCTAAACAAACTATATCAGCTGCTTGTGGGGGAAAAACTCTTGTTTTTCCCCCACACCCCCTTT
>JBJESD010000011.1:0-5093 GCA_051882595.1 Oscillospiraceae bacterium | reverse complement strand
TGACCGCGAGGACAGTCGGTATCCGCGCTGGAGAGAATACAGCTATATCGAGTCTATGGAGCTTGCCGGCGCATATGATCGCTGCTTCACATATGACGCGGAACGCCGCAGGCTGGTTTTCGGCGACAACGAGAACGGCGAAGCGCCTCCGCGCGGCAGCGAGAATATCATGATAATCTCCTGCTCTGCGACCAAGGGCGCACAGGGAAATCTTCCTCCGATGAGCCTTAATGCGATAGACGCGGTCGGCGAAAGCTATCCGGTATCGCAGTATGAGCCCTGCCGCGGCGGCAGAAACCGAGAGAGCTTCCGTCATGCGATGGACAGACTTAAGCTTTCGCTGAGCGAATGTACCCGTGCTGTTACGGCGGAGGACTATCGTACTCTTGCACTTAAAACTCCCGGTCTTAGGGTAGCCGATGCAAAGGCAGTTCCCCACACGGCAAATACAATATATGAAAATCGTACCGGTTCGGACAATGTAATATCGCTCGTCGTGCTGCCTTACAGCAACAGCAGCTTCCCGATGCCGGACAGCCGCTTTATTGCCGCAGTGCAGGAGCATATTGAGAATTACAGGCTGATAACGACAAAGGTTAATGTGGTTGCGCCTGTGTATGTCAAGATAGATATAACGGCGGATATAATCTGCGGTACGCGCGAGGTGCAGCAGGCGAAGCGCCATTCCGAAGCAGCGATACGCAGCCTGCTTTCGGTATACGGAAGCGATGGCAGAACGCGCTTCGGCGAGCCTGTCGGAGAGTCGGATATCATAACGGCGATCTGCTCGGTTGACGGCATATTGTCCGTAAAACGACTGAGTATCAGCACCGAAATGCACGGCTGCAGCCGCGACAGATACGGCAGGCTTGTAATCCCGTACAACGCCATTGCATATTGCGGCGATGTCAGCCTGAATGTTACCGAGCCCTAATAATTTGAACCGAAAGGTGTGACACCATGAACAGCTCACGAGCATATATCACGCTAAATCGTGAGTCGGAGTGGCAGCGCTGTCTGCTGCACGGACTTGAGATAAGCGAAAACTGCATAGTGCCTGCGGCAGAGGGAAATACCTGCGTGATGATAACAGGCTCTGTTGACTCTGCCGAGCATAACTTCTGCTGGCGCAGCCTGCTTATTGACGCAAGGCTTGGCGAAAACATAGTAATGCAGGTCAGCGCGTATGCCTCGGATACCACGACAGTGCAGCTTGACGGCAGGGCGGTAGAGCTTGACAGCTATCTTACGGATGGGTCGGCAGACTCAGCAGAAAGGCTTGCTTCTTTGGAAAAGCTTTTTGTGCCGCTGTTCAATGACTGCTTTGACGGTCCGATAGGACTTCACGGACGCTATATCTGGATAAAGCTTCAATTCGTAATACTCCAGCACCGAGAGCTCTGCATAAACAAGATAAAGCTTCTTCTCAGGGGCGAGCAGATGATTGACTATCTCCCGTCGGCATACCGTGAGGAGGATGGCGAAAACGGTTTTCTGTCACGATTTTTGTCTATCTTTGACAGCATATTCTTCGACATGGATGACAATATAGGCAGGTCGGCAGAGATGCTTGACTACCGCATAGCAAAGGGAGATATGCTGCGATATCTCAGCGAGTGGCTATGTATCGGAGAGGTTGCATATATTTCGGAGGCTGAGCTTCGCGAGCGAATAAAACGCACCGTTGACGAGTATCGATATATTGGTGTAAAGCGCAGCCTCATCAGCTGGATACGGAATGAATACGGAGTCACCCCGAATATTATAGAGCACTTTAACGTAAAGAGTATGGTCAGTAGCGGCAAGGATAAAGAGGTATATCTAAGGCTTTTCGGTAATGACCCATATAAATTCTTCGTGCTTCTGCCTGAAAAGACCTTTGCTGATATCCACGATGCAAACCTGTTCATGGAGAAGCTTAAAATGAGGGTTCCCGCATACACCGAGCCGGAGGTCGTTATCATTCACAACAACGTGATACTTGATAAGCATACATATCTCGGCGTTAATTCCATGCTAAGCGGCTACACATATGCACATACAGATGTAGGTACACGCATTTCCAATGAAATAATCTTAGGAGGAAGCAACAATGAACAACAATAATTTTTTCCCGTTTGAAAGGAACAGATACTTCTACGGAAAGATGCTGACTGCCCGTGATTTTGAGATAGAGCAGCGCTATTACAATAACAAACGCCGCCTCCTTAACCGCGTACTTTTCGGCGCCGGTGTTATCTGCGGACTTGGCGTGTATCAGAATGACGACACATCATTTTCTGTCGAAACAGGTATGGCGCTGGATTATCAGGGCAGAGAGATAGTTGTTCCGACTCCCGTTATCAGAAAGCTTCAGATGGTGGATGGTTACGACAGCCTGCTTGATAATTCGGGTCAGGCTTATCTTTGCCTGAAGTATGATCAGCAGAACCGCGAGCCGGTAAACAACATCGGCGCTTCCGATCATGACAGCGAAAACTTCAACAAGATCGAGGAGGGCTATAAGCTGTATCTCAGCACGGACGCGCCGCTGCTGGAGGATGTGTACAACGCTTCGGGCATGAACACCGTAACGGTGGTATATAACGCGCACGGTCTGCGCATTGTTATGATTGTACCAAAGCTTGTGATATCAGAGGATGATACCGAGATAAAATTTGTCGTACTAAAGGGCATCGACAGCCAGCCGGTTTCTTTCCGATACAGGTTTGAGTCCGAGTACTTCCGCAGAGGAAGCGACAATACGATAGAGTTTAGCTTTTCCGAGGACAGCAGCGTCAAGAAGGATGTATTTACGGTAGACTTTACTGTAAAAGCACTCGGAATATCCGATATGATTGCAGCGCTCAGCAAGGGACGCGGAGAGCTTGAAGTGAGAATGGGCGATGTTTCGGATAAGGTTGAGGTAGGCAGTACAGAGGTGTATATCTGCGCCGACTCCGACAGCTTTGACAAAATGAAGAATACTCGCATGAGCACGCTTGAGAATAATCTCAGCGGTGAGAATACGCCGATTTATCTTGCAAAAATAGACTGCCTGAATATCGGTACAGGCTTTATCATCCGTAATATAACCCCTCTTCCCTTTGCGCAGAGGACGGGTGCTGTTCATGATGAGAGCAGTGCGGCAAGCTCGGGCATTTCCGAAATCGCAGCTGCACCGGTACTTCAGAGCGCAAAGAGCGATAACTTCCTTAAAGGCGGCGTATCCACCGAGGTGGAGCAGCTTGAGTACTGGCAGAAGCCGCAGGTTAATGCTTCCTACAATCAGAAGAGCAAAAAGCTGAATTTCAGATTTGGAATTCCATCATCCGAGGCATATGATTACGCCACCTCCTCCGGTGTAGTGGACATCCCGATTTCCGGTGCCATCAGAGTTAACGCGCGCTTTTTCTCTCAGGAGATTCCGCATAATCTCGGCGTCGGTGATGTCAGCTTAACGCTGTCTGTGGAGTTCAGCGATTCCGGCAGCAGAAAGCTGCTTTTCGGCAGCGGCGAGGTGTTCGCAGCCAAGAGCGACGTCAAGGTTGTTCCGCGTGTAGAAACTGCCGCCGTGCTTAATCCCGAGACCGGAACCTTTAAGGTAGGTCTGCGGCTTATCGACTATGTCGAGGGCCATACAATCCGCGTCCGCTGGTTTGCATACAAGCCCACAAGAGATACGGCAGAGATGCACTCTAAGGATACGGTAGTGATAAGGATAACGCCTGAGATACAGAAGATAAAGCCGTTGGAGCGTGTTCGCTTCAAGGCTGATATAGAGGGCACTGAGAACAAGACAGCACTGTGGTCGGTTAATGATGCGGACGGCGGAAACATCGACGAGAATGGTCTTTATCAGGCACCCTCGGCTCCCGGCACATATGAAATTGTAGCGTGCAGCAGTGATGACCACGAAAAGCGAACATCTGCTTTTGTAATCGTTGAGGAGTAATATCGGGTGATACCACTAATTTTCAGACAGAGGTTTTTATGCAGGGCTTAATTGATCGCGGAAAATATAAAATAGTCGAGGTGCTAAGCTCGGACGACAGCTGTGAGGTATGTCTTTGCATTGACGTTGTTGTCAACAGCGGCTACAAACCTTGCCTTATCAATACATATAAAAATAAGGATTCCATAAAGGAGCTTCTGCCGCTGTTTTACGACAAGAAGTTTCAGCAGTGCTCGGGCTTTCAGCGGCTGATCACAGCGGATGGAAGCATTTCGGTGGTATTCGACTATCACAGCGGCGAGAGCTTTGACAGCTTCTTTTCCGAGAATTGTAAGCTCAGCTATGAGGAGAGGGCAGAGCTTGTACATAGCCTGCTTCTGAGCGCGATTGAGCTTGACCTGCTGGATGACAGACTTGCAGCAGGCGTGCTGCGCCGCTGCAACGCAGTGGTGGATATGGGACTTAGGAAGGCAAGCTTTAATTATGCTATTCCCGTGGAGAACTATGTGCAAAAGAATTTTCGCTCGATAAGGCTTGGCGAGCTGCTTTGCAGCATATTCCCGCCCGACAGGATGCTTCCGCTGGAAATCGACAGGTTTATAATCAGCCTGCTTAACGGCGAGTACGAAAGCTGCGTCGAGGTATACTCGGCATGGAAAGAAACAGAAAAGCAAGCCGAGGAGACCCTTAAGCTGTATGAGAAAGAGGGCTTCTGGCACAGACTTTTCAGACACGCAAAAGAGAAAAAACTGAGAAACAGAAATATTTCACAGTCTGAATAAGGCAACTAATTCATTTCAGAAACGGAGGATATCAGATGGCTAAAAAGATTATCAGCTTTATAGTTATTCTTCTTGCATATATGGCACTTGGAGCGGCTGTAATTATAAGCACATCTAATTTCGGCTTGGGATTCGGAGAGAATAAGACTCCGCTCCGAAGCGCTTTTGCTATGGACCGCGCAGGTGACATTTATTTTGTAAGTGATAATCAGGAAGAAAAATCGCTGGTATGTATCGATTCCTCCGGAAAAAAGCTGTACGAGCGCAAGCTTGAAGAAGAAATATTCGGTGAAAGCTTCTACATTGACCGTATCTATATCGAGCATGACAGAGGTATTTATGTCACTGCCTGCACATTCAATAAGGATACGATGTTT
>JBJESD010000010.1:0-5101 GCA_051882595.1 Oscillospiraceae bacterium | reverse complement strand
CTTCTTCAAATTTTTCCGTATAAAAAATCGGTCCGAGTTTCACTGTACCGGAAACTCGGACCTGAGGGTTTGGTTATTTTGCAACGACTTCATTATGTAAGGAACTGCCGGACTATTTCCGGCAGCCGAAGAATATGTACCGTATATGCCGCAGACCGTCCCGTATCGTCCGTAGGTGCGACCTGCCGCTGCGCCCGTCGGGGCTTAGAGTAACGGGAATTTCCGCGATTGCAGCGCCCGAGAGCGCGAACTTCCCGATAATTTCGGTGGCGAACTCCATGCCGCCGCAGGAAAGCCCCAGCGCGAGCGCCTTTTCCCTGTCGAAGCCGCGAAGTCCGCAGTGGAAATCCCGTACCTTAGTGTGAAACCTCAGTCTGCCCAGAAACGACAGCACAGGCACGCCGATATATCTGTGCGAAAACGGCATTGCTCCCTTTGCGATATTGTCCATGCGGCAGCCCATAACGAGAGGATACCCACAGCGCAGCTTCTCGACAAAGCCGCCGAGGTGCAGAAAATCATAGCTCATATCGCAGTCGCCCATGATGATGTACTTCCCGTGGGCGGCTTTTATGCCGCCGATAAGGGCGTTGCCGTAGCCGCGCTCGGCTATGCTCACCACACGCGCTCCGGCTTGCTGAGCAAGCTCTGCCGAATTGTCCGTGCTGCCGTTGTCGGCAACCAGCACCTCGCCGCAAACGCCGCTTTCCGACAGAAACTGCCGCGCCAGACTAACGCACTGCCGGACGGTTTTCTGCTCGTTAAGGCAGGGCATGAGGATTGTCAGCTCAATTTCGTCCATGCGTTTTCCCTCCTTTAGCGCTTTTTTTCGGGCGGAATTCCAGTGAGTACCACAGCATAGCAAACAGCGCAAGAATAGTAGAAGCAAGCGCGCGGTAGGTGAAGAATTCGTGCAGATAGGAGTGATTGTTAAGCACGAAAAACCTCGCAATCGGCAGCGCGCCGAGTATCAGCATGATAAGCGTAAAGCTGCGGTCGAATTTCTCGCTGCTGCGGAACAGATAGAATATCGAGCCGAGCACCACCGCCGAAATAATCAGCCCTGCGGCGATATTTCTCCACGATACTCGCTCATATCCGCCGAAAAGAGTTGAGATGTTCGCAAGCGGCGCAAGAAAGAACTGCGCAGCGGGGTCAAGCGCCTCGGCTTCGCCCACCAGTCGTTCCTCAACGGAAGCAAGCGCCGCAGCGAACTTGTTCTCTCCCGTGACGATACTTGCGGCGCTCCACTTCACGAGATACGCTCCTGCGTAGGACACAAACCACGCCGCGCCGCACTTAATTGACAGGCTAAGGCAGCCTTTGAACGTTGGCAGCCTGTTGTCCTGCTTCCTCATGATAAACACGATAAGCAGCGGAATAAGTATCGTCAGCGTTTCGCAGGTGAGAAAGTCGAAGAATGCTATCATCACGCCCGAAATCACCGCAAGTATCGACAGCGCGCCGTCGTTCTTTTCGCACAGGATATACAGCGGCAGCAGCGCAAGCGTTACCAGCACGGCAGGCTGATATTCAAGCGAGATACGGATATCCCACACATGAACGCACATGAGCGCCGCGACAAGCGCCCCTGCCGCGAAATACTGCCGCTTTTTCAGCAGCAGCGCAGCGTTCACCGCAAGCAGCACAAACGCCGTTATCGTTCCGATTAGCTTTATGCCGTCAATGTCGGTGAACAGCATGAACGGGCGTATCACCGCCGCCATTCCGTGCCAGTATCGGGAGTAGTCGGTGTTGGGCGGAGTGCCGTTAAGGGCGCAGTAAAAGCCCCAGTTCTCGCCGTTGTCGGTTGTGCCGTCGTAGCCGTCGTAGTAAGCGGTGTTAAGCGTAGAAACGAACGGGTCGCTGCCCATGTTCCACGTCACATTCAGCAGAATCACATCGGCGTAGTTGTCCTGAATTAGCCGAAGTTCCGCTTCGTTGACGTAAGGTGGCTTGTCCTTGAAAAACATCGCGCTCTGGTACATATTGTCATAAATGCGCTCGTTCGGGATAGCCGCCGCGGCGACAAGCGCCGTCCACAGCGCCGTCAGCACCGCCAGAAATACGGCGGCGCGGCGTAAAAAAGCAGTAATTATCTTCATATCATACCTCACAGAAATTATCTGATTTTATTCTAGCACACTATCGGCTTTTGTGTCAACACAAAAAAACACATTTGCTCCGAATAAAACAAACTTGGTCTGAAATGACAAGAAAATTTCAACCATTCTATTGACAAACATTCCCTTCTGGTGTATAATTACAGTGACAATGGCAATTTATGCTTTCAGAAAGGATGATGTATTTTGTTCAAGAAACGACTAAAAGGGCTGCTTGCCATGGTGCTTGCCGGCTCGATCGCAGCAACGGCGCTGCCGCTGACGGCTTCGGCGGCAATTAACGGCTATATCGCTATTAGGGAAGGTGGAGAACAGGACCCTAACGGCATAACTCAAGATGGTATTACTTTTGGAACGCTTAACTCTGATTACTCCGACTGCCTCAACGCAAGCAATTTGTGGGGAGTTTATCGTTGGCCTGATATCGGGTGTGGGTATGTGCTTGAATCTGTTTCCGGAGATAAACTGGCTGAGAAGCTGTACGAAATAAAAACATCTGACACAGCATGGAATGTTGAAATAAGAAAAAGCCACAAAGTACTCGTCACCACCGAAAAACCTGAGCCGGGTTTAAGTACTGCTGATGCAATTACCGTAGACTCTTTCCCGGCACATTTTGATTTGCCTGACGGCTTCGTGACAAACAACCCGCTGAGGCATTCGGCTTGGACTGTATGGCACGGGATAGAGGATATGAATACTATTTGTGAATATCCTCCTTTAGAAAAGTACGGCGAACCACACACTATTTCGGCAGACAGCACCGGAATAGAACTTCCAATGACAGAGGTCAGTGGTTTATATTCGGTAACACAATCAAGATTTTTTTCCGGCATAACCATAATTCAGTTTCAGAATGACTACAAGACCTTTGATATCCCCGTATACACCGGCACTGGTCAACCGGAGATGAATGGCAAAAAGCTAAAAACGATAGCGGTGACCGCCAATGACGACGCATATCTGGACGAAGGACGCAGGTTTTATCTGACTTACGACACAAAGCCCATGGATAAAAGCGCGGCTGATATAGGTTATACTAAGGTATCCGAGGTTTGGAATAAGATCGAGGAATTGGCTGCAACAGAAGCGAATTTTGACGCCGGCAAATTAATGCTTATGAGAGACGTCACTGTGACTGTATGCAAAAATTCCGGAGAAGGCGAACAGGTTAGTTACAATTCGTATGATCTGGCTAGGTGGGCTTATGAAGTAAAATCAAACAAAGAGTCACCGGTAATGCCCGAGGCGCTTGAATACCTGATATCCTCCGATACGAAAGGCATTTGGAGAATAATCCCCAATGCCGGGCAGGGGTATAGCCAGAAATTTTTATATCTACCCGAAGTGCTTGACGAAATCGCGGATTATTTGCAGCATAACCCCACGGAAAATAAAATATATCTTTATGAAATAGACCGTATCTATGTGACGGCAGACCCCGGCAATTACCTGAAGAATGGGTATTGGCTGCCACTTGAAAGTGTTTACACAAGCCCTATGCTGGTGATTGACCCTGCGGATGAAGAAGCTTCGACAAAGATTCAGGCAAAGATCAGCGACCATGCGGCTGTGCTACATAAAGCAGAACCTGTTGAACCGGGCTATACATACGACGTGAACGAGTGGCAGCTTTGGGGTGCATATTTCTCCAGCGGTTATGTCCAGGATTCGATAAAAGCCGATCTCAGCGGCGTTGAGAGAACCGATAGCCTGAGCCTGAAGCAGCTTGAGAAAGTAAATTCAAATTCGCAGAGTCTGTTGATCTACTTCCCGCAGGTCGAAATTGCGCCGTCTCTGGAGGTTACCGCGCCGGTTGTCGGCGAAACTCCCTCCACGGAATACACAATCGTAGATGAGGTGGGCGGATATCGTGTTATCAGCGTAGAGTGGTCTTGCGGTAATACTCTGCTGGGCAAGAACGACAAATTCGAGGCAGGCAAGAAGTACA
This sequence comes from Oscillospiraceae bacterium, assembly GCA_051882595.1. Classification (GTDB taxonomy): domain Bacteria; phylum Bacillota; class Clostridia; order Oscillospirales; family Ruminococcaceae; genus CAG-115. The sequence goes on along the minus strand of JBJESD010000010.1, from coordinate 1,027 downwards.
CCGTTACAATGCAGCTTTCTCCTGACGTGGATCTTTCATTCGTCGATTCCACTCCCGTAATCATCAACGGCGAAAAAGCAGAATATTCATCGCTTGACGAATGGGGCTTGCTTATCGCTTCCCAGTCCTTTACGACCGCTCCCGAAAAGCCTGCGAACGTTAAGGCGACAGCAGGCAACGGCAAGGTGGATCTTAGCTGGGAAGAGGGCGAGGGCGCTTACGGTTACAGAGTGTACTTCTATAACGAGGACGACACTTTAAGACAAATCGCAACAGTTGAGGATCTCAACGATCTCAGCTGCACCATAGAAAATCTCGCAAACGGCACAGAATACGGCTTTTTGATAACAGCGGTATCTGAAGCCGGCGTAGAGAGCAGCTACACGGCAGAAGACGTTGTTTATGCTACGCCGTTCGACCCCAAGCCGCAGAACGTCAAGGCAGCTCCCGGCGACGGACAGGTAACGCTTACATGGGATAAGGTAACGGGCGCAAGCAAGTACATCGTATACAGCATTCTTAACGGTCAGTACACCAACCGCGGAACGACCACCGGAACAAGCCTCACTGTAACAGGTCTTGCGAACGGCACAAAGTACGGCTTCCTCGTTCAGGCTTATGTGAACGGCGCTTGGACTAAGTTCACAGCAGAGGACATCGTGTATGCTACTCCGGTTGCTTCCGCAAAGCCGGTAATCACTCTCACCGCAGGCGACGGCAAGGTGGACGTCAAGTGGAACGCAGTTTCCGGCGCAAGCAAGTATATTGTATACAGCATTCTTAACGGTCAGTACACCAACCGCGGAACGACCACCGGAACAAGCTTCACTGTAACGGGTCTGACGAACAACACGAAGTACGGCTTCCTTGTTCAGGCTTATGTAAACGGCGCTTGGACAGCATTTACCGCCGAGGACATCAAGTACGCAACGCCTATCGCAAAGCCTGTTGTTACCGCAACACCCGGCGACAAGCAAGTCAAGCTTACATGGAACACGGTTTCCGGCGCAAGCAAGTACATCGTATA
>JBJESD010000009.1:0-70131 GCA_051882595.1 Oscillospiraceae bacterium | reverse complement strand
CGCTTATATCGCGGAATCTCGTTCACTCACAGTTGACGAGCTGGCTAAGCGTGGATTCGGAGAGGCTCTTATTACGGGCTCTACTCCCGCTCAGAGGGCTATTCGCCTGCTTGCGGAGGACTTCACGGAGCTTGAAATCAGAACACGCCGCAGAATTGAGTGGATGTGCTCTCAGGTTATGCAGAATAATGCAATAACAATGCAAGAATACATCGACATCAATACACCCGGGCAGATAAAGCACATTCAGTTCTATGACGGCAGTGCTTCCGAGCACAAGTATACACCGCAGAACCTGTGGAACTCTGCTGACGCTAACATCATCGGAGATGTATATGCTATGTGCGAGATGCTTTCCGATCGCGGTATGATGCCTACCGATCTGCTTATCGGTTCTGATGTAGCTGATGTATTCTACAAGAACGAAGAAATCCGCACAATGCTCGATAAGAACCTCGCATACAACTTTGGCGCGGTAAACGAGCGCATCACAATGCCCGGAATAAGCGAGCTCGGCTCTTTCAATTTCAGAGGTCATGTGCTCAAGGTTATCGTAGTAGGTAACAAGTACGAGGACGAGAGCGGCAAGACTGTAAGCTACTTCCCCAAGGACGCGGCTATGGTAACATTCCCGAACTGCGGCCGTGTCGCTTATGGCGCTGTAACTCTTATGCCTTATGGCAAAGACAATTTTGAGACAATCGCCAAGGCGAGAGTGTCCAAGCTCTTTGTTGACAACAAGCACAATACCAGAGCAATCGAGCTGTACTCCAGACCTATTGCAATGCCCAAGGTATATACACCGTATATCTTTGCAAGCAAGGTTGTAGGCTGATAGGAGGTATACATTGCTTATTCGTATCACAAACACCACATTCGGGCTGGTGGTCAATGGCATAATCAAACCCAAAAGCCCCAAGGACCCGCCGTTTGATGTAGACGAGGAGCTGGGGAAGAGGCTTGTGCGCGAGGGTATCGCAGAAGCTATGGACGATACATATTGCGCAGATGTTCAGCCCGAAAGTAATGACAATGGTAATGACGAAGATACCGACGAGAGCGGCGATTTCGGCATTCCAAAATACGACGCAGCGACATCAAAATCCGATTTGCAATCAATTGCAAACGAATACGGTATCGCGGTAGCTGAAAGCGCGACAAAGCAGGAACTTATCAAGGCTCTTGACGATTTCTTTGCTGACGCGCTGCCCGATGATTCGGAGGACGAATAATGAGTTTTAAGGACATGGTTAAGTCCGATATCGCAAATGTGCTGATGAATACCGATGAATTTGCGGAAAACCATACGGTTCGGTATGACGGAGAGGTTTATAGCTCTATACCGATTGTTCTTCAAAAGGTCAAGCAGTCTGACCGACCTATCGTTCAGAGTGACCACATGGAGGGCATTTTTCTTGTATCCGCTGTGGCATACATTCACGAAAAGGACCTGGGCGGGGTTATTCCCGAACAAGGGCAGCGTTTCGAGATTGATGACGGTGAGGCGCTGGGAGAACCGTATTTCCGCAGATACTCGGTAATCACATCAAAGTGCGAAATGGGGCTGATTACTCTTGAATTGAGGTATTACGATGAGTGATAAGTATTCGGGAAGCGATTTCTCGGGAATAGTCAATATTACTCTTGCTGATGATTCAGGAAGCTCAAAAGCACTTGACCATGCCACAAGGCTATTGGCAGGTATCCCCGGAGGGATTCAGAAGGCGGCTGAATCTGCGCTGTCCCGTGCCGCGACAAGTGGACGGGCAAGCGCCGCAAGAGAGGTAGGCAAGGATTACACTCTCAAGGCATCCGACTTTAAGAAATACACAAAATCTTCACAGCACATTCAGAGATCCGGCAACGAAATCAGCGTAGGTCTTAGCTTTCGCGGCTACCATGTTCCCTTGATCAGATTTACCGCCAAAATCACAAGCGCAGGTCTATACAAGGTGCAGGTTAAGCGTAATTCCGCAGGTGATACGCTGCGGCACGTTTTCCGCGCTACTATGGACAGCGGACATATCGGACTGTTCGAACGATACAGCACGCGGAGGTTGCCTATAAAGCAGAAGATGGGACCATCTGTGCCTCAGATGATGGGCGCAAATCCTAACCTTGCGAATTCGGTCGGTGATAATGTTCGAAAAGTGTTTGAAGAACGTATGGAACATGAAATCACAGCGGTTCTTAATGGCTGGAGGTAATAATGACGAGAGTAAAACTCATTTACGCACTGAAGCTATTCTGTGAAGACGCAGTAAAGGGAATTGAGCTGCCGCTGGTAATTCAAAAAGGCGATACGGAGATACAAACCCGTGCTCCTAATGTTTATCTTATGCGTCTGCCCGACAGCCAAGCGGCACAAAAGCTTGCACCGTACATCATTGTGCAGCTCATAGACAGCAAGCACCGGCGTAGCGATAATAACCTGCCGAACCCTGCTTACACAGCAACGGTACGGTTTATTTTCTGCGTTTACTCAAAGGATGAACAGGAGGGCGCGGTCATGCTACTGAATGTGATGGACAGAGTGCAGGACAAACTCTTTGAAAAAATCCAAATCGGGGATAATTTCGTGCTTGATGAGCATGAGGGCGTTGATTCGGTTGTCTATCCCGATGACACTGCGCCGTATTTCGCAGGCGAAATGATAGGCACATTTCACATAAAACCAATACAGAGGGAGGTTGATTTCTTTGGCAAAGAAAAACGGCAATTCGGAAGAAATGTTTGAAAGCCCTGCCGAGAGTGGCACGAATACAGCGGTTTCAACCGAACCGTCCGAGCCGAAACCGGTCGTGCAGGCTGCGGAAAAGCCTAAGGAAAACGAGGTGCGGATCTGGGTCTACTTAGGTCCGTCGATTCGCGGAATTGTTACCAACGGAAGAGTATTCCGCGGCTACCGTGCAGAGGTAATTAAGTCGCTTGAAAACGGTCTGAAGGAATATCCGCAGATTGAGCGGCTTATTGTCGCAGACCGGGAGGTCGCAAAATCAAGGAACGACTTGAAAACCAAGCGCGGCATTTATATTCCCTATGAAGCGCTGATCAAGAAAATCACAGGTAAGGAGGATTAACTTTGGCTATAAGACATGGTATTAACACATATAAGGACGATACTGGAGTCGTTGCGGTTCAGACTGCGGCGGTGGGTATTCCTTATTTTATCGGTGCATGGCCTTGCCATCGCGGTAAAGGTTATACTGGCAAGCCTCAGCTTTCAACTGGATTCGGAGAGGCTGAGGAGCTTGGCGGATACAGCACCGATTGGAGAAACGAGGACGGTTCCCCTAAATGGAATATTTGTCAGGCAATGTACGCATATCACAAGGTTATGGGTATGTCCCCGGCAATCTTCTTTAACATCTTCAACCCGGCAGAGCACAAAAAGGCGGTTTCTGCCGAAGAATTCACGGTAACTGATCACATGGTAGATCTTCCTATTGACGCAATCATCAACGACAGTCTTGTTGTAACAGCAGGCAGTACGGTTGACACGCTTGTCAAGGGAACCGACTACGAGGCATACTACACTGATGACGCTCTCTGTATTGAGCTTATGCCAGCGTCTACGCATTACAGCGCCGCTAGCCTTAAAGTCGGATATGACATTGCAGACCTAACAGCTATAACAGCGGAAGATGTTGAAATTGCCGTTGAATCCGTGGAAATGTGCCGCAGCGTTGTCGGCATTGTTCCCGACCTGCTCTGCGCCCCCGGCTGGTCAACTAATCCCACGGTTGCGGCGGTTATGGCGGCAAAAGCGCCGAGCATTAACGGCCTTTTCCGTGCAAAGGCTGTCGTTGATATTGATTCCGCAGCGGCAAACGACTATTCAAAGGTGCTAAAGCATAAGACCGACAACGGATATGATTCAGAGGATATGATCGTATGCTGGCCGATGGTCAAGAGCGGAGATTACCTATTTGACCTGTCCGTTATCGTATGCGGTCTTATTGCAAAGGTCGATTCCGGCAACGCGGATTGTCCTTACGAATCGCCGTCAAACAAGTCCATATCAATTACCGGCGCGATTTGCGCGGACGGTACTGAGGTTATTCTCTCGCTGCCGCAGGCTGATGCGGTCAGCGTTACCAATGGCGTTGTTACTGCTCTGAACAACGGCGGTTGGACGCTTTGGGGCAATTATCTCGGCTGTTACCCCAAGACAAGTGATGTTGCTAAGATGTTCATCTGCACCAACAGGGTGCAGGACTGGATCTGCAACACATTTATCAACACATTCTGGCAGTATATCGACAAGCCCCTCAATCCTGCTCTCCGCGACGCTATCATCAATGCGTTCAATGCATGGCTTAACGGTCTTACCGCCGAGGGCAAGATTTACGGTGGCGAAATCAGATATTCTGACGAGCTGAATCCTATCACAAACCTTATGAACGGAATGTTCAGACTTGATTGTCAGGCGGCATCGCCTGTTCCGGCACAGCAGATAGATATGCACGTTCAGTACAGCGTGGATATGCTTGAAGCTGCGCTCGGCGCATAAGAAGGGAGGTACACAATATGCCTAATGGCGTTGATGAAGGCGTAACCCAATTCGCCATATACGAGGATGAGAAAATGTTCTACGGTGTGGCAGATGTAGGTTTGCCGGATTTTGAAAACGCGGTTTTCAATGTATCCGGAGCGGGAGTGCTAGGAGAAATTGAAGTTCCTGTAACAGGTCAATTTAAGCCTATGACGGTAACCATCAACTTTAACCACATAAACGAAGCTGCACACGCTCTTGCGGAAGAGCGCGTGCATACCATTTCGCTGTGGCGCGCAGACCAACATTACAATTACAGCGAGGGTATAATCGACCAGAAGCAGAAGAAAATCATCATGCGCGTTGTTCCCAAGAAGCTGACCGGCGGCACGATGAAGAACGCATCGCCTATCAATGTTTCTGGCGAATATGCGGTTCACTACTATTCGGAATACGATGAAAACGGGAAGAAACTGTGTGAGTATGATCCGCTGAATTTCCGCTACATTGACCACACCGGAGAGGACAGAGCGGCAAAGATCCGCAAGTGTCTGGGAATGTCGTAATCACACTAATATGCCGCTGCCTGCATTGCGCAGGGAGCGGCATTTATATTTGAGGAGGAATTTTGATATGGCAAAGGAAATGAAAGAAAACTTGGATACCGTTCAGGAAGAGAATGTTGACGAGCTTGTAGAAGAAAGCCTCAACGATATGATGAACACCAGCACCGAAAATGTAATGCACCTGAAAAAGCCCATACTTTACAACGGCGAGGAGATCACGGAGCTGTCATTTGACTTTGATAAGTTGACCGGAGCTGACGCCCTCAACATCGAGGAACAGCTTGCCGCCCGTGGAAAGACTATGTACGCCGGTGCAATCAACGATGCAAATTATCTTATCCTTATGGCCGCGAAGGCTTGCACAAAGCCTGTCGGCATGGATTTTTTCAATAGAGTATCAATTATCGACTTCGAGAGGATCAAGAACCGCGCACGTTTTTTCTTAGCGGGACTTGCTCCCTCAAGTCGTTAAGGCGAAATATACTCGTACTGTCTAAGCACGGATATGCGCCTATTTCCTTCTGGCTTGGCCAGCCACTTGGAGAAATACAAAGGTGGATAGAAACGCACAACAAGCTGATCAAAGAGTCTGATAAAAAGTGAGAAGGGTGAGAGTTGAATGGCAAGTAAGCAATATGAAATGTTGTTTAAGCTTGGTGCAAGGTTGGGCGAGAATTTCAAGGGAACATTCAACTCCGCTCAGAAAGCTCTTGCTGCTACCCAAAAGGAAATCCAGTCTCTAAATAAGACGCAGAGCGATATCAGCGCATACCAGAAACAGCAATCGGGCATTGATAAAACCACTAAGCAGCTCGATACATATAAGAAACAGCTTGAAATCACTCAAAGTGGACTTGCTAAGCTAAGGCAGTCCACCGAGGATACGACTGTAGAGGAAACTCAGCTTGCTGCTCGTGAGGTGGAGCTTAAAAACCGTATAGCAAACACCGAGCAGGCTATTGCCGATAAAACTCAGCGCCTTCAGCAGATGGGGCAAAAACTTGCTGATGCCGGAGTGGATACAAGCCAGCTTGCAAGTGAAAGCAACCGCCTTAAAGGTAAACTAGAAGAACTTGCAAAGCAGGAAGAAGAAGCCGCTAACGAAGCAAAACGATTTGGTGATAACGGTGAATCAGCGTTTGAAGTAGTCGGCGCTGCTCTTGAAGCGGCGGGAATAGCCGCTGCACTTAACAAGATAGCCGAGGCATACAAAGAGTGCGTCAGCGTATCAATGGAATTCGGCGGTACAATGAGCACCGTTGAAGCCCTTTCTGGGGCAAATGCCGTTCAGATGCAGGAGCTCACTGCAAAGGCAAAAGAACTCGGCGCACAGACCGCATTCACAGCAAACCAATCCGCACAGGCAATGGCCTATATGGGAACGGCAGGCTGGGACGCTGGTGAAATGCTTTCGGGTATGAACGGCATGATTAACCTTGCCGCCGCATCGGGCGAGGGCTTGGCACTTGTATCCGATATTGTCACCGATAATCTCACTGCATTCGGTCTGAAAGCAAAGGACACAGCTCATTTCGCCGATGTTCTCGCAGCCGCCGCATCGAACTCGAATACCAGCGTTGCTATTATGGGCGAAACATTCTCGGGTTCTGCGTCAATAGCCGGTGCGCTCGGATACAGCATTGAAGATGTTGCTGTCGGTATTGGTTTGATGGCTAATGCAGGTGTAAAGGGTTCGGTTGCAGGAACTGCGCTGAAAAATACTTTCAACGGCTTGCTGAACGGCGCAACTCTTACCGCTGATGCCTTCGGAGAGGTTGAATTCTCGGCAGTTAATGCGGACGGTACTATCGACAGCTTTTCCGACACTCTGAACGAACTACGCGGGTACTTCGAGCAGATGACCGATGCAGAGCGTGTGCAGAATGCTATGCTTATTTCCGGTCAGCGCGGTTACAATGGTCTTCTTGCAATGATAAACTCTACTGAAGAAGATTACCAATCGCTTACCGAAAAAATCAACAATTGCACAGGTGCGGCTCAGAAAATGGCAGATATCAAGCTTGACAATCTGCAGGGTGATGTTACACTTCTGGAATCTGCTACGGACGGTCTGAAGATGACTGTGGGCAGCCTGTATAACGATGAATTACGCAGACTTACCCAAGCCGGTACGCAGATTATCACAGGAATCAACGATTTCTGCGAAACAAATCCAGCTGTTGTAAAGTCGATTATGGCAGTAGGCGCGGAAATCGGTGTCATTGTTGCCGGATACACAGCGTTTGTTGCAGTAAAGAAAATTTCCAATGCTCTTGCGGCCGCGGGAATCGGAATTAAGGCAAGCGAAAACGGCTTACTTATGCTGCTTAATATCAACCTTACCAAGAATGTCGGAGCGCAGCTTGCCGCCGCAGGCGCACAAATGAAGCTGAACGCGGCTATGCTGCTAAACCCTGCCGGTATTATCGCTGTTTCGGTCATTGCGCTTACAGCAGGGCTGATAGTATACAGCGAAGCGACAAAGGCGGCAAGGCTAGAGACTCTCACACTATCGACTGCCTCACAAGAGGAGTGCGATAATGTTGAGCGGCTAAACGGAGAATATCAAGCCGCTTGTGAGCAGTATGGAGAAACATCGGATCAGGCTCGTGCTCTGAAATACGACCTTGACGAAGCCAATGCATCTATTGAGCAGCAGTCTTTCTCAGTTTCCGAACTATATGCGGAGATAGATTCTCTGCACGATTCCACGACAGACCTGTTATCTTCTTACCGCGAAGGAACTGACGCGGTAGCAGACCAACAGGAACAGGCTCAAATACTAGCGGCAAAACTACGTAGTATTGCCGCCTCATCAGAAACCGCAGCGCATAAAGAAGCGCTAATGCAACCGATTATCGAAAAGCTGAATGAGCTTTATCCAACTCTTGGACTCACAGTAGAAAATGTGAGCGGCAAGCTTGATGGGTTGTCCGATGCAATAGAAAGAGCTGCGGGAACCGATAGCATTCAAGCAAAATACAAGGCGTCACAAGAAAACCTTGCTGAATTAATGTCACAAGAAGAGAAACTACGAAAGGAAGCTGAAAAAGCAGAAATTGCTTTTAATAAAGCCTACAATCGTAAGAAAAGCTTCTTGGAAAATGTTCAAGATTATGGATTTTGGGGCGGATTAGGTGGAAGTGACTATACAAAAGACTTGGAAAAAGCCTCGGAAGAACGCAATAAGGTTTCATCTGATTTGGCAGCAATCAGAGCTGCTATTGCCGAGTGTGAAAATGTTATAGTCGATTACAATGATACTATATCAGGCGCTTCGGAGCAAATGGTTTCTGCTTATGACGCAGTATCAATTGCCGTGAATGATGTTACCGAGCAGACCACAGAGCTGCTGCAAGCGTACAATGACGCTTATCAGGCAGCTTACGACAGCGTAAGCGGTCAATACAATCTTTGGACTAATGCTGAAGAAACCATTCCGACAAGCATTGAAATTATCAATAACGCGCTATCCTCGCAGACCGAGTATTGGGATAACTACAACTACAATCTTGAAACCCTGTCCAAGCGCACAGGTGACATTGAAGGCTTGGGCGATGTAATAGCCTCGTTCGCTGACGGCTCTGCTGACTCTGTAAATGTGATTGCAGGCATGGCAGACGCTACCGACGAAGAACTCAAGGCTATGGTGGACAACTTCACACAGCAGAAAAAGGCGCAGGAGGCCGTTTCAAAATCTCTTGCTGATTATCGAATAGATATAGATGAACAGCTTAACGGAGTCGTCAGCGACATGGAAAAAGCCGTTGAAGATATGAATATGAGTGAAACGGCGGAGCAAGCGGCAAAAGATACCATTCAAGCATACGCTGCCGCTATACTTGCAGGAAAAGGATCAGTAACAGAGGCGGCTGACATAGTCGCTAAAGCTGTCTCCAAAGCTTTTTCGGCTGCGAGAAGTGCAGATTATTATATGAATGATCCCACAGCATTTAATCCAGCCGACCCTTACGGTTATCGAAAGGCTTATGAGAAGGCTGAATATCAGAAAGCTATTGCTTTCGATCCATATGATCCTTATAATCTTGCAGCATACGCTAGTGGAACGGACAACGCTGCGAGAGGAATCGCCCTCGTTGGTGAGAAAGGACCCGAGCTTGTAATGATGCGCGGCGGAGAAAGGGTAATTGACGCTGATAACACCAAGGCTATGCTTTCGGGAGGTTCGGGAGCGCAAATCACCATTGCTCCGCAATTCGTTGTTAACGGAGAAGTTAGCGATATGACCGAAAGCAAACTGCAAGAGATGTCCGAGCGGCTTATTGATATGGTAAAGGACGCGATTGAGGAAGCAGGAATTGACAGGCAAAGGAGCGTTTATGCATGAGTATGACTACATACACAACTAAACAGGGAGATATGTGGGACGGAATATCCTACACCCTATACGGAGATGTGAAATATACCGATGTTCTTATCAATGCCAACCCTGAGCTATGCAACGTTTATATTTTTTCGGAGGGTATCGTTATTATCGTTCCCGAAGTAGAGGAAAGAATAACGGCAGATGATTTGCCGCCGTGGAAGAGGGCGAGCGGATGAGCGAAAAGAACCTTGCACGCCGAGCCAAAACGCAAGTTGTTATCGGCGGCGTAGATGTTTCCGTATATGTAAACAAAGGCTGGATATCGTTCACATACACGGACAACGAAGAGGACGAGGCTGACGACCTGCAAATCAAGGTACATGACCGGGACGGAAAGTGGCTGCGGAAATGGCTCAACAGCATTATTACTAACGCCGCGCAGGGCGGTCAGATAATCAGCTCCGCGCCTGTTTCAAGTTCCAAAACAGATACATCATCGGGTGCGAAATCTTCAAGCAGTGAGGATAATTCAGACCCCAAGTATAAAGTCACAGCGTCTACCGGTGTAAATGTTCGCAGCGGAGCTGGTGAAAAGTACAAGGTCTTAGGTAAACTTCCCTATGGCACAATAGTTGATGTCCACGCATTCTATGCGAGTTGGGCAAAAATCACCTATTCCGGCAAAACGGGATATATAAAGGGCAATAACCTCAAGGCTGTAGGAGATGGAGGTGGTTCTACTTCTTCATCTACTACTGCAGCAGCTACATATTCGGCACGCGGAACAACTACAACATCAACCGATTGGAAAATCGGAGATGCTGTAGTTGTGAGCGGCGCACCTCAATATGACAGTTGGGGCTACGGAAAGCCGGGGGCAGAGGTAAAGGGGTATAAAGGCAAGATCACAAATCTTAACCTGAAAAGCGGTATTCCCTATCCGATATGCGTGGATTATCTAGGTTGGTTTGCCGAAAGCCAAGTAGAAAAAGCAGGAACGGACACTCAAACAACGGGCGATACAACCCGGCAATCGAGCAAGGGGCTGAAAATATCAGCTGTGATCGTGCTGAGCAATGGGAACAACGACGGCAAGGATATGGTTCTCGATTGCGGTCAGTTCGAACTTGACAGCATAGACGCGCAGGGACCACCTGCCACTGTTACCATTAAGGCAACCTCACTGTCGTTCAGCAACACCGTCAGACAGACCCTAAAGTCCAAGTCGTGGGAAAACATAACACTTTCAGAGATAGCAAGTGAGATAGCACGGCAGAACGGAATGGGAGTGATTTTCGAGAGCGGATACAACCCCAAGTACTCCCGTGTGGAGCAGTACCAGACATCTGATATTGTTTTTCTGCAAAAGCTATGCCACAACGCAGGCTGCTCCTTGAAAGCCACCAACAATATTCTTGTGGTATTCGACCAGGCGGCTTACGAGGGCAAGAAGGCTGTCAAAAAGATAAAGTTCGGTGAAGAGGGTGGATATACCAAGTTCAAGCTAACCACCGGCACTGATAACTGCTACACCTCATGTCGGGTGTATTACACCACACCGAGCGGTACTGTTATTTCGGCCACAGAATACGCCGAAAACTACAACGAAAATAGCGCAAATCAGCAATGTTTGCAGGTTTGTCAGAGAGTATCAAGTAAGTCGGAGGCGCAGGAACTCGCTCACAAGCTCCTTCGGCTGCACAATAAATACGAAATAACCGGCTCGTTCACCTTTCCGGGAAATCCCAATCTTGCCGCAGGAAATACGGTGGAGCTTTCGGATTTTGGCTTCGGTGATGGTAAGTACATCATCAAGCAGGCAAAGCACAGTATTTCATCAAGCGGATATACTACGCAAATAACGATAAGAAAGTGCTTGTCAGAAAGCGTTAATTTGAGCGGCAAGTCGAAGGCAGACAGCAGCGATGAGATACAAGAGCTGGCAATGCAGGTTATCCGCGGAGAGTGGGATGTATATCCCAAGCGCAAAGAACTTCTTGAAGCCGCAGGGCATAGTTATGAGCAGGTTCAGGCGCGTGTAAATCAAATCTTATACGGAGGTTGACAATGTTTAGAATTGGCACAGTTACCGTTGTTGATGTGAAAAAGAGAATGGCAAGGGTTAATTTTCCCGATGTGAATATCGTATCGGACTGGCTTCCGATACTCAATCATTCGTCCTTTGTTACGCTGGCATTGAAGTCAGACGGAAAGGATTGGACTATCAGCAAGAAATATGCGTCGGCCGACCGCAATATGGGTATCGGAGAGGAATATACCAAGAACCACCCCGACGAGCTGTACGGCGTTTCGCCGGAAGGCAGCGCGACTAAGCATGAGATAACAGTAAGAGTATATGGATGGCTGCCGTTTATCGGTCAGAGCGTTGTCTGCGAGTACAACGACGATTTTAACGGCGACGGTATTATCATGGGGGGCTTGACATGAAAGTCGGTAGCTTAGGCAAGGTTGTTTTCTCTGTTTCGTCAAACAAGGTTGAAACCTTTTCGGGCTTGAAAATCGACAGTTCCGCGTCTTTCGGCAGTCACAAGCGGCATTGTGGCAATGAAATTATTGAATTTACCGGTAATGACGCGGACAGTATTTCGTTCAATATGACCATCTCGCAGATACTTGGCGTTGATGTCGAGGAAGAGCTTGAAAAGCTGAGGCAATACAAGAAAACCGGCAAAACGCTTAAGTTTGTGATTGGCAAAAAGGTGATAGGCAATTATCGCTGGGTAATTACAAAAATCTCTATCACGCCAAAGCAATACGGCAAGAAATCCGAAATAATAACCGCCGATGTTTCTATTACGCTCAAAGAGTACAACAAGTAAGGGGGCAGGATAATGGCTTACAAGGTTAATTCTGCCGACAACTATACGCTTTCTTTGCAGCAGGACAGCAAGGTATTTTCGGTTTTGCAGAACATTGCTATGCTGCTGAACACAAAGCGCGGCACGGTTCCTATGTATCGTGATTTCGGATTGCCAATGGAATTCGTGGACAAGCCGTTTGATGTAGCGGAAAATATGGCGTATGTTGAGATTTCAGACGCGATTGAGGAATTTGAGCCAAGGGCGAAGCTGGAAGATGTCTATTTTGAGAAAACGGAAAACGGTAAAATATCAATAACGGTAGAGGTGAGTATAAACGATGAGCAGAGCGATTGAATATCAGTTTGTATCGACCGATAGCGCGGAAATAGTCGCAGACTTGACTGCAAAGTATGAGGAACTTACAGGGCGTACGCTGCTCCCTTCCGATCCGGACAAGCTATTCATTCAATGGGTAGCCGGTATCATAATTCAACAGCGTATCATTGTGAATTATGCCGCAAATCAGAATATACCGTCACGAGCTGTTGGAGAAAACCTAGATGCACTCGGCAAGATGATATACAATGTGTCTAGACCTCAAGCGAAGCCCGCTGAATGCGTAGTAAGATTTACGATTTCTGCACAGCAGGAAACGGCTATTCCGATTCCTAAAGGGACAAGAGTGACCGACAGCAGCGGTTCGCTGATGTGGGCAACAACAGTAGATACAGCGGTTGAAATCGGTGCAGTTTTCGTGGATGCACCTGTTATCTGCGAAAAAGAAGGAACAGTTGGAAATGGATATGCACCGGGGCAAATAAACACCCTAGTGGATGTAGACAAAGTGTTGTACTATTCATCTTGCAGTAATATTGAAACATCGAACAGCGGTACAGAACGCGCTACGGATAACGAATACTACGAGCTAATGCGTGCAGGGCTTGAAGCGTTCAGCACCGCCGGTCCCAAAGGGGCGTATGAATACCATGCGAAAGCGGTATCTACAAGCATCGCTGATGTATGTGCTATTAACCCGATTGACAAACCGGGCTATGTAAATATTTTTGCAATAATGGCAAACGGCGAAATTGCCGATGACGGCACAAAGAACGCAATACTTGCCGCCTGCAACGATGACAAGGTCAGACCGCTTACAGATGTGGTCGAGGTACTTGATCCGCTTGTTGTTGAATTCAATATCGAGCTTACATACTATGTCGACCGTAACTCACAGAAATCTGCTGCGGAAATTGAGTCGGCAATCCGTAGCGCGGTTGAAGAGTACGCAGACTGGCAGTGCAAAAAAATAGGTCGTGACATAAATCCGTCACGGTTGATGTGGCTTATCAAAGATACGGGGGCAAAGCGCGTAGATATTAAGTCCCCTGTGTTCGTATCTCTTCGTGACGGCTCTGACCGACTTACTCCGCAAACGGCACACACCGTTCTCACTAGTGCGGTAATTGTTAACGGAGGTTATGAGGATGAGTAGATTAGTCACTGAAAAGGACGCGCTTCTTGCTTCGTTTCCGTATTCGCTAACACGCGATGAGGACAAAGGGAAGCTTGCAGATGCCATAGCCGAAGAACTTATTAAAACAATAGCAAATTCTGAATATGCGGCAGTTTTCCTAAGACTTGACGATCTGCCCGAAGAGGTGCTGGATATACTAGCCGCTGACCTGAATGTAGAATGGTACGACTGTGAAGGCACTTTGGAAGAAAAGCGGCGCATCATTCATGAATGTATGCAGGTTCATCGCTATAAAGGGACGAAATATGCGGTGGAAAAAGCGCTAAGAAGCGTTTATGAGGATGCTAGAGTCGCGGAATGGTTTGAATACGGCGGTGAGCCCTATCATTTCAAGATAATCATTTACGATAGTTCCAACGACAGGGATAAACGCGACCGAGTAATTGCAAAAGTTCAATACTACAAGAACCTGCGGAGCGTTTTAGAGGAAACAATATTCGAGGTAGGTGTTTCCACGGACATTGCTGTAAAGGCGGCGTTTCGTCCGTGTGGAATATACAAAAAAATCAAATGTGAGGTGAAGAATTATGGCTGAAAAATGGCAGGACGCGGTTATTACGAATGACGGCATATCATTGCTCGGTGAAATTCTTGGAGGTGGGGAGATAACTATCACGCGAGCCGCTCTTGGCGGGGGTACCGTTGATCCGGTAGCGCTTATGGCGCAGACTGCGCTAACATCACCGCTTGACGTGGTTCCTATGATAGCCAAGAAAACCACGATTGAGGGCAAGGGAATTGATATCAAGATCCAGATCCGCAACAATGGCGTAACGGATACTAAAACTATGAAGCAGGTCGGGTTATTCGCAAAAGTCGGAGATGGTGAAGAGGTACTTTTCGCGATAATGCAGGACATTACCGGAGAGGAAATCCCTTCCGAGGCTTCTTATGCCGCTTTCATGCTTGAATTGACGGCGGCGATTGCTATCAGCAATACAGGCAACGTGTTCGTGAGTATCAGCGGCAGCGCGCTTGTCACACATGAGGAACTCGACGATGTGTTAAAAAATTATGCTACCAAAACTGACATCCCAACAAAACTTCCGGCTGACGGCGGTAATGCTGATACTGTTGGCGAAAAAAGCTCGTCCGAGTTTATGCAGAATATTAAGACTTGGGATAGCGGAGATTTCAAAGAATTAGTCATTTCAGCAGCACAGTCAGGGTGCGTCTTTGTTAAGGAAAAAGTAACAGGAATGCCGGTTGAGGGCGGTAGTTATTTTGTTCTTGTAGAAAAGTCAGCAGATAACTATAAAATCACTGCGACCTATAATTCCCGTGTGAAAGAAGAAGTGAAAACGTTCTTCATGCTATGCGACACAAACGCTACTCCATATGTATGGAGTGAATGGTTGGATATTTCTGATGGCGGCAACGCTGATAAACTTGACGGATTTCATGTGCATGAAATCGCAAGTAACCCTAATCTGCTGATAAATCCCGATTTCGCGATAAATCAGCGAGGTGCAAGCGATTACAGTGGCAACTATGCCTATGGTGTTGATCATTGGCAGTGCCAGAATGATGGTGTAATGACTGTGACCAATGACGGAATCAAAGTCGGATTCATGTCGACGGCATCATCCGGTGCTAAATCCATCATCAGGCAACACGTTGAAAACAGCGCTTTGCTGTGTGGAAATACCTGCACATTGTCCGTGGATATTAAAGAGTTATCCGCGGTTGGAGCACAGATACTGATTATGGCAACTAAAAGCGACGGCAGCACGGTATATCCCGGATCTAAGCGCATTACCGCCGCCGGAATAGAAACGCTGACATTTGTTGTTCCGGATGATATATCGGCGTTATATGTGTGGCTGTACGGCGCGGATATGCGCGTAGCAGGCGAAACCGCAAACAGCTATACTGTTTTTAGGTGGGCGAAGCTTGAGATAGGCGGCGTCGCAACGCAATTTACGCGGCCCGACCAGGTTGTGGAACTGGCGCGATGTCAGCGGTATTTACAGAAATTGAGCGCATATTCTGTTTACCGTGCTGTATATGTACATACGAACTACATAGATTTTTCGATACCGACACCAACGTCCATGCGAGCAGGCACAATAAGCATTACAGGTACCCCCGAAGTAATGCCGTTCCCGATATCGTCCCCAGTTAGTGGTTTTTCGTTCGCGGTACAGATATATGGACAAAACCAATTGCTGCTGCGCGCAACGAAATCCGCGCACGGGCTGACGGACGCAGTATTGCGTGTTCCGCCCGGAACGGAAATACTGTTATCGGCAGAACCATAAATGTGAATAAATCACTGGAAAGGACTACCAATCCGATGAATAATGACATCATCATTGCACTGATATCCACAGGCGTTCCTGCTCTAGCTACGGTCTTTAACGTTGTATACACCAACTACAAGACCAAGCATAAGAAGCAGACCGCAGAAGAGGAAGAAGAGCAAAAACGGCGTGACGAGATTAGTGAGAACACAGCGATGGGATTGCAGTGCCTACTCAGAGCTGAAATAATCCGTTGTCACGAAAAGTACAAAGAAAAGGGGTTTTGCCCCGTATACGCAAGAGAGGCGTTGCAGCGAGAATATACTGCGTATCACAACCTCGGTGGTAACGACGTTGCAACCGACCTCTACAACGATATTTTGGCACTACCTACTGAAAGGAGAAACGATCATGAAGATTGATTGGAAGCGTAAACTTACAAGTCGTAAACTGTGGGTTGCGGTAGCAGGATTTACGGCAGGGTTAATCATCGCATTTGGCGGCAGTCAGGACACCGCGAACACCGTTTCCGGCTGTATTATGTCTGGCGCGGCTGTTGTTGGATATGTCATCGGCGAGGGTCTTGCTGACGGCGCGAACAAGGGAAAGGACGAATAATGGCTAAGTACATGGGCGTTGACCTCAGTTTCAACAACACGGCGGTTGACTACAAACGGCTTAAGGCTGCGACAATCGACGGCGGCAAGGTCAAGTTTGCAATGCTGCGGACGGCTTACGGCTGTTTTAAAGACACATACCTTGACAGGCATTATAAAGGCTGCAAGGAAGCAGGAATATATGTAGGCGCATACCACTGGCTGAGGGCGCAGACCCCGGTGCAGGCTAGGCAGGAAGCACAGTGGCTGTGCAACCTGCTGAAATCGTATCAGTTCGATTACCCCATAGCCCTTGATTTCGAGGACGGCGACCTGTTCGCCCTCGGTCTGAGCAAGGAGCAGTATAGTGCTATCATCGATGCGTTCATGGCGGTATTAAAGGCGGCGAATTACTATGTCGTACTGTACACGAACCCTGATACTATTCAGAAGCGTATCACTGCGGCAACATTGAAAAAATATGACCTGTGGCTAGCCCACTGGACGCACGGCGCTAAACCGTATCAGTACGGACAAACGATGTGGCAGTATGCCGCATACGGCACAGCGGCAGACGTTGAAAACCAATATGCTACCGATATCGGCACAGTTGACGGCGCAGGCGGTCCGATTGATGTGGACGTGGCGTATGTCGGGTACGCTGCGAAAATCCGCAAGCTCGGGATGAATAAACCAGTCGAAAAGTACCGCGTCACCGGCACCAAAACGGTGCAGAAATCGGCGCTCGCTCAGGCGCAGGGACAGCTTAAGGCACTGGGTTTCGAGGTTGAAGTGGAAGAAATCTAATAAATATGAATACCGCCCTCGGGGATGGCTTAGGCTGTCTTTGGGGGCGGTTTTGTTATTTGTGCATAAAAATGTGTTTTACAATTTGTGAATATAGCAGAAAACACACGCATTGCGTTGGATTTTTTAAAAAATATGTTGACAAAACACGCATTGCGTTGTAATATATAATTACGGCAAGGGGATAAACCCAAAATCAAAAGCATAACGGAGGACAAAATTTATGAAAATTTACATTACAGAAGACAAGTACATCACTAAGACTGAGCTGAACAAGGTTACAAAAAAGGCTCTCGAAAGCAACGTAACAGGCAAGACCTACGGAGGCTCGCCCGTATCGACCATCAACGGCGTTGATTATGAATGGGATTACAGAAAGGACGAGGGCTATTATAAGCCTACCTGCGAGAAAGAAGAAGCTGACATGATCTATGTATACAGCCAAATGGGCAACGTGATTAAGGTAATCGCATTATAACCAATATAATCGCTAGGTGGGTGCGATAAACCCACCTCCCCTTGCTTGAGGGGAAGCAATAGGAAGCCCACAGGGCAGGAGGTAAAAATGGGATACAGAATACGACAAACAGAAGAACTAAAAGAAAAACTAAAAGAAACGTTTTCAGACAAAAAGAACTGGAACAAGCACATCACAATCGACGGCGAGGATTTCATATACATTAGCGCAAGGAATGAAATCCGTTACGTCCACAGCGATAAAGAAGCGCCA
Source organism: Oscillospiraceae bacterium (assembly GCA_051882595.1). GTDB lineage: Bacteria > Bacillota > Clostridia > Oscillospirales > Ruminococcaceae > CAG-115. The sequence goes on along the minus strand of JBJESD010000009.1, from coordinate 52,011 downwards.
CTAATCGCTTGCTTCGCATTCGGAGAAATCATATGGTGTTTTGAAGAAGAAAAAAGTGAATATAATCCTATAAAAGGAGTGAGAACACACTTAAAAATGACACAAAAAGAGTTTTCAGAAGCGTGTTTCGACATACCAATCAGAACAATACAAGATTGGGAAAGTGGGCGCAGAACACCGCCGCTGTATCTGGTAATGTTAATCATGTCAAGGTTAGACCAACTCGGGAAGCTAGATAAAAATGATTAAAATCTATGATATTAGGCTGACAAAACGCTAACACTATTTTAATAAGGTAAAGAAAGCCCCCAATCAGCTATGCTGATTAGGGGCTTTCTTTACAACACCTTCTGCTTGTATACGCTTTGACTTTCGCATTTGTCAACGGTTTTCTGTGTGTTGGGGGAATACACAACGATTTCAGACAAATCGCAATTCAGCGCCTCGCAGATTTTATCAAGGTGTTCGAGGTTTACTCGCTCAGCGACATTATGGAATAGGTCATTTATGGTGTTAGGCCGTATACCTGTCTTTGCTGCGAGTTCTGCTTGTGTTACCCGAAGCTCGCCCAGCTTGCGCGATAACATAATCATAATCATATGCCATACACTCCTCTTGATAAATTATACCATTAACCGGTGAATGTGTATGCTATATGTTAGAAATCAACAATAGTCGATATAAAATAACAAAAAAATGTGTGTTATCTTTATGGGTCTTATGAGTGGGGATATTCCTTCAGCGAACCGCGGGCGGTTTCTCCCATCAATGAGATACGCAGGGTGCTTGACTATGCGGTGACCGAGATACCTCCCGAAAAGCTGCTGATGAGCCTGCCGAACTACGGCTATGACTGGACGCTGCCTTATATGAGGGGCACAGCCGCAAGCAGCGTGGGACTTACTCAGGCGGTAGAGATAGCACAGCGGTACGGGTCGGAGATACGCTATGACGAACAGACCCAGACGCCGCATTTTAACTACACGGCGGAGGACGGAACAGCGCACGCGGTATGGTTTGACGACCCGAGAAGCATACGGGCGAAGCTGTCGCTCGTGGAGGAGTACGGTCTTGCCGGAGTAAGCTGGTGGACGGTCAACAGGTGCTATGTACCGGCATGGCTGATATCGCAGAATCTGTTTAATATAAGTAAAATTTAACATCCCCCTGAATAAACTCTCACGCAGCGGCAACACTAGAGCGTGTTCACATAAACGTATTCGCACGTCTTTTTTGAGGTGACCGTATGTGAACACGCACTGGCTGTGATGAACATATGGGGGTATGCTATGTCTATTAAAGTTATTGATCTGCACAAGCATTACGAGGTCGGCGGCACACAGGTGCGCGCACTGGACGGAGTAAGCCTTGATATACTCAGCGGCGAGTATGTCACGGTAACAGGGGCAAGCGGATCGGGAAAATCCACGCTTATGAACATACTGGGCTGTCTTGATACGCCCACCTCGGGCAGCTATCTGCTGGACGGCAGCGATGTATCCGAGATGACTGAGGAGCAGCTCAGCCGTGTACGAAGCCGCAAAATAGGCTTTGTGTTCCAGAGCTTCAACCTGATTCCGCTGCTTACCGCCAAGGAGAATGTCGAGCTTCCGCTGATGTACAGGGGCGAGGGAAGAAAACAGCGGAGCGAAAAAGCCATGCAGGCTCTTGAGGTAGTGGGGCTTGCCGACAGGGCTGCGCACCGTCCCTCCGAGCTGTCGGGAGGTCAGCAGCAGCGCGCCGCTATCGCGAGAGCCATTGCGGCGGACCCTGCGATAATACTCGCAGACGAGCCGTGCGGCAACCTTGACAGCAAGAACGGCAGGGAGGTTATGCAGATACTGTCCGACCTCAACCGCAGCGGAAAAACCATTGTGATGATAACGCACGACGAGCAGGCGGCAAAAAAAGCTCAGCGGCTTATCCGCATTGCGGACGGCAGGATAGTTATGTAACTTTTCTCACAGAAGCGGCAGAATTTGCTCATATCTTTGACAAATGTCATATAGCGAAATTGTACAAAATGTATGAAAAAAATAAATGTAGAAAAAAGATATTGACAAAAACGTCAAATGGCGCTATAATATAGACAAATAAATGGTCTGAGTTAATTCTCCGTTCATTTGTTTTGTTTAGTTGTCTCCTTTCTTTTGTTCTACACATAATTATTATTTCATTTGCGAATTTTCGCCCTGAGCCGCTTGGCTCTTTTTTTTTGCTAAATTTCACATAAAGCACTGGAAAAGTCGGGCGTTTTGTGGTATAATAAACGCAGAGCGTTTATTATACGATTAAAATGCCTTGCACATTCGTTCGCCGTTGGCGAACTACGTGCATATCGGCATATTATAGCACATCCGAAATATCGGCATATTTGCCGTGGCGATGTCTTTGGAAATAGCATTATTATAACATACAAAGAGGTGTATTGATATTTACGAACGCAGACAAATCGGCGACGGAATATGGTTCAGTCGCATAACGGACAGCCGATATAAGGTAAACCGCATTGCTGTCACGTTTTACACGGATATAGAGGACGGTATTCACTCGCGCGCCGACTACGCGATAGTGCCGTACATACTGGTGGACAGCTGCGAGAAATATCCCGATTATTCTCAGCTTAGCCTGCGCTTTTCGGAGCTTTACGGCGCTTCAATGACGGACAGCACTTCGGTGCTGGGCGATTCGCGCAGCACTTCGCTTGCTGTTGTCACTATTGACGACCGCTATGCGCTGGAGGGGGAAAGCCTCGAGCGCGAGAGCTGTCAGCTTCTGCTGGAGTGCCTGCTTCATCCGCTTATGGAGAACGGCGCGTTCTCCGCAGAAACTACCGAGCTGATGAAGGGCGAGCTTATCGACGCCATTGACAGCGTTATCAATGACAAGCGCAACTACGCTTCGCAAAAGGGCGCCGAGTACGCATACAAAGGCGAGCCATGGGGCTTTTCGATACAGGGCACTCACGAGGAGGCGCAGAGGATAACTCCCGAAACCGCATACAGCGCATACAGGCATATGCTGGAGCATGGCAGGATAGAGATAAGCGTTGTCGGATGCAGCGATTTCACCGAGAGCGAAAAGCTGCTGACGTCGGCATTCCTCGAGCTTAAGCGCGGTGATGTGTGTCGGCTTGACTGCAAGCCCAGCAGACTTAAGCCCGAGCCGGTCGATATCAGCGAGCAGGTACAGATGCAGCAGGCGGTAACGAGGATGTATTTCAAGGCTCCCGAGCTTCGGGACAGGTTTGCCGGAGTGCTGCTGTCCATGATACTTGGCGGAATGACGACCTCGCGCTTTTTCAGCAACATCCGCGAGAAGCAGTCGCTGTGCTATTATTGCAGCTGCTTTTCCAACCGCTTCAAGCGCGTGATAACCGCCTACGCAGGAGTTGACCCGCAGAATGTCAGCCGCACGCGCGAGGCTGTTCTTGCGGAGTTCCGCGATATCTGCGAAAACGGCGTCAGCGAGGACGAGCTGTCCAGAGCAAAGCTTGAGGTGCTTAACGACGCGAAATCCGTATACGACGGGGTAAAGGCGATATCCGCATGGTATGCTTCGCAGATCATGGATGACAGGATGTATTCACCCGAGGAGTACGCGGAGGAAATAACCAAGGTGACGGCGCAGCGCGTACAGGCTGCCTGCCGTATGTACAAGCCGGATACATACTTTACACTTACGCCGAAGGAGGGAGAGGCATGACGGAAGAAATCATCAGCAATCTCATCGGCGAGAAGTGCATAAAATACACTCACAGCAGCGGAGTTACGGTATGTCTGTGCCCGATGAACGGATTTTCTACGGTCAACGCGCAGCTTGCGGTAAAATTCGGCTCACTGGACAACCGCTATTCGCTCAACGGCGGCGAGGAGACCGTCATACCGGACGGCACGGCGCATTATCTTGAGCACAAGCTTTTTGAAAGCCCGGAAAAGGACGCGTTTGCGCTGTTTGCGGAAACAGGCGCATCCTGCAATGCAGGTACCTCCTACGACAGCACCTGCTACTATTTCACCTGCGCAGACCATTTTGAAAAGAATCTTGAGATACTTCTTGATTTCGTGCAGCACCCGTACTTCACTCCCGAAAACGTCGAGAAAGAGCGTGGAATTATCGCTCAGGAGATAACCATGTATCTTGACAATCCCAACTGGCGAGTGTTTATGGAGCTGCTTAAGTGCATTTACAGCGAAAATCCGATAAAGACGGATATCGCCGGCACGGTAGAAAGCATCGCGCAGATAACGGACGAGATACTGTACGATGTATACAAGGCATTCTATAACCCTTCAAATATGTATCTTTGCATTGCCGGCAATTTTGATGTCGAAAAGGCGATAGAGGTATGCGAGCGCTGCCTGCTTACCCGTGCTCCCGAGCGGCTTGAGACCACTGCGTGGCGAGAGCCTGCCGGGGTAGTCTGCCAAAAGAGCGAGCTTTCGATGCCGGTAGCCAAGCCGCAGTTTGCCATCGGCTTCAAGCGTCCCGATTCGGACGGTCAGGAGGCGCTGGACGAATACATCTATCTTAATATGCTGTTTGACATTATTTTCGGCGATACATCGGAATTATATAAGCGTATGCGTGACAGCGGCAAGCTTAATGACGCGTTCAGGGTAAGCGTTTTCATGGGAAGAGGATATGTGCTGCCCAATGCTATCGGCGAGTCCGACTGCCCCAACGAGGTGCTGACCGAGATGAAGAACGAGCTGAAAAAATTCAAGCAGACGCCTCCCGACAGGGAGATATTCAGCCGCATCAAGAAGCAGACCTACGGCTCTGTGGTGCGCGGCTACAACAGCACCGAAACGGCAGCGCAGTATATGATGGACGCCTGCCTTGCAGGGCTTTCGCCGTATTCTCTTGTAGAAACCGCCGCTGCCGCCTCATATGAGGAAATGTGCAGACGGCTTATGCTGTTTGACGAGGAGAACAGCAGCATTTCGGTGATAAATCCCGTATAAATCATATCAAAACTAACGGAGGAAAATAAAACATGGCATTATTGCTTCAATCCGCCGCGGCGGTAACAACGGAGCTTGAGGTAGAGTTCCCCAATCTTTTCGATGGTCTTGCGATTTCCTATTACAGGGGATTTCGCGTATTTGGAATCTCTATCTACTGGTATGGCGTTATTATCACGCTTGGCGTAATTCTCGCTTATCTTTATGCTCACCTGAGGACAAAGGAATTCGGCATCGACAAGGAGCGTATGTTCGATGTGGTTTTCGCGTCCATCATCGGAGGCTTTTTCGGCGCAAGGCTGTATTACTGCGTATTTACCGGCGGCTATACGATAAAGACCTTTTTCACGACGATACGAGACGGCGGACTTGCCATATATGGCGGCATAATCGGCGCTTTGCTTGTCGGAGTGGTGATGTGCAAGATACGAAAGGTGCATATCCGTGCAATGTTTGATATCGCAGCGCTTGGATTTCTCATCGGTCAGTGCATAGGAAGATGGGGCAACTTTGTAAATCAGGAGGCATACGGCGGAGTTGCCGACCCCAACTGGCTTTTTGGTATGTCGGGAGATATCATAAGAAGAAACCCCGATATTCCAACGGGTGCGCTGGTTCATCCCTGCTTTTTGTATGAGAGCTTGTGGTGCCTGCTGGGCTTCATACTGCTTCACATTTATTCAAAGAAGCTGCGCAGCTACGACGGAGAGCTCTTCCTGCTTTATGTTTCGTGGTACGGACTTGGACGGTTCTTTATCGAGGGTCTGCGCGCGGACAGCCTTATGATTGGAGAGATAAAGGTTTCGCAGCTTCTTGCGGCAGTTACCTGCGTTGCGGCGATAGTGCTGTTTGTCGTGTTCAAGGTCATCACCAAAAAGAAGAACATCCCTCTGTATGTAAACTCCGAAGCATGGGAAAAGCAGCGCGAGGAGTTCAGACTTGAAGCAGAAAAGGCAGAAGCAAAGAAAGCCGCAAAGAAGAACGCTGCGGCAGAAAGCATACTTGCCGAGGACGCGGACGAAGCGGACGACAGCACCGCAGAGGACTCCACCGACGAAACCGGTGAGGAAGCCCCCGAAACCGAGGAAACAAACGAGCCTGCCGCAGAAGCGGCTGACTCTGACAGCAGCGATGAAAGTGAGGAGAAATAATATGGCAGCACAGGTGATTGACGGAAAGGCAGTATCTGCCAGAGTAAAGGAAGAGGTAAGACAGGAGATCGAGCGCGAGGGTCTTGAGGTAGGCCTTGCGGTAGTGATAGTCGGCGACGACCCTGCAAGCCGCGTATATGTAAACAACAAGAAAAAGGCGTGCGAGGTATGCGGCATAAAGAGCTTTGAGTATGCGCTGCCTGCCGAAACCACCGAGGAGGAGCTTCTGGAGCTTGTTGATACGCTTAACGCGGACGCAAACGTAAACGGAATACTTGTACAGCTTCCGCTGCCCAAGCACCTCAACGAGGAAAAGGTTATCGAGCGCATATCGCCGTTAAAGGACGTTGACGCATTCCATGCCTCAAATGTCGGCAAGATAATGATAGGCAATTATGCCTTTCTGCCCTGTACGCCTGCCGGCTGTATGGAGCTTATCCACAGCGCAGGCATTGATGTAGCAGGCAAGGAGTGCGTGGTTATAGGCCGCTCCAACATCGTGGGCAAGCCCATGGCGATGCTGCTGCTGCACGAGAACGGCACGGTCACTGTATGCCACTCGCGCACCAAGGACCTTAAGGAGGTCTGCCGCCGCGCGGATATCCTTGTTGCGGCTGTCGGCAGGGCAGGCTTTGTCACCGCCGATATGGTAAAGGAGGGCGCTGTCGTAATTGATGTTGGAATAAACCGTAATGCCGACGGCAAGCTGTGCGGCGACGTCGCATATGACGAGGTTGCAGAAAAGGCGTCGTTCATCACGCCCGTACCCGGCGGCGTTGGTCCCATGACTATTGCTATGCTTATGAAGAACACCGTCATGGCAAAGCGCATTCAGAGCAAATGAAGAACAGCGCAGGGACATTCCTGAAAAATGCGCTTATGCTCACAGCGGCAATGCTGATTATAATCGCGTTTATGCCCGAATGGGGAGTGCCGCAGGTGATAATCGTGCTTATTGTCGCTATGCTTTCGGGCGTACAGTGGGCGCTGTGGATTTATATGAGAAAGAACAGGTAGCGCATCCCGAAAAAACTATCGGGGCAGAAATTCACCCCGAAAGGCGGAATTTCTGCCCCGCTTTTGTTGATACTGTACTTTGCTGTTACAGTCCGAAGCTAACCGAGAGCGCGTTGTTAACCTGATCCATTGCTGCGCTGTCAAGCTCACCCATACGCTCCTTGAGCCGCCTTTTATCCAATGTACGCACCTGTTCAAGAAGAACGACAGAGTCCTTAGCCAGACCGCAGGTGGATGCGTTAAGCTCAATATGTGTCGGAAGCTTGTTTTTTTCCTTCTGGCTTGTTATTGCGGCGGCGATCACAGTTGGGCTGTGCTTGTTGCCGATGTCGTTCTGCACTATCAGCACGGGACTTACGCCGCCTTGTTCCGAGCCTACGACGGGACTTAAGTCTGCGTAGTAAATTTCACCGCGTTTTACTAACATTTTACTATCCTTCCTTTCGCTGATGAACCGATCATCACTATTTATCCGTCGATGATATTATAGCCCTATCGGGAAAAGTTATTCAGCGGATATGCGATAATCATTACATTTTATTCGATGTGCCGCGATTGTGTTAATCACCGTTATAAATGCGGCTTAAAAACTGATTTGAACTTAAAAGGAGATCGTCATGCCCGAGCTTTCATGGGATAGGCTGCTGTCCTCTAGGCGCAGCCGTGAATTTGTCCGCAGCAACTCGAACGATGTCCGCTCGGAATTCCGAAAGGACTATCACCGCATAATAGGAAGCGCGTCGTTCCGCAGACTTCAGGACAAGACGCAGGTTTTTCCGCTTGACAGGGGAGATTTTGTGCGCACGCGCCTTACTCACTCGCTGGAGGTCTCGTCGTTTGCAGGCTCTCTTGCCGATACGGTGTTCCGTCGGCTTATGGCAGAGGGGAAAAGCGGAATAACCGGCGATGTGCGCGAGGCTTGCTGCGACATTCTGGAGTGCGCGGGGCTGGTGCATGATATAGGAAATCCGCCGTTCGGTCATTTTGGCGAGTATATGATACGCGAGTGGTTCGGCTCAAATCTGCACAGGCTCAGCTTTTGCGGCAAGCCCGTGTCGGAGCTTCTGTCGGAGCAGATGCGCGGCGACTTCCTCAATTTCGAGGGCAACGCGCAGGCGCTCAGGGTGCTTACAAAGCTGCACTATCTTATTGACGAGCACGGAATGAACCTGACCTATGCGCTGCTTAACACTGTGATAAAGTATCCGGTCTCTTCGCTTGGAATAGATAAAAGCAGCGGCAACATCAAGGATAAGAAGATGGGCTATTTTTGCACCGAAAGCGAGCTGTACGGCGAGATATCGAGCGCAACAGGTGCTGTGGACTGCCGCTATCCGCTGACCTTCCTGCTGGAGGCGGCGGACGATATCGCCTACAAGACCGCCGACATAGAGGACGCGGTAAAAAAGGGCATGATATCCTATGCGCAGCTGCTTGCCGAGCTGACGTCCGAGCGGTATATGTCGCGGTGCAATGACGCTCAGCGTGAGGTTCTGAAGCAGGCTGCCGACAAGCTTAGTCACTGCCGCGAAAGGGCGGTTCAAAGAGAGATGCCCGATCCCGATGAAAACGCCGTGCAGAACTGGATCGTTTCCATGCAGGGTATGCTGATATATTCCGCAGCGGACGCGTTTGCGGAGAACTACGACCTTATCATGCACGGGGAGCTTAAGCGCGAGCTGCTTGCGTGCTCTTCCGCCGCGATACTGGCGGAGGCGCTCAGCGATATCGCATATCGCTACGCGTTTACTTCAAAGGAGATACTCGGTATAGAGCTGTCGGTGGAAACGATGCTAAGCTTCCTGCTGGAAAAGCTGACGGGCGCAGCGCTGCGCTTTGACACGCCGCAAAGGCGCATAACCGATGACAAGCTTATCTCTGTGATATCTCCGAATTATCTTAAGGTGTGCCGTACAGAGTGCGAGGGAAAGCCGCCGGCACAGCAGGCGTATCACCGCCTTATGCTTGTGACGGACTATATCTGCGGAATGACCGACGGCTTCGCACGCGAGCTTTACCGCGGAATAAGCGGAATATCATGATTCCCGAGGTGAATTGGTATGGTTGATCTTAGCAAAGACAAAAAAAGCAAAAAGCTGCTTCGCAGGGGAAGCTTCCGATGCGCGCGCCGTCACGAGCTGATATATGTGATGATAATTCTTGGTATCGGCGTTGGAAACGCGATTTTCTGGTTTTTTGCGCTTAATCTGCATCGTATTTTGTTCGGAGGAAATCATGGGTATTTCGAGCATATCTTCGAGCATATCGATACCCTGATGGAAGTATATTTGCTGTTGATACAGGTGGGAATTATCGTGCTAATCCCGTTCTTTGTGATAGCGACCCACGGAACGAGCTGCGAATACGCCGCAGAGGAAACGGAGTTTGTGATAAAGGGACCGGGAAAGCAGACGGAGTACTTCTATTATGATGATATAGTATCCATGAACTGGGAGGAGCTTAAGCTTTTCGGCTTGAAGCGCGGCTATCACGTCGTGATAGAAACGGGAGTGCGCACGATAGAGTATCGGTATATCTACGGAAAGAACAAGCTTTTGACGGGCTTTGAGGATACGCCGTTCTACTTTCTCGCGGTTAACTGCGGACTTGTTGAACATCGGAATGATGGGTCGGGCATAACGCTCGAGCAGGTCTGCACGATGATGGTCAGCCAGAGCGCACAGCGTCTTAAAGAGGAGCAGTGTGATTGCGATTGATTATTATGTAAAGGAGAATTGCTTAATGGCAGAGTCTGACAGAACGGTACTTTTGCGCAGGGGCAGCTTCCGCTGCGCAAATCCAAAAGCGGAGCTTTGCGGAGCGGCGCTTGCGGCTGCGCTGATGCTGACAGTGGTGGTGCTGATACTAAGCTTTTTCAGCTTCGGTAAGTTTATTGATATGCTTATTGATACAATGCTCGTGGTGAGTATAGTGATGCTTTTGGCAGCGGCGATAGCTCGATTGATGATGGGGCTGGGACATGAATGCAGCTATGAGGCGCGTGAAACCGAGTTCGAGGTGCGCGGTCCGAAATTACGCAGAGAGATCTTCTATTACAGTGATGTCAACGCTGTCAGCTATGTTCAGATAAGAAAAGGCGGCAGGCTGCGCGGATATCTCGTTACAATCAGAACCGGAGTGCGCACAATAGAGTACCGATATATGTTTTCGCCCACTGCCGAATTGCTTGATACCGAGAATACTCCGTTCTATTATCTTGAGGTCAACTCGGGTCTGCGTGGGGAGACAAAGCTTACCGTAAACGCGGACGCTGTTCTGTCACAATTCGAGAGTATGCAGAGAAGCCAGAAGAAAAAGCACAAGGGGGCACGAAACGAGGTCCTTGCGGATTTCTTCGAGGGAATTGACAAAAGCGCAAAGCGGTGATACGCTTTCAAAAAGGAGAATATAGCATAATAAAAGCTGCCTTTGAGATTGAATCAAAGGCAGCTTTTATTATCGGCGTTAAGTGAATTAACAGAGCAGAAAACCTGAGCGCAGTATGCGTATTTGTGTTATCTGTAAAGAGCCACGGCGTTCTTCTGCTTGAACTTAAGCCTCAGATGGTCGGCGATAAGCGCGATAAATTCGGAGTTTGTCGGCTTTCCGCGTGAGGTGTGCACTGTGTAGGAGAATATCTTTGTCAGCATATCAATATCGCCCCTGTCCCATGCTATCTCGATGGCGTGCCTGATAGCGCGCTCGACCCTTGACGAGGTGGTCTGATAGCGCTTTGCGACAGTGGGATAAAGCAGCTTTGTTATGCAGTTTATCATGTCGTCGTTGTTCACCGAGAGCATTATCGCGGTGCGCAGATAATGATATCCCTTGATGTGCGCAGGTATTCCCACCTGATGGATTATCTCGGTCACGGCACATTCTAGGTCGGTTTCGTCGGGAGTAGCGGTCGGCTCGCTGTCAAATCCGCACAGCTGCGATACCTTTGCGGTAAGCTGGTGAGGGTCTACGGGCTTGACCATTACGCAGGAGGCTCCTGCCATCATTGCTTCGCGCTCAAGCTTAGGATCTGACGAGTTCGCCACTATAATTACAGAGGGAACGTACTTCTTCTCCGCCTTGAGTCTGCGAATTACTTCCAGCGCATCGCAGAATGTCATTTTTTCCTCAAGCACCGCAACGTCGGGAGCTTCGGATTTTATGGTATTAAGTACCGAGTTTCCGTCGCAGCGGCGTGTTATGGCGTACATTCCTGCTGCCTTCATCGCACCCGCCCATGCCATTCCGCAGTCTGCTGTGTCGTTTCCGATTAATACTTTGATCTGATTCGTCATTTTAGTACCTCCATGTAGTTTTTACAATCATATGCTACCACAAAGTGGATATAATTTCAAGTACTTTTTGGAAAATATTTCAATTATTTTCCAATTAGTATAAAAACTGCCAAATCGCCGACAAATGCGATAACAATCACATTTGACAGACATATGTCCGTTGCAGAAGATGTCAATGAATGTCAAAACTTAGCGTTTTCTTAACGTAAGACGCGACTGAAATTGGAAATTAGCGGTACATTCGGGACGTTATGTAAACTCATGACATCAGGCTGTCGATAAAGGCACATCTGCGTCGTCAGCGCCGCTACGACAGCCACAAAGGCTAGTCGTAGCAACGCTTCCTAGCATCTGCACCTTTCTCGTCACCCTGAAAAATCGACTTTTTCGACACGCTCATGTCATGAGAACTGCGTTCTCGTGACATGTGATTATGGCAAGTAGGTAATATTAATACGATATGCTCTGCTTTGCCGAATTTTGTCGCAGCGTGTTAAGAGCGTGTAAATAACACAATATGTAGTGGTAACGCTGAGCTCGCTCTGCGAAATCTTGTGGTTTTTGGCGCATTTTTTTATATTGTTTCCACAACGCAATGCATTGTTTTTGTGCAATTTACACAAAAATATGAACAAAAGTTTATTTCAGTTTTTTAGTAAAACCCGGCAGTTGGCACTTGCAAAAAACAAAAAATCGTTGTATACTTTAAGAGTGGGGAAAAGTGGTGAGATTTTCACTAAAGTGGAGTAAAAATCCACTAAAAATACAAAAACAGAAAGCCGCCGCATTTTCTTACATTATCAGGGAAATATATAAATTCTACGGAAAATGCCGCCTGAGGAGGGCGGAACAAGGCTGAAAGCGTTTTCAAAGGGGACTGTGGCACGGAAAGGGGGGAAAGAAATGTACGGCGAGTTTGAACATACTATAGACAGCAAGGGACGCATGAACTTCCCTGCAAAGCTGCGAGAATCGCTCGGCGATCATTTCTTCATTTCCAAGACCATAGGTGAAAAATGTCTGACAGTACACACAGAGCAAAGCTGGAACTCCATCCGCGAGAGCTTAAAGGGAAAGCCCTCAAAGGTGGCGCTGCCTATCGAGCGCTTTCTGTTCGGAGGTGCGTGCGAGGCAGAGCCGGACAAGCAGGGAAGAATTGCGCTTCCCTCATCGCTTCGCGCATATGCGGAGCTTACATCCGAGGTCGTGGTCGTCGGCATGGATGACCGCGCAGAGATATGGGACAAGGCACTTTGGGAAGAGTATAATAACAGAATTTCTGCCGAAGATATTGCCGCGTTCGCTGAGGAGATCGGTCTGTAATGGAGTTTTCACACATCTCGGTTTTGCTTAAGGAAACGGTTGACGGTGCGTTTTCAGACCCAAAGGGCGTTTACGCAGACCTCACCACAGGCGGAGGCGGTCATAGTCTGGAGCTTGCAAAGCGTCTGGACGGAGGGCGGCTTATCTGCTTTGACCAGGACGCACAGGCGCTGGCTGCCGCTGGGGAGCGGCTGCAAGGCTATCCTGTTACGTTCGTGAAAAGGAATTTCTGCGAGCTTTCCGCGGCTCTGGATGAGCTGGGGATAGAGTCGCTCGACGGTATCATTGCCGATCTCGGCGTATCGTCGCATCAGCTGGATACGGCTGAACGAGGCTTTTCGTTCCACAACGACGCGCCTCTTGATATGCGCATGAGCTCCGAGGGGTTCTCTGCGCGCGATTTGGTCAACGAATATGCGGAGGATGATATTGCCCGCATACTTTTCGCCTACGGCGAAGAAAAATACGCAAGAAAGATCGCTTCGGGCATTGTAAGAGCAAGGCTTTCCGCACCGATAGAAACAACGGGCGAGCTTGCCGAGATAATAAAAAGCAGTGTTCCGGCAGCGTATCGCAGGGAGAAAAATCCCTGCCGAAAAAGCTTTCAGGCGATCCGTATTGAAGTAAATAAAGAGCTTGATGTGCTGGAAACCGCACTGACCGACGGCTTTGACAGGCTTAAGGTCGGCGGCAGAATGGCAGTCATTACATTCCACTCTCTTGAGGACAGGATAGTAAAGACAAGGTTCAAGGAGTTCTGCACGGGCTGTACCTGCCCTCCGGAATTTCCGGTGTGCGTGTGCGGAAAGCAGCCGCGCGGCGAGCTTGTCGGAAAAAAGCCGATAACCGCCTGCGAGCAGGAGCTTGCTGCAAACAGCAGAAGCCGCAGCGCAAAGCTAAGAGTGATAAAGAAAATAAGACCGTGACCGCAGCGCGGCGCGGTATGGATGATAAAAGGTTAGGAGGGACATCTGATGCAGATATCCGGCGATTACAATTCAAATCTTGCTTACGATCTTTCCCGCTTTGATGTTGCCGAACAGGAAAAGCAGAACAAGCACCGCAAAGAGGAACAGGAAAAGGCAAAGCAGGAAATAAGGATGAACAGCCGTTCTGTATCACGCAGCGGCTCGCGCATAAAGCTTCTGCTAAGCGTCGGCGTTTTGTTCGGAGCTTTCTGGCTGCTTAACTGCCAGATGACAAAGGCAGACGACTGGGCGAGAATGGTGTCCGACCAGAATGCTGCACTTACTGCGGCACAGGAGGAGAACGCCCTGCTTCAAAGCAAGCTGGAGTCGATGATGAATATCGGCTATATCGAGGAATACGCATCGAAGCAGCTTGGAATGGCAAAGGTCTCAAATGCGCAGGTCCAGTACCTCAGCGTTAATACCGAAAATCTTATCGAGGTATATGCCGAGGAAGACAGCGGATTTTTAAGCGGCGTAAACAAATGGTTCTCCGATTTGTTGGAATACATCGGTCTGTAATGGCATATTATAGGGGTGAACAAGCCCCTTGCATTGCCGACAATCAATACTATTGAGCAAGGTCGGTCATAATGTCGGCTTTGCTCTTTTCTGGTTTAAGGTTTCTTTGGCGGAGGGAAAATGAAAGTACTTAAGTATATCTGGGAATCGCTCAAGGCTTGGGATAAAAAGGAAAACGAAAAGAAGCGCATAATGAAATCTGCAACAAAGCAGGCGATAGTGCTGGTTTTCGTATGCGGCTTTTCGGTGTGGGTGGGTTACCATCTGCTGAAATACTCAGTCCTTGACGGAGATAAGTGGAGGGTGCTTGCCAACAATCAGCAGATGTCCTCTGTTACTATCAAGGCAAGCCGCGGCTCGATTTATGATACGAACGGAACGGTGCTCGCCCAGAGCTCCACAGTATGGGATGTTATCATCTCTCCGCAGGATATCGACAAGGCGGACAAGAAAGCTCGTGAAAAATATGAAAAGGACGCAGAAAAGGCTGAAGAAAACGGCGATACCATCGAACCTTATGTTCCCCGTGCGCAGCTTATCTGCAAAAAGCTTTCCGAAGTGCTTGATGTGGACTACAACAAGCTTATGACTGCGTCAACCAATCTTAAAAGCCAGTACTATGTTGTAAGGCGCAAGGTGGAAAAGCCCGAGGTCAGCGAGATAACGGTGTTTATGGCGGAAAACGGCATCGACACCGACTCTGTGTTTATGGAGGAGTCCTCAAAGCGCTATTATCCCAACGAGTCGCTTGCCGCTAATATTATCGGCTTTACAAACTACGAGGGCGAGGGCGTTTACGGGCTTGAGGCGTACTATGACGACTTCCTCAGCGGCACCGACGGCAAGGCTGTCTATGCAAAGGACGCATACGGCAGAGAGATGGCGTACACCAACGACAAATACTTTTCTGCCGAGGACGGATACAGCCTTGTGCTGACTATTGACGAGGTGCTTCAGCATTACCTTGAAAAGAATCTCGAGCTGTGCGTATCACAGCACAGCATTATCAACCGCGCCTGCGGAATAATTATGGACTGCAACACCGGAGCGATACTTGCGATGTCGACAGCGCCAAGCTATGATTTGAACAACCCCTCTACGCTGTACAGCGCATACGACCTTCAGAAGCTTGAGGAGCTTAAGGCGGCAGACGCTCCGCAGGAGGAGATAGACGCGCTTGAAGCGAAATACCGCGAGCAGCAGTGGAAGAACAAGGCTATCACGGAGCTGTATTATCCCGGCTCGGTATTCAAGACGATTACCTGCGCGGCGGCGCTTGAGGAGGAGGTCGTTTCCCTTAACTCCACATTCAGCTGCTACGGAGTATATGATGTTGCAGGCACTCCCATCAAATGCCACCAGAAGAACGGCGGCCACGGCGAGCTTACTCTCCAGCAGGCTGTAACAAAATCCTGCAACCCCTCGTTTATCCAGATAGGACAGCTTCTGGGAGCGGAAAAGTTCAGCGATTATCTCGAGGCATTCGGCTTTACCGAGCGCACGGGAATAGACCTTCCCGGAGAATCCGGCAGCCTTTATATCAAGCGCGAGAACATGGGACCCGTAGAGCTTGCATCCTCTGCCTTCGGACAGACCAATAAGGTAACTCCGTTACAGATGGCTACCGCATTCTGCGCGGTAATAAACGGCGGATATCTTGTTACGCCCTACGTTGTGGATAAGATACTGGACAGCGACGGAAACGTTGTGCAGACAACACAGGTGCAGATAAAGCGACAGGTCATTTCGGAGGAAACCTCCGCCACCATGCGCAGCATACTTGAAAATGTAGTTGAAACCAACGGCGGCAGCAATGCGTATATTAGCGGCTACCGAATCGGCGGAAAATCTGGTACTACCGAAAAAATCGACGAGCGCAACAAGCTGCTTGCCGAAACAGGCGAGGACAAGATGACATATGTGCCGTCCTTTGCGGCATTCGCTCCGGCTGATGACCCGAAGATTGCCATGCTTGTAATGGCAGATACGCCTACCGGCACACAGTACTACGGCTCTGCGGTTGCCGCGCCGGTAGTGTCGGCGGTGTTCAGGGAGGGGCTTCCTCACCTTGGCATTTATCCTACATATACTGCTGAGGAGCTTGAAAAGATGGACGCAGCCGTACCGTACGTCCTCGGCTATGAGGCGATGCGTGCAGAGTCGTCACTTGCGGCAAGCGGCTTTAAGGTAAGGATAATCGGCGATACTACCACCAACGCAACGGTATCGACGCAGATACCCGCCGCGTCTGCCAGCATACCAAAAGGCTCGACGGTGGTACTGTATCTTGGAAGTACGGACAGCTACGAGCTGGAGTGCGGCGAGGTTCCCGATGTAACAAATATGACGGTAGAGCAGGCAAACGAAGCAATAACGAATGCAGGATATAACATCAAGATATCCGGAGGCGCTGCCGAAAACTCAAACGCTCTTGCGGTCGGGCAGTCAATTGCTCCCGGAACTAACGCATATAAAGGAAATGTGATAGAGGTCACATTCCAGGTGAATTCCTATTCGGATTAACGGTGGTGAAGATATGACATTGTCTCGGCTTTTCGACGGCATTGCCGATATTTCCGCGGAAATGGCGGATATTGAGGTAACGGGCGTGACCTCCGACAGCCGCGAGCTCATGCGCGGATTTGTGTACGTCTGCATAAAGGGCGCAAGCTTTGACGGACACAGTGTTGCCGAAAAAATGCTGGAAAAAGGCGCGTGCGCCGTTGTAACACAGCGGCATCTGGGGCTTGACAGGGAGATACATTCCGATGACCCTCGAAGGCTCTATCCGGAGCTTCTCTCCGCGTTTTACGGCAGACCTACGGCGAAGCTAAAGCTGGGCGCAGTTACCGGAACAAACGGCAAAACCACCGTGGTGAACCTTTGCGCAGGAATTCTGCGCGATATCGGAAAGCAGGTGGGCGTTATCGGAACGCTCGGCACGGATACGGGCAGGGGACTTCGGTACTCGCACGGCGGTCCGCCGACAACTCCCGAGCCGCGCAGGCTGTACAGCCTTTTCGCCGAGATGGCGGAGCTTGGCACGGAGTACTGCTTCATCGAGGCAAGCTCACAGGCGCTGGCTCAGCACAGGTTTGCCGCAGAGCGCTTTAGCGCGGCGGCATTCACGAACCTTACGCAGGATCATCTGGATTACCACAAAACCATGGAGAACTACTACACCGCAAAGCGCGCTCTGTTTGATATGAGCGATACTGCGGTGCTGAATATCGACGATGAATACGGCAGGCGCACTGCCGCATACTGCGCAGCGAACGATATCCCGTATGTAACGACAAGCGTTGAGGGCGAGGCGGATTTTTACACCGAGCAGGTCAGCCTCACTCCCGGCGGAGCGGAATTTTTCCTGACGGACAGGGCTTGCCGCAAAACCTATCCCGTGCGCATGGCTATGACGGGTATGTACAATGTAAGCAACGCGGTACAGGCGGCGGTTATGTGCAGCGCTATGGGCTTTCCGCTGGGCAGGTGCCTTGAGGCGCTGGAGCGGATAAAGGGCGTCGGCGGCAGGCTTGAAACCATATACAGCGGCGAATTTACCATAATCCGCGATTATGCACATACTCCCGATGGGCTTGAAAAGCTGCTTTGTGCGCTTAAGCCGACAGTGACGGGAAAGCTTATCGTCCTTTTCGGCGCGGCAGGAGACCGCGACGCTGCAAAGCGCCCGATGATGGGCAAGGCTGCGGCACAATACGGCGATTACCTTATAATAAGCTCGGACAATCCTGCGCACGAGGACCCTATGAAGATAATAGACAGCGTAAAAAGCGGAGTGCCCGACGGCGTCCCTCACGAGGAGATACCCGACCGCGGCGAAGCCATTCTCCGCGCGTGCGGTATGCTTTCTGAGGGAGATGTTCTGGCGCTGTGCGGAAAGGGACATGAGGATTATCAGATAATCGGGGACGAGTATGTCGGATTTGATGAAAAAGAGATCGTAATGCAATATCTTACGGAAAAGGGATTGGTATAATGTTTACTGTAAACGAGATATGCAGCGCTGTCGGCGGCAGACTTTTCGGCGACGGAGATACTGTCGTTTCGGGAGTTTCCACCGATACGCGCACAATAGAGAAAGGCTGCCTTTACGTTGCGGTAAAGGGAGAGCGCTTTGACGGAAACGACTTTATCGCACAGGCTGCCGAAAACGGCGCGGCTGCCGTGATAACGGACAGAAAAAAGGGCGCAGGGGGATATGGCGTCCCGACAGTTCTTGTGGATGATTCGCGTGCGGCTCAGCTTGCGCTTGCGCGGTATCACAGAAACAGGTTTGATGTAAAGCTTTGCGGAGTTACGGGAAGCGTCGGCAAGACCTCCACAAAGGATATGATATACGCTGTGCTTTCCGCAGGCTTTAGCACGCTGAAAACCGAGGGCAACTTCAACAACGATATCGGACTTCCGAAAACGCTTTTCCGTCTGGACGGCAGTTATCGGGCAGCGGTAATCGAGATGGGAATGTCCGACTTGGGCGAGATAAGCGTGCTTTCAAAGGCAAGCGAGCCTGACTGCGCGGTTATCACAAACATCGGCTACTGCCATATCGAGAACCTTAAAACGCGCGAGAACATTCTTCGCGCAAAGCTAGAGATACTCAGCGGCGCAAAGGAAAACGCTCCGCTTATCATAAACGGCGATGACGAATACCTCAGCACCGTCTCGGTGATAGGCAGACGGGTCATCCGCTTCGGACTTGGCGAGAACTGCGATGTCCGCGCCGAGAATATCGTTCATCCGGACAACGGCGAAAGCTTTGAGCTTGTCGCAGACGGCAAACGCTACTCCTGCAAGGTTCCCGTCAGCGGCGAGCATCATGTAATGAATGCTCTTGCCGCATTCTGCGTGGGCACGGAGTTCGGCATGAGCGCCGACGAGATAATCCCTGCGTTCATGAACTACGAGGCTTCGGGAATGAGGCAGAAAACCGAGGAGCATAACGGAGTTACCTTTATACTGGATTGCTACAATGCAAGTCCCACCTCGATGAAATCCTCGCTTTCCGTACTGGGCGGCACAAAGGCAAACGGCAGAAAAATCGCTGTGCTTGGGGATATGCTGGAGCTTGGCGAGATGTCGCGTCAGCTTCACGAGATGGTTGCGGATTATGTGACGGAGAATGCACAGGCGGCATTCCTGCTTGGCGAGGAGATGGCAGCCTGCCGCGACAGGCTTTCGCAGCAGGGCTTTGAGGTATACCACAGCACCGACAGACAGGAGCTTGCGGCAAAGCTTAAGGCTTATATCCAAAGCGGCGACGTGCTTTTGTTCAAGGGCAGCAGGGGCATGAAAATGGAAACTGTTGCGCAGGCAGTAGAATAATCAGAATACAGAGGGAATTGGAATGATTTGGACAGGGGTATTTGCAGCTTGCGCTGCTTTCGTGCTTACATGGGTCGCAGGAGTGTGGTTCATTCCGTATCTTCATAAGCTGAAGTACGGACAGACGATACTGGATATCGGCCCGAAATGGCATAAGGAAAAGAAGCAGGGAACGCCCACAATGGGCGGTATCATGTTCATCGCAGCGACTGTACTCAGCTTTGCTGCGGCGGCGGTGATAAGCCGCTTTACAGCAAGTCCGGCTGACGAAATGCAGGCGGTGGACGCCGCGGTAAAGCTTGAAATGCTGCGCGCAGGGGCAGGGCTTGTCATGGCAGTGCTGTTCGGCTTTATGGGCTTTCTTGATGATTTTATAAAGGTCAAGAAAAAGCAGAACGAGGGTCTTACCGTGATGCAGAAGATCGTCATTCAGGTGCTTATCATCTCCGCTTATTTTGCTACCCTTTATCTCAGCGGAGATACCGATACATCCATTTTGTTTCCGTGGGGCTGGAGCCTTGATATGGGGCTGCTTTACTATCCTGTCATCGGAATAGTGATACTGTATCTTGTCAACGCGGTAAACCTCACCGATGGAGTTGACGGTCTTTGCTCGTGCGTGACTGTTGTGTACATGGCTGCTTTTGCGGTGATATCCGGCATAGTCGGTATGCAGGGACATACGCTTCTTGCAATGTGTGTGGCAGGCGGCTGCATCGGCTTTCTTATGTGGAACTTTCCGCCTGCAAAGGTGTTTATGGGCGATACCGGTTCGATGTTCCTCGGAGGCGCGGTATGCGCTTTGGGCATAGGCTGCAATGCCGAGATACTTATGATAATCGCGGCAATGGTGTATATTCTGGAGGCATTGTCCGTTGTCATTCAGGTTTCGGTGTTCAAGATAACAAAGAAAATCTACCACACAACAGAGGGCAAGCGCCTGTTCAAGATGACTCCCATTCATCATCATTTTGAGCTCAGCAAGTGGAGCGAGGTCAGGATAGACGTCGTTTTCACGCTTGTCGGCGCGGTGTGCGGCGCGATAGCCGCCTGGCTTGCGTTTATGATGTACGCACGCTGATATAACGATAATATACAAGCGGCTTATGCCGCGTGAAATGGAGGGAGCCATGTCTGCTTCAACAGCAAGAAAGCCTGCGGCACAGCAGAAAGCCGTTGTGACGCAGCGAAAAAAATCCGAACAGCCTAAGGGCAAGCCGAAAAAGGAAAAGAAACAGCGCATAGGCTTTTTCTACGGCAAGGGCATGATAGATATGCCGATGCTTGTAATAACACTGGTGCTGCTCACACTGGGAATAACGATGATGTTCTCTGCAAGCCATGCGCTGTCCTATCGGGATAATCACGGAGATTCCTACGGCTATGCGAAAAGCCAGCTTGGCTTTGCAGCGCTCGGTCTTGCACTGATGTTCGTGATAAGCTTTGCAAACTACCAGAAGCTGCGCGATGTGCTGTTTACGGTGAAAATCAAGAACTTCAGGTTTGGCGTAACGCTGTCGCATATTGCACTATGGTTCAGTCTGGGTCTGATGTTCCTTATCTTCCCTTTCGGAAAAAGCAACTATGAGGGCGGACCGCGCCGCTGGCTGCCGTTGTTCGGCAGAACCTTTCAGCCGTCGGACGTGCTTAAATTTGCGCTGATCATCTATTTCGCATACTATGCCGCACAGAACTATAAGCAGATGAGGGGCGTGATAGTGGGCATACTCAAGCCGCTTATGGTTCTTGCGCTGGTCGCTTGGCTGATGTACGAGCAGCCGCATCTTTCGGGACTTGTTATCATGCTTGGAATATGCGCGGTGCTGCTGTTTATCGGCGGAATAAACATGAAGGTTGCGTTTCTCGCTCTCGCGATAGGTATTCCGGTTCTGTTTGTCGTGTTCGTCGGCAGCGACTTTAAATACTTCGCGGACAGACTTGCGTATGCGGGCGATCCGCTTGCGGATATCAGCGACAAGACCTACCAGAACTATCAGGCTATACTGGCGATAGGCTCGGGCGGCTTGTGGGGAGTAGGCTTCGGCAACTCCTCCCAGAAGTACTATTATCTGCCGGACGCTGAGAACGACTTCGTATACGCCATTCTCTGCGAGGAATTCGGCTTCATCGGCGGAATGCTGGTTATCATATTGTTTATCATCTTCCTGCTCAGAGGCTTTTATGTGGCGAGAAAGGCGGAGGACAGATTCGGTATGCTGCTGGCAACGGGAATTTCGCTTCAGGTGGGCTTGCAGGCGCTGCTTAACATCGGCGTTAACGTCTGCTGCATACCCAATACGGGAATATCGCTGCCGTTCTTCAGCTACGGCGGAACTGCGCTGGTTATCCAGCTTGCCGAGGTCGGCTTGCTGCTGTCGGTGTCAAGAAGATCAAAACTGGATTAGGATGGTATAATTATGAGAGCTGTTTTTGCCGCAGGAGGAACTGCGGGTCACATAAATCCTGCGCTTGCTGTCGCAGATAAGCTGAAATCTGTTTTTCCCGAAACCGAGATACTGTTTATCGGCACTCCGTCGGGAATGGAGGCGCGCCTTGTATCAAAGGCAGGCTACGATTTCCGCGCCGTGGAAATGGCAGGATTTCAGCGCAGTATTTCGCTGCGCAGCATCGTAAAAAATGTAAAGGCGATGTACTATTACTGCATTTCCGCAAAGCGTCAGGTGCGGAAAATACTTAAGGAATTCAAGCCGGATATCGTTATCGGAACAGGCGGATATGTTACGGGCACCGTGCTGACTCAGGCAATCGCACTCGGCATAAAGACTGTGACGCACGAGAGCAATTCCTATCCCGGAATGGCAACAAAAATGCTTGCAAAAAAGGCGGACAAGGTGCTGCTTGCAACAGAGGACGCAAAGAAGCACCTCAGCACGGATGAACGCTGCATAGTTACCGGAAATCCTCTTCGCACGAATATCAAGATAGAGGAGCGCAGTGCGGCGAGAAAGCGGCTGGGACTGCCGGAGGGCTTTACCGTGCTTTCGTTCGGCGGAAGCTTAGGCGCAAACCGCATAACCGACGCGGTCGCAGAGCTTATCGCGTGGGAGGAGAAAACCGGAGGAATAAACCACATCCACTCCTACGGCGGAAACGGCAAAGAGCGCTTTTATTCCGCACTGGAGCAAAGCGGTGTGTCAGAGGATAAGTCACACCATATCTTCCGTGATTATATTGATAATATGTATACCTGCATATGCGCTGCGGATGTTGTTATCGCTCGTGCGGGTGCAATGACTATTACGGAGCTGACAGCTATCGGCAGACCGGCTGTACTGGTACCGTATCCGAATGCGGCAGAAAACCACCAGTACTACAACGCGCTTACATTGTGCAATGCAGGCGCCGCTGTGCTTATCGAGGACAAGGACCTGACAAAGGAAAGGCTTGTTTCGGAGATATCCGCACTGTACGCCGACCGCGAGCGTCTGGCTGCTATGGAGGAGAACTCGAAAAAGTCTGCGAAGAACAATGCGGCAGACATGATATTAAGCGAGATAATCGACCTTGTCGGCAAGGATTTATTTCAAACGTAAAGCTACTCACCAAAAAATCCTTTTGGCATAATATGCAGTATGGAGCAGAATATGCCATAAGGAGATGATTTTATGCAGAACAGGCAGAGGCTGGTGATAAGCGGAGGAAGAAAGCTGGAGGGCGAGCTTGCTGTACAGGGCGCAAAGAACAGTGTTCTTGTGCTGCTTGCCGCAGCGGCTCTCGTCTCGGGCGAGTGCATTCTACATAACTGCCCTCAGCTTACCGATGTGGATGCCGCCTGCCGTATACTGGGCGGACTGGGCTGCCGCTGCGTAAGAAGCGGAGATACGATATGCGTTGACGCTTCCTCGGCAGCAGGCTATGAGATACCGGAAAACCTTATGCGCGAGATGCGCTCGTCTATCATGTTTCTCGGCGCGATTCTGGGAAGAACGGGGAGATGCAGACTAAGCTTCCCCGGGGGCTGCGAGCTTGGAGCAAGACCCATAGACCTGCATATATCCGCACTGCGGCAGATGGGCGCGGAGATAACCGAGCAGCACGGCTTTATCGAGTGTTATGCTCCGACGGGGCTGTCGGGCGCGCGCATAACGCTGTCATTTCCCTCGGTAGGTGCAACGGAGAATATAATGCTTGCCGCGGCTGCGGCTAAGGGCTTCACCGAGATACACAATGCCGCACGAGAGCCCGAGATATGCGACCTTGCGGCGTTTTTGAACAAGTGCGGCGCGAAGATAAGCGGCGCAGGCGGAAGCGTCATCTGCATCGAGGGCGTCAGCCGTCTTTCTGCTGCGGAATACAGCGTTATGCCCGACAGAATAGTGGCAGGCACATATCTGTGCTGTGCGGCAGCGGCAGGCGGAGAGCTTATCCTCAGCCGATGCAGGACGGAGGACATGACCGCATTTTTGTCGGTGCTTGAGAGCATGGGCTGCCGCGTGTATTCCTACGGCGAGGGAAAGCTGTATTTCAGCCGTCAGCGCAGACTTAAGGCTCCGCCGATAATCAGGACGATGCCATATCCGGGCTTTCCTACGGATATACAGGCGCCGATAATGGCGGCTGCGTGCGTGGCGGAGGGAACATCGGTCTTTGTGGAGACCATATTCGACAACCGTTACCGCCATGTGCCGGAGCTTGTACGGCTCGGAGCCTCTATCAAAACAGAGGGCAGGGTGGCGGTCGTAGAGGGAGTAAAGGCGCTCAGCGGCGCAAAGGTATTCGCCTCGGAGCTTCGCGGCGGTGCGGCGCTTGTCACCGCGGCGCTGGCGGCAGAGGGAGTATCCGAGATAAGCGGAATAAGCTATATCGACCGCGGCTATGAGAATATTGAGAAAGCACTGCGCTCGGTAGGCGCAGATATAAAAAGAGTGACATGATATGCTGCTTGAAAGGCAGACGGGACATTCACCGAAAAAGGACGAAGAAAGGGGAACGGCAATGAAAAGAAGAGGCAGCGGAAAAATCGCGCAGAAAAAGCCTGCTCAGGCTGCGAAAAAACAGACGCTTCATAATAACACTGCAAAGCGCAGCGGCGGCACTGAACATCTGCCGGACAGCAGAGTAAAGGCGAGCAATGCGCAGCTGCATACATCCGGCGCGAAGCCCGTCGCAAACAAGCCGCAGAAAAGGAAAAACGGCACCTCCCCGATGTCGGGAAAGCCGGCACAGCCGAATAAAGCAATGCAGCGTAACAATGCTCCGCTGTCCGAACGCGAAAAAAAGCAGAGCAGTGCGGCTATGAAAAAGCGCAGCGCACCGAAGAAATCAAGGCGCGGAAGCCGCGGCGGTAATTACAGCCTGTATTACATCCTCGGCGCGGTAGTGCTTGTTATTGTGTTTGTCATCCTCGCCAATACGGTGCTGTTTGACTGTACCGTTATCACGGTGGAGGGCAACGCTTCGTATGCCTCGGAGGAGATCGCTGCGGCATCGGGAATAAAAAAGGGCGATAATCTGCTTAAGGCAGACCTTACCGCCGCAGGACAGAATATCGTATCGGCATTTCCGTATATTGATATCGCCGAGGTGAAGCGAACCTCTCCCACAAGAGTGACGATCAAAGTAACAGAGGCTGAAAAGATGTACTGCATGAGATACGGAACTCGTTCATACATCATATCTCGCAGAGGTAAGGTGCTTGAACAGGGCACAGACCCGGCTATTCCGGTGGTGCTGGGCTTTGAGGCACAGTCGCCTGCTGTCGGAAGCGCGCTTGTGTCAGCCGTAGCAAGCAAGACAGAGCTGCCGAATACGGTGCTGCTTGCCGCAGAGAAATCAGGAATATCGGATGTCACCATCCTTGATATATCCGACCGCTTCGGCATAAGGATGGAGGTTGAGGGAAGAATAACCCTGCTGCTGGGCAACATTACCGAGCTTGAGGGAAAAATGAACATCGCCGCGGAATTTGTCAATAACATTATCGGCGCAACCGAGTCGGTTACTATCGACCTTACAAATCCCGAAAAAGTACCTGTACGCGACAATAATATCATTGATTCCACGGCAGTCGTGCCGATAGCGCCCGAAAGCTCCACCGATGAAAGCACATCCGAGAGCGCTGAGCAGGCAGAGTGAGAGGGCTGACGCGCTTTTGTCGGCAGGAAAAACTTTTTATTACAGAAAATTCTCAAAAACAGTTGCATTTTAATTTTAAATCTGCTATAATTAGATGTAGTGTATTGTATGCTATTATTAAAGTTGGAGGAATTGTAAAAATGGCGTTTGAAATAGATAAGCATGATGATGATTTTGAGATTGATGAATTTGAGGATTCTACCCAAATAATGGTTATCGGCGTTGGCGGCGGCGGTGGAAATGCTGTTGACCATATGGTCGAGATGGGTATGACAGATATCGAATATGTAGTGGCAAATACCGATGTAAAGGCGCTGCGCTCCAAGGATGGCAGCAAGATGAAGCGTATGCAGATCGGCAAAAAGCGCACACGCGGTCAGGGCGCAGGCAACAATCCTGCGGTAGGACAGGAGTCCGCTGAGGAGAACCATGACGAGATCAGCGCGGTAATGGATAAGGTTTCCATGGTGTTCGTTGCTGCCGGCATGGGCGGCGGTACGGGAACAGGCGCTGCACCGGTTGTTGCGTCCATTGCCAAGGAAAAGAACATACTTACCGTCGGCGTAGTAACAAAGCCTTTCGCGTGGGAGGGTAAGGAGAAAATGATTCAGGCGTGCAAAGGCATTGAGGAAATGCAGAAGTACGTCGACGCACTCATTGTCATTCCCAACGAGAAGGTAAAGGAGATTTCCAACAGCAAGCTTACAATGCTTGAAGCATTCAAGGCTGTGGACGGCGTGCTGTACAAGGCAGTAAAGGGCATTTCCGACCTTGTAACCGGTATCGGATTTATGAACGTTGATTTTGCCGATGTAAAGATGGCGCTCAAGGATTCCGGCATTGCGCATATGGCTATGGGCCGCGGCAAGGGCGATGATAAAATTCAGCAGGCTCTTGACGAGGTTCTGCACAGCCCTCTGCTTGAGACATCCATTTCCGGCGCACGCAGGGTTCTGCTTAATGTCAGCATTCCTACATCCTGCACGCTTGACGATTTCGATACGATTTCCAATGACATCACAAAGAATGCCGCACCCAACGCAAGGGTAAAGGCAGGTATCATGTTCGATGATACGCTTGAAGACGATGAGCTTTCGATCATCGCTATCGCTACGGATTTCGGCGACGCGTCGGCAGATCCGCTTATTCCCAAAACAATAAAGACGGATGACCCGTTTGCAGACGCCGCAAAGAACGGCATATCCATCACCGGCGAGGACGTCAGCGAGATTGATGACCTGCTGAGAATATTCAGCAGCACAAAATAACATACATATAATATTCCGCCGTCTTTCGGCGGAATTATTGTTTAAGCTTTGACTTCACTGCCACTGCTGTGGATACAGCCTCTGAAAGCTGTACGCTTGTCTGCTTGCTTACAGAAAAACACTCGGTGCAGCCGCACCAAAATAATTATGCGGTATTGCCCTAGAAACGATGATAATTTACAACAATATTTGTAGAAATTAATAAACTTGCTCAAAAGACTTGAATTTTTGCCAAGTTTAAGCTATAATAATAATAGGTGCGTTATGCACATTATTAAGTATGGCGGTAAGAAAAAAATATCCGTCAGTATCCTTGGGAGGGAGATTTTTATGATAAAAACAGCAAAAAATATATTTGCAGCTCTTATGGCTATGACTGTTGCGGCGGTACTTTCGGTTTGCGCCAATGCTGCGCTGCTTGAGCCTCCGACAGTAGAGGGCGAGCTTATCGGCGGCGTCAATGATGATGGCAGCATGACGATCGTTCTTAGCCTTGTGGCAGGCACAAACACGGATAAGTCAGTCAACTATGTCCTCAAGGGCGAAGCACTTGAGCGCGAATTCTGGAACCGTTCCGACGCTTATGTCGAGGTTGACCTCACGCTTGAAACCGAAAGCGATACTGTATCCGCTATTATTCCTGCATTTGCAAAGGGATGGAAGTGGGTCAATCCCTCGGTATGGGGAACTCAGCTCAAAGTTGGTCAGACAGTCACAATCAGAGAGCCGCTTTCCACCTACTATACCGAGTTCAAGAACAATGACCCTATGGTCATCCGCGTTCAGTTCGTTTCTTCCTCTCCCGAGATGGAAAATGTTCAGATATCGATGTCGGGAATTAGATTTGTGGGTGTTGAAGACAGCTCAGCTGAGGTTACAACTACCACAACGACAACAATTGCCACAACTACATTGCCGGAAGAATCCGAAGATATCGCTGACGACCCCGTGGAGTCTGTCGAAACAGCCGAACAGCCCGGTACCGAAGAAAACTCGGAATCTGAACCTGCCGTAACAACAGCTTCTTCGGCATCTGACAATAACGACAAGGACAGCGGCACACAGACTGAAGCAACTTCATCCGTTAATGACGGCACAAAGGCAACATCGACGCGTGCACCTGCAAATGTACAGTCCGAAGATACTAGCATTGTCGGCGTGATCGTTGTTATAGTAATAGTTGCCGTGGTTGTTGTCGCTGGCGCTGTTGTAGGCTACATAATATACAGAAAGAAGAAGTACTATTAATCAATGCCGTTTATATGGAAAGGGTAGTATATAATGGATAAGGTCGTAGCATTTTTCAAGAATGTGTGGTTCAAAAGGGCGGTCGCCCTGCTTTGCACTTCATACACCGCCCTGCTTGTCTGGGTGGCTTGGCTGTACTTCGCATACTTTGTTGAGTACGAGAATCCGACTGCGCTTTTTGTCCTTTATCTGTTCGTGAATTGTGCCGCACTCGGACTTATGGTCTATACAAGACATCAGGTCTTCACCATGATAAATGTTATGCTGATACCTCTGGTCGTCTTTCTGATAACCATATTCGGGTATGGTAACCTTTATCTTATACTGCCGCCTGTCTGCGTAATGGTAGCTATGTTCTTTATTTGCAGCGCAAACGAAACACTTAAGACAGTTGTGGGAACGATGTACTTGCTTATGTTCGTCATCGGTATTGCAGGTTATCTTGCGGTGGATATGCTTATGGGCCCCATAACCTTTATCGGTGTGGAGCTTGAGCTGCGCGACACGGAATATGAGCTTCCTTCTCCGTCCGAAGAGTATCGTATAGTCCGCTATATCGACGAGCCAAAGGGCGACCGCAGGATAGTCAAGTATTATATCGAGAGCACCGAGGATGATAAGGACATCCCGTTCGGCTTTGCAAAGAAGGTTCTGGGCTGCAAGCAGGTGCTTGCTCAGCAGTACACGGGAAAAAGCGACAGCCCGATACAGTGGATAGAAACCAAGGTTGACGGCGAAGAGGTGGAAATGCTCAGCGTCGAGGGAAGCCTGAGGGAGAATCCATATCTTGCAAAACCTGTGCAGGATTCCGAAACCGGCGAAGCGCTGACGCCCGTATCACTTTTCTCAAAGGGTGAGGAAACCGCCGAGACGTCCGACGCGGCAGAAACGGCACCAGCCTCACAAACCGCGGAGGATACCGCAGAGGCTGCATAAATCAAATAGAAAAAAGGGCGGCTTGTCTTTATCCGGGCCGTCCGTTTTCGGCATTTAGGTGCAAATTCCCGATACTGCCGGAAAGCGCATTACAGCGCTGAAAGGCTGGGGGAGAAAACGGAGCAGATGTAAAGTATTTCCGGATATTGTTATGTGAAAAGGAGTGTTGACGTGGACAGAATGCTTCATCTTGTGGGCAGGAATTCCAGCGATATTTATATGGTTAAGTACCCTCGTTCGCTGCTGAATTTCTGTGAATATGATCTTGCGTATTTTGCCGAAAGCGCGATAGCAGTATGTGATGACGCGCTGAGGGACGGCGAGCTGGATTTCGACAGAATTACTCAGCTGCGCAATTCGCTTAAAAACGCGCACGTTTATATAGAGAACAATATCCGCACGGTATACGATAAGATAGTGCTGGACTGCTGGATAGACTATGTCTGCCGCAGGGATAATGTCGGCACAAACGCGCTGTGGAACAGATTTATGCCATGTAACACCGCCTTTGAAAAGGCTGTATTTGTGCGGCTTTGCGATTATCGCTACAAGCGCGGTATCAATGAGTGGCTTAATCTTGTGCGTGTGCAGGATTATGCCAAAAGCAAGATCGCCTTTCTGTTTTCCGGAGATGTTTCAGGGGTAAAGGAGGCGGCAGCAAGGCGCAACTACTTTGACCTTATGTTCAGCGTAACAGCAAGAGAGCTGGGATGCTCGATTGATCAGCTCGGCGTAACGCAGGTGTTCTCCGTCGGAAGAGTGCCGTCTGCCCCGTTCATGTATCCGAACATCTCAAAGGAACTGGTAAAGAGCCTGCTCTCCGAGTTTGACTATTCCGAGGATTATTCGGAGTCGGATTACAGCGGAGGGCTTTCCGATCAGATAGCAATGGACGCGTTCTCTTATCTCAAGTCGGGACTCCAGCAGGAATTCAACAGCTATAACATATCACGCAGCGAGATGGAAAATGCCCCTGTCAAGGTCTATATGCCCTGCGGACTTAAGGCGGTAGTGGATCTTGAGATAGATGCGCTTATCGAGAGCGGCGGCTGGCTTGCACGCTGCAAGCGCTGCGGAAGATACTTTGTGCGCGATGCGGAATACACCGCAGAATACTGCTCGCTGTACAATCCCGGAGGAAAGACCTGTCTTCAGGCTTATGAGCTTGAGCATCCCAAAAGCAGCATTTCTCCGGAGCTTGAAAAGCGCTACCGTGAGATTACCGATCAGATGTACAGCCGCGTTGGCAATGATATCACGCTTGATGATTATGAAAGCTGGAAGATATATCTTGACGCGCTGCATGATAAGATTGAAAACGGCGAAATTCCTGCCGAGGAGCTTGAGTCTTTTATCAACTATTCAAAATCGCTGGATATTTCGCGCAGCAATCCTGTGCGCGAGGTAGTCAAGAAAGAGGAACGTCCAAACCGCGAACGTGTGGTAAAGCCATTTGTTCCGCAGCGCATTGACAGAAGCGAGCTTGTGCAGCAAAAGACATCCACGGAGGAACAGCACGACGAAGAGGAGCTTGACTACGGTTATTCTTCGCAGCGTACAAAAGCATTTTTCACCTCTCCGAGCGTTCAGCAGCGCAATTCCGTCAGGGAAAATTCGTCTGTGACAAGAATTATACGCGCTGAACAATCCGCCGAGGTGTTTGCTCCAAAGCAGAATGTATTTACACCGTTCGGACAAACAGAGCCTGCACCGACAGCACAACAGGCTGCACCTGCGGCAGAGCAGCCGCCCGTGTTCACCGGCATTGGCTTTGCTCAGCCGGCGCCCGAAACTGCGGCTCCCGATACGAGCAGCTCCGCAGAGCCCACGGACGAGGTGGATTACGAGCGCGTTGCAGAGATGCTTCGCATACTCAGCCGGGTTGGCAGCGAACCGGCTTCTGCTTCATCCCGACCTGCTTCTCAGCCGGAAAGTACGGCGAAAGAGCAGCCGGTATTTGATGTTTTCGGAGAAGTCGCGTATGAAAGCTCCGACAGCCTTGAAACCAATGGAAACGCATTCGAGCAGGAACGTGAAAGTCCGCGGTCCGTACAGCCTGCCTCAGAGGAGGCGGCTCAGCCGACCGCTCCAAAGCCTAAGGTGATACGCAAGAATGCTCACGCGATTTCCGCATACGGAAAGATTTCCGGCGCTCCTGTCGTTGCGGCGACAGAGCTTGATACGGTTTCCGCTCCAACGGACGAGCCTTACGGCGATGTGTCCGGCATCTTCGACGAGCTTGAAGCGGAGATAGCTGCGCAGCCGCACTCCGAAGCTGCAAGAGAGCCTGCACCTGTAATAGAAAATCCGGTTCACAGACAAAAGCGCAGCGCTTCAAAGACCGCAACAGCCGACCGCGATATCCCCGATAAGGTGACAGAGGATAATGCGCCAAAGGGTATATGGACAGAGGAGCGAAGCCTTTTCCCCGAGCCAAACAGCGAGGAGCTTGAGATGCTTAAGGCGAAGAAGCGCACTCGCACAGCCAAAACCAAGCATCTGTACGATGCGATAATGCGCGAGCCCGAGGATAATCCGAATGTACGACGGAAAAAGGGTGACATCTGATTTGCCGTGATTGACATTGCTGAGTCCAAAGGAAAAAGGTCGAATATTAACAAATTAAGTAATTTTTGATTTAATCTTTTATGACTTATTCAATGAGTTGGATAGTATTAACAAAAAACGCTTTATGAAAACGTTTATTTTTAGCTATTTACATAATTGAAATATTTGCTGTTATGTTATAAAATATAAGTACAAATATGTGTGGGTCAAGCCTGCGCTAATTTGATTAAAATTTTGGAGGATACTTACTATGAAGTTAAGAAAGTTAATCGCTGCTGCTGCCGCAACAGTAATGGGCGCTTCTGTTCTCGCTGCTACTGCAAGCGCTTACGAAGCATTCCTTATGTACACTGATAACAGCTGGCTCTGGGGCTGCTGGAAGGCAGAGGAGTTCCCTGCTGGTACAGTTGACATCACAGAGGATGGCACATATACTGTATATATCGACAGCTCTATCCCCACCGCTCTCGTTGAGGATGAGGAGACAGGCGAGCTGGTTCCCTACACAGCTACCGGTACACAGGTATTCTGCGTAGATATCGACGGTCTGGCTAAGGCTAAGAACTGCGGCGCAGACGCTGAAGGCTATGAGGATTGCGAAACAGGCGCTGACAAGATGGCTTTTGCTAAGAATGCAGGCATCAATGTTTCCAACGTTATCGTTACAACAACAAGCTCCGACGGCACTGTTAAGGATGTTCCCGTAAACCAGGACAACATCATCTTCGGCGATATCGAGGCTAACGGCAAGATCCGTATCGAGATCTCCAATGCTTACGGTGATACATCTAAGGCACCTGCTGTTAACGCTGACGACATCTCCTTCGACGAGAAGATCGCTGTTACATTCACAATCACAGGTGTTGCTGAGCCCAGCGCAGTAGTAGACGAGCCCACTGATAACGGCGCTGTTGACACAGACGCTCCCACAAACGACAACAAGGGCGGTTCTCCCGACACAGGTGTTGAGGGCGTAGCTGCTGTTGCAGGTCTTGCAGTTCTCGCTGCAGGTGCTGCACTCGTTTCCAAGAAGAGAAAGTAATCTCCGACAGGAAATCAATCAAATAATAATGCACGGTATCGCTTTTGCGGTACCGTGTTTTTTTTATAGCATAAAGCCGCGCAGTAACTGCGCGGCACAGGCTGTCGATAAAGGCACATCTGCGTTGTCAGCGCCGCTACGACAGCCACAAAGGCTAGTCGTAGCAACGCTTCCTAGCATCTGTACCTTTCTCGCCACCCTGAAAAATCTACTTTTTCAACAAGCTGAGCCGCGCAGTTGCTGCGCGGCAGATTAATTCATTTTTTCATTTTGTCGGGCAGCAGAACAAATGCGGCAGCAAGCCCGACAGCAGCCGCAAGAACAGCAGGTCTGACGAAATCAGCGGTGAAGAATTTCCATGCTGCATATAGCCGCTGAGTATCCAGGAATAACGATATCCCCACTGCGACAGCAGCGATCGCTGCAATCAGCACTGCCGCTGCGGCGCAGTCCTTGCAGTGCATGATTTTATCATCCTGCTTTGCGCACACCTTGTCCGCAAGCTGTTCTATTGCCGTGTTTGCAGCTTCAAGCGAGATAACAAGTCCCATTGTCAGCAGCAATACAGCCCATTCAGCCCGTGACAGGTCATAGAAGCCGATCGCGAACAGTGTTACAAAAGCCGCCGCACACAGATGAAAACGGAAGTTCCTTTGCGTCAGCGCGAAAGCTATTCCCCTTGCGGCGTAAACAAATCCTCTGAGAAACTTCTTCATGATTCGCGCGTTATACCAAGCTTTTCGAGGATTTTTTCCTGCTTTGCAAACATGATCTTCTCTTCCTCGCCGCCGTTTACATGGTCGTAGCCAAGCAGGTGGAACAGCGAATGAGTAATCAGGAACGCCACCTCGCGGCGATAGCTGTGCCCGAACTCCTTTGCCTGTTCGGCGGCGCGCTCAAGGCTGATTACGATATCCCCCAGCAGAACCGCGCCTGTTTCGGGGTCGGTATCGAAGCTGTCGTCATCGCCGAGAGGGAAAGACAGCACGTCCGTTGCGCGGTCGATATCGCGGTGCTCGCGGTTTATCTCGCGTATAGCTTCGTTATCCACGAGGGTAACGGAAATCTGGGCGTCCTCGTCTATCTGTTCTTCCTCCAGAGCGGCACGGGTGCACTGCTCGATAAGCTGTTCTATATTCTCGGGCGGCGAGAGCTTATCCTGCTCATCGCTAAGAAATATCTCAATTCTCATTGGCTTCTCCTGTTGTCGTGATTTGCGGCGTTTTCGTATGCCTTAACTATATCCTGTACAAGTCTGTGGCGAACCACATCTTTCTCGCTGAATCGGTTCTGAGCAATGTCGTCGATGTTTTTCAGCACGCGCAGAGCCTCGATAAGACCCGATTTTTTGGTCTCGGGCAGGTCTATCTGAGTTATGTCGCCGGTGATGACCATTTTGCTGTTAAATCCAAGGCGGGTCAGGAACATTTTCATCTGCTCACGGGTGGTGTTCTGAGCCTCGTCAAGGATGATGAAGCTGTCGTCAAGCGTGCGTCCTCTCATATATGCAAGGGGAGCGACCTCGATAGAGCCGCGCTCCAGATGCCGATTGAACGCCTCCTGTCCGAACATCTCGAACAGCGCGTCATACAGCGGCCGCAGATAGGGATCTACCTTGTTCTGAAGATCGCCGGGAAGAAAGCCCAGCTTTTCGCCTGCCTCCACAGCAGGACGGGTAAGGATAATGCGCTGCACCTTATGCGCCTTGAATGCGCTTACGGCGAGGGCAACGGCGAGATACGTCTTTCCCGTGCCGGCAGGACCTACGCCGAAAGTTATCGTATTTTTGCGTATCAGGTCACAGTATTTTTTCTGTCCGACGGTCTTCGGCTTTATTGGCTTTCCCGAATAGCTGACGCATACGCAGTCCGAGGACATATTCTCCATCTCTTTTTCGGTGCCGTCCTTTACCATAGCGATGACGTAGCGTACTGCCTGCTCGTTGAGCGCCTCGCCCTTGAAATAAAGCTGCGAGAGCGACTGCATTGCCTTTTCTGCGTTATTAACGCCGTCCTGTTCGCCTGTTATCTTTACATCGCTTCCGCGGCTGAAAATAGTAACTTGAAACGCTTTTTGCAGCAGATTAATGTTACTGTCAAAATCTCCGAAAACAGCGTGAAGCTGTTCCATGCTTTCCATATTAAAGGTTGCTTCTGCCATTAATTTTCCTTTCCGTAGATAAAAAATTGATATGCCCTTGCGGCGGTCGCTTTAATTATACCACTAACGTATTGTGATGTCAATAAATCTACCACAACGTAAGCTGTTCGTCCTCGGGGAAGTCGTTGAGATACGCGAACAGTTTATCCGTGCGGTACTCTAAACCGGCTTTTTTGCAGGCACTTCCGAACACCTGCCACAGCCTGTCTGAATTTGGCGAGGGAATGCTGTAAGCCGTGCCGAAGCTTCTGATGTATTTCTCGCGCAGCGTGGGGAAATATCGGTCAAGAGCCGCGTAGAAGTACTGCCTGTCGCCGTCGCGCAGCGTCATTCCTATGCCGAACGAGATAATCCCGACGCAGCCTGCTTTTGCGGCATAATCGACAATGCCGAGAATATTCTCCTCGGTGTCGTTGATAAACGGCAGGATAGGGCAC
This sequence comes from Oscillospiraceae bacterium, assembly GCA_051882595.1. GTDB lineage: Bacteria > Bacillota > Clostridia > Oscillospirales > Ruminococcaceae > CAG-115. The sequence goes on along the minus strand of JBJESD010000009.1, from coordinate 16,673 downwards.
ATCCAGATTATCGTGGGTATGCCTGCCTTTTTCATCTCGCAAAGCACCTCAAATCTGCGGCGAGTGGTGCAGACATTCGGCTCTATAATGCGGCAGAGTGCTTCATCGCAGGTGGTAAGCGTCATCTGCACCACTGCTTTTGTGCTTTTGTTTATCTGCTGCAAAAGGTCGATATCCCGAAGCACAAGGTCGGATTTTGTCAGCACTGCCGCGCCGAAATCGTACCGCCGTATCAGCTCAAGGCACCTGCGCGTAAGCATAAGCTCGCGTTCCGCGTGAAGATAGGGGTCGCACATCGCGCCTGTTCCTATCATGCAGCGCTTTCGCTTTGAGCGCAGAGCCGCCTCGAGCAGCTCGGGCGCGTTCTCCTTGACCTCGATATCGGTGAACTCGTGCTGCATACCATAGCAGACGCTTCTGCTGTCGCAGTAGATGCAGCCGTGGGTGCAGCCTCGATAGATATTGATGCCGTTGCTTTGGGAGAGGATTGACTTCGCCTGTACCTTATGCATACTTTACCATCCCATAATCGAATTATGTCAGCCGTCCGCCGAATTTCCTCTGTTGTTGTACTTGAACATCGCGAATGCCGCAGAGAGTATTATTACATATCCGACGATACTGAGAGCGTCGGGCAGAGTGCCCATAACAAAAAATCCGATAGCGGCGGAGAAGATGATCTGAGTGTAGTCGTAAATTGAAACCTCTTTTGCAGGGGCATGGGCATACGCCGCTGTTATGCAGAACTGTCCGCCGACCGCACTCAGACCTGCTCCGACCAGCATCAACAGCTGATATGATGTCATGGGCGCGTAGCCAAAGATCATTATCGGCAGTGAAACCAACGTAGAGAAAGCCGAAAAGAAGAAAACAATATAGCAGCCCTTAACGCCTTTTTTGGTTGCTCTGCGCACGAATGTATACGCTGCGCCGGCACAGATTCCACCCAAGAAGCCTGCTGCCGAGCCGACAAGCTCGGCGTTCCGGAACGACGGCTTTATGATGAACAGTGCGCCGCAAAAGGCGGCGAGGATGATAAGCCACTGAGTTTTGTCGGCTTTTTCCTTAAGCAGGAATATAGAGAAGATTATCGCAAAGAAAGGCGACATCTTGTTAAGAAGCGAAGCGTCTGCGATATTCAGCTTGCCGAGCGCATAGAAGTTGCACAGCACTCCTCCGTAGCCGCAGACTGCACGCATTGTTACATCGAACAGAGCTTCCTTTTTGGGGATGAAGCTTTCTTTTTCCTTTATCATCACGCCTGCCGCAACGATCAGCGCAAAGAAATTGCGGAAGAATGACTTCTGTACCGTGGGCAGGTCTCCCGAAAGCTGTACGAACATATTCATAAACGCGAAAAAAAGCGCCGAAGCGATAAGATACAGTATCGCTTTCTGAAGTCTGCCAAGCTTAATTGACATTATATCACTTCCTGTCGGTAAGTTCCGAAATGCGGTTTATCAGGTATCCGAGCGCAGGCTCGAACTGCACTCCGTAAAAGCGGCGGTTTGGGTCGCAGGCTGTAAGCCTTACCGCCTCGTAGGTGAAGCCTGCCGCAATATCCAGCGCAGTCTTATAGTCCGCGCCGCGCATTACTGCGCCGATTAAAGCTGCGGACAGTATATCTCCCGTGCCCGAGCAGGATACATCAAGACCGGGCATGAAAAAGCTGCAGAATTCCTTTCCGTCGAAGCCGACCGCGCCCTGCTTTTCGCCGTCCTGAACGCTTGTGATAACGGCGAAGCCGCCGCACAGGTCATACAGACGCAGCAGCATATCCTTGACATCACTTAAGGGGAGGTCGCGGCGGTATTCCTTGCCGGTAAGCAGGCAGGCTTCGGTAAGATTTGGCGCAAGTATATCGGCTTTTTTGCACAGCCGTAGCATATGCTGCGGATGCTCGGGGGAGAGCGCCGGGTATATCCTGCCGTTGTCGCCTATCACGGGGTCAACGAAGATAACGGCGTCCTTGCCGAAATTGTCGATAAAGTCCGATATAAGCTCCATCTGATGAACGGAAGCGATATATCCCGTGTATATGGCGTCAAATGCGATGTTCTCATGCTTAAGCTGTCTGCCTATCGGGACAAGCTCCTCAGTCAGGTCGTGCAGGTAGAACGAGGGAAAGCCCGTGTGGTTTGACAGCAGCGCAGTGGGAATACCGCACGCCTCAACACCTGTCGCGGATATTACCGGCAGGGCAGAGGTCAGCGAGCATTTTCCCACGCAGGAAAAATCCTGTATTGTTACTATTCTTTTCATAGCAGCGTCCTTTTAATGATTTATTCCGAAAGGCGATGTCGCCTTATAAGTTTGTTGATATATTTCCAAAATAGGACAGACCGATATTTTAGCCTGTCCTATCTTTTGGCTATGTCACAACATATGGTTGATAAATTAAATTTTTATAAGGGAGCGCTAAAAACTCCTATACAAATTGGAGGTTGTTTATTTCTTTACAATTCTCCATTCCTCTCCATCGATTATGTATTGGAACTCAGACAAATTATCATCAAGCATTACATTTAGTAAATCATAAAAATCATTCACAAGATTTAATGTTGACAATTCGGCTTTTTTAATCCAATACATTTTGCCCTCTTTTGAGCTTCTTAACTCCCCTTCAAACTGATTAGTTTCGAAAAGGAACACAATATATCTGCCGCCTTCTATTGGAAATTGTTTAACACCGCATAAGTGAGGGTTTATTATAGTCAGACCTGTTTCTTCTTTTATCTCCCTTATAACTGCATCAACGATAGACTCTCCTGTTTCAATATGCCCTCCGGGAAGTGTAAACCCTTTCCAATCATTTTTTATCCTATTCTGTAATAGGTATTCTCCATCTTTATGAATTAAACATAAGACTGTAAGCTCAACATTTTCTGTTCGCATTGATTCTCCCCCATTTTTTATTGACAACTTCCGATTTGTCTGGCTGATATTTTTCGGCATTGTATTTCTAATATCATATTGCGTAAATATCATTATAGCAGAAAACCGCTCTGAAATCAACTGTACAGCCCTTTCTAAAAATCAGCTATATGATGTGACACTGCCCTACGAAAACATCTCAGAGGAGAGATAGCGTTCTCCCGTATCGGTCAGCACCATAGCTATGCGCTTGCCGCTGTTTTCGGCGCTCTGCGAAAGCTTGACTGCCGCAAGACCTACCGTGCAGGGCGTTATTTCAGCTCGACCACGGTAACGCCTGCCTCGCCCTCGCCGTATGCACCGAGCCGATAGCTTTTTACCGAGGGATTGGTTTTCAGCGCCTGATGCACTGCGGCTCTCAGTGCGCCGGTGCCCTTGCCGTGGATGATTGTCACGGTGTGTATTCCGCCGAGAACAGAGCTGTCGATAAAGCGCTCTACCTCCATAACGCCCTCGTCGCCCATCATGCCGCGGATATCCAGCTCCAGCGTGCCCTTGCGCTCCATATTGGATTTTACCTGCTTTTTGACCTTGCCGCCGACGGAGGGTGAGGGCTGCTTTTTGGTGTTCTCGATAAGGCGCAGGTTCTTCTGATTTGTCTTGATTTTCATCATTCCGACCTGCACAAAGCATACGCCGGACATATTGGGAACGGTAAGCAGCGTGCCCTCTTTTTTGGTATCGGCAAGCATTACGCTGTCGCCTGCCTTAAGAGGTCTTGGCAGAACATATTCCTCGCTTTTGCGCTGCATAACGGGGTTGGCTTCATCGTGCATTTTGTTAAGGGTGCTGCCGACCTTTCCCTTAGCCGCGCCGTATTTCTGACGGAATTCTTCCTTATCCTTTATCTTCTTGAGGTCGTCAAGCTCGTTAAGCAGGATGTTGGAGCGCATACGCGTTTCCTCGATTATGCTCATTGCGCGCTGACGTGCGTTTTCAAGCTCCTTTTCCTTTTGCGCTTCAAGCTCGGAAAGCTTCTGCTTAAGCTCGCTCTCGGTCATTTTTGCGTTGCGCTCGGATATTGCTACGCTCTCCTTAAGCTGTTCCAGCTCCTGCCGTGATTTTTCGAGAGCGTCCACGACCTGCTCAAAGCGTTTGTTTTCGGCGCTGACAAGCTCCTGCGCATGACTTATCACATAGTCGGGCATTCCAAGCTTTGAGGATATCGCAAACGCATTGGATTTTCCGGGAACGCCCACGATAACGCGGTAGGTAGGCTTAAGCGTATTTACATCGAATTCACAGCAGGCATTCTCCACGCCCTGCGTTTCGAGGGCGAACATCTTTACCTCCTGATAGTGCGTTGTGGCGACCACCTTTGCGCAGATTTCCTTAAGTGTGGAAAGAATAGACACTGCGAGAGCCGCGCCCTCTACGGGGTCGGTGCCGCTTCCAAGCTCGTCTATCAGCACGAGGGAGCGTTCGTCCGCCTTGTTAAGAATGCTGATTACGTTAGTCATGTGCGAGGAGAACGTCGAAAGGCTCTGCTCGATGCTCTGCTCATCACCTATATCAACATAAATCGAGCCGAATTCGCCGATAACGCTGCCGTCGCCTGCCGGAATCATAAGTCCGCACATGGTCATAAGTGTAAGCAGACCCACCGTCTTGATGGCTACCGTCTTACCGCCCGTGTTGGGACCGGTGATGATAAGGCAGTCATAGCTTTCGCCGATCTCAACGGATATAGGGACAACGCAGTCGGGGTCGATAAGCGGATGACGCGCGTTGTGCAGCACAGCCTTTGGCTCGCTTGAGATTTCTGCGGCAATTCCTTTCATCTTTGCGCCGAGGTTTGCTTTGGCAAAGTACAGCTCCAGTATTTCGGCTATGCGGAAGTTGTTGAGGATAGCGTCGGCATTTTCGCCGACCTGCTCGGACAGCTCACGCGTAATACGCTCTATCTCAGCCTGCTCGCGCGCCTTAAGCACGCGAATTTCGTTGTTTGCGTCAACAACGCTCATCGGCTCTATGAAGAAGGTCTGTCCCGTAGCCGAGGTGTCGTGCACCAGACCGGGGACCTCGTTCTTGTATTCGCTGCGCACGGGCACAACATATCTGCCGTCGCGCATGGTTACGATGTTTTCTTGCAGATATTTCTGCGTGTTCTTGTTCTTTATAAGCTTATCAAGCTGCTCGCGGATGTTAAGACCCTGCCGGATTATCCTTTTTCTGATAGAGGACAGCTCCGCGCTTGCGCCGTCTGCCATCTCCTCTTCGGAAAGGATGCTGTCCGAGATGCGCTGCTCAAGACCTTTTATCGGATACAGCTCGCTGAAATATTCGTCCAGCGTGTTTTCTACGCCCGAGCACTGGCTGTACCAGTCGCACAGCATACCTGTTTCGCGCAGTATCTCGGCGGTATCCAGCAGCTCACGGAAGCTGAGGGCAGAGCCGCTTTTGCATCTTTTCAGCGAGCCGGTGATGTCCTTTATCTTCCGAAAACGCGGCGTGCCGTACTTTGCGCTCAGCCTGAATGCGTCGTCTGTCTTGCGAAGCTCGGCGCGCATTTTCTCGCCGTCAAACTCGGGCTTAAGCTTAAGCGCCTTTTCGCGGCAGGAGTCGCTGTATGTCTGCTGGGCAAGAAGCTCAAGCACCTTGTCCAGCTCCAGTTTTTTATAATATTTGTTCATGCTTTTCCTCTTTCTATCTATGGTTACATGGTTGATTTTTCCGTAGGTCGTTTCGGTCGGGAAAAGAGTTTACCTCACTTTTCACAAACGCTGAAACGAGCGTATTTTTGGGGATGAATTCATCTGCACAGGCTGTATATATTATATCCAATTGCACCGTGATTGTCAATACTTCATGCCTTGCAGCAAAAGCATTTCGTGCGCGCTGAATAACTGCCCGAGAGCAGTTACGCTCCCGGGCAGACGTGCTTATTTACCTGAAAACTTCATTTTGTAGTAGTAAATGCCGAACAGCAGACCAACTACACCGCCGACGATATGCGCCATCTGTGATATTCCGTCGTTGGGGCTTGCCAGCGCGGCGAAAACCTCTCTGCCGAGGTACATAAGCGACACCAGGATAAGGGTTATCGGTATCTTGCCCTTTTGCATATTGGTGAATGCGCTGAGAATGATCATCATAAACACCACACCGCTTGCACCGATAATGCCGGTCGAGAAGAACAGCCCGTTGATAATGGAGGTAACAGCGGCGTTGCAGATTATCATGACGGTGAGGTTAAAGCTGCCGTAGCGCTCCTCGACTGCGGGACCGACAAGCAGCAGAAGTATCATGTTGTTGAACAGGTGGTCCCAGTTGGCGTGTCCGCAGACGTGCAGAAGTCCGCGAAGATACGTCAGCGGATTAAGCAGGTTGGGATGTCCGTAGCAGACAAGCAGATTTTGGTTAAGCCAGCCCGAGGTCAGCATATTAAGCCCCAGCATGACAACGCATATTGCGGCATAGGTCAGCACAACAGGCGAATTGTAGTGCAGCTTGCGAACACTGTCTTTTATTGCCATAATACCCATCCTTTCGGTTATCGGAGCTTATACGGATAATCAGCGCGTCAGCTTTATAAGAGCCGCTCCGTGCGGCTTAACCTGCGCGCTGACGGAGTCGGACGCGCTGCCAAGCGTTTTGCCGCTCCACACGTCGGCTGCGGTGAACTCTGCGCAGAAAGGAAGCTGTGCGGTTATGCGGCACTCGGTTTCACCGGCATTGAACAACGCGACATAGTAGCTTTTTCCGTCGTTGTGAGAAGCAAACCAAGCTATCTGCTCGTTGCCGTCAACCGTTTTTCTGAACAGCGGATGCGCCGAATGTGAGCGGTTGAGCAGCTCGATAAGCTCGCTGTTAGTCAGCAGGCTCATGGTGAAATCATCGAACTTTGTCATCTCACCGCCGATGATAAGGGGAGAGCGCATCATGCTCCAGAGCGTCATCATGGTTATCTGCTCATCCTGTGTGAACTTGGTGCGGATGTCGGGGGAATAGTCCTGAAGAATAGCGCCGATGGGCAGCATATCGCAGTCCGGCCAGTGACCGGGACCGGAATGCACGCACCATCTTTCCGCGCGCTCGAACATATTGTACAGAAGCTCCCACTTGTCCCAGAAGTCGTCGGTTATTCGCCACATATTTGCGGTCTGCTTGTAAAGCTCGGCTTTTTCGGGAAGCGCGGGTCCGGGGGACAGGCTGAGCACCATATCCCTGCCGCAGGCGCGCAGTGACTCGCTCACCATAACAAGCTCGCTTTCCTCGTGCGGAAGCTCGCGGCAGATATCGTCTATCTTGATGAAGTCAACGCCCCACGAAGCGTAAAGCTCAAACAGGCTGTCGTAGTACTCGCGTGCGCCCTCCTTTTCGGCGTCAACGCCGTACATATCGGTGTTCCATTGGCAGATGGAGGAGGTTTTTGCTATCTGCCGCGCGGTCTTGCTGCTGCCCTTGATAGCCGTGTTGCGGTGAACAGCCTGACGGGGGATACCGCGCATGATATGTATGCCGAATTTCAAGCCAAGCGAGTGAACGTATTCCGCAAGGGGAGCAAAGCCCTTTCCGTCCGCAGAGGAGGGGAAACGGTTGGGGGCAGGGATAAGACGTGAGTATTCATCCATGCAAAGCTCCGTGAAAGGGTGATAGTCGTGGTTGGTGGCGGTAGGCTGGCTCCACTGGATATCAACGACGATGTATTCCCAACCGTACTGCTTAAGGTTCTTTGCCATAAAATCCGCGTTGGCGCGAACTGTTTCCTCGGTAACTGCCGGACCATAGCAGTCCCAGCTGTTCCAGCCCATAGGCGGTGTTTGTGCGGTCATGTTGTTTTCTCCTCGGTATGTGATGTGGCGGCAATGTCCGCCGTATTATCTGCAAAAGCGCAGCGTTTGTTGAGATTATTATAGCAGAAGAGAGGGGCGCTGTCAATAGCATAACGCGGTGGAAGGCGGCAGTGCGGAGCAGTTCGGCGGAATTAAGCATAGTAATGGCGGCTTGCAAGGAATCTATATTTACTTATTGCTGTTCAGCGAATTTTCGGTTAATATGACGAATTTGCCAAAAAAACTATTGACATTATATATGTGAATATTTATAATGGTCATATACAAATCCTGCAACGCTTTTCCGGTGAAAACAGCGTATGCTTGCAAATCTTACGGAGGTGTATTATGGTTAATAATAAAGAGAGAATTTCTTCAATAATTGCCGCAATATTGCTTATTATCGGTGTAGTAATTTCTGTTGCACAAATACTTCGCAGCTTAGGCGGCATTTTGGGTGATGTTATTGCGATTTGCAATTTGTTTTGGTTTCTTTTCACGTATATAATTGAAATAGTGTTGGCAGTTGCACTGATTAAAGGCAAGAAAGACAAAATATGTATAGTGGCACTTGCTTTTGATTGTATTTCCTCGCTTATGCCGTTTCCGGGTGTTTCTATATCGTATGTTATCCGGATTATTGGTGTGATGTTGATGGTTTATATAGCCGTTATTCATAGTGTGCCATGGTATGAAGCTAAACAGGCTAAGACAAAAAAGCTGTTCTGGCTTCCTGCTGTGCTGCTATTAGTTTGTAACATTATGCAAGCATTTACATATAAGCCAATATCCATTTATTCATATATTTCAATATTCATTTCTGCTTGTGTAGGTCCCATAATTTATTTGTGTATCGGACTGTGGCTTGTAAACGCTCCGATTTGTTTTGCAACTGAAGATAATTCTAAAATTCCACCTCAAAAAGCTTTCGTTTCATTGATTGCTTCGATAATTGTTTTTGCGGTTGTTTTGGTAATAGTTACAGGAATGCAGAATAAAGTAACTGCGCCCTACGGCGGAAGTAATTGGGATAAGCTGTCTGATGAAGAAAAAGAATGGTATCATAATAATTATGGAGATGGAAAAATGGAAAATATAAATAATGCTATTGATGGTTACAAGAACCGATAATTCATTTTATGGGGCGGGATCATTCTCGCTCCTTTCTGTTAGCAAAAAAGGGCGGTCTCCCAACGGAAACCGCCCTCTCTTATTGCTTATTCGGTTAATCACTCAACCTCAAATGCGTCCTTACCCAGACCGCAGACCGGGCAAACCCAATCCTCAGGGATATCCTCCCACTTGGTGCCGGGAGCGATACCGCCATTTGGGTCGCCTACTGCCGGGTCATATACATATCCGCAGGGACAAACGTGCTTTTCCATGGTCAATTTCTCCTTTCGCAGAATTAGTATGCTCAGATCTTACTTGAAATATCTGTTCAGCAGACCCTCGAAAGCCTTGCCGTGTCTTGCCTCGTCCTTAGCCATCTCATGTACTGTGTCGTGGATAGCGTCGAGGTTGAGCTCCTTTGCTCTCTTTGCAAGCTTAAGCTTGCCCTCGGTTGCGCCGTGTTCTGCTGCAACTCTCTTTGTGAGGTTCTCCTTTGTGGAAGCGGATACAACCTCGCCCAGAAGCTCTGCAAACTTTGCTGCGTGCTCTGCCTCTTCCCATGCAGCCTTTTCGTAGTAAAGACCAACCTCGGGGTAGCCCTCTCTGTGGGCAGCTCTTGCCATAGCAAGGTACATACCTACCTCTGTGCATTCGCCTGCGAAGTTTGCCTTAAGACCCTCGATGATCTCGGGATCTGTAACTGCGGCAGCAACGCCGATCTTGTGCTCGTCAGCAAATACAAGCTTGTCGCTGCTCTCCATTACTGTGAACTTGCTGCCGGGAACGCCGCACTGGGGGCACTTTTCGGGAGCGGAGTCGCCCTCGTGAACATAACCGCAAACGGGACATACATATTTAGCCATTTTATAAGCCTCCTGATAATTTTCATTTAATAACAGTAATCGTTATTGATTTCTGACTATTTAATTATACCATGTCGATAATGATTTGTCAATAGGTTTTACAAAAATATTTCATGGGGATACTGCGCGCAAACAATTGCCAAAAAGTGATGTGCTACTGCCGCGAACCGTTTCACAGCTTGCTTTGAACAAGTATTTCCGCAGGCTGACCTTATTTGCTTGTTGCATAACAAAAAGATAACTTCGGCATATATTATAAATGATCGTTTTTTTTTTGACATTTTTCACAAAGTGTTGTGATTAGATATTGCATTCGCCGACATTTTGTGCTATACTGCATTTAGTAAACCATATACTCGTATTCGATAGGAGCGTATATGACCGGTAATAATAAACCAATAAACATCCCGTCTTCCATAAAATACAGATTTATGTTTGTTGTGGGCGGTATAGTACATCTTAGCTTTCTGTTTATTTTTCTCTCGATGAGAATAATGCCGTTGGTGTATATTAATATCCTGAGTGTTCTCACATATATCATCGGCGCAATATGCAGCGTTAATAATAAAGGCGTAATGAATTATGGCTGGGTGATCGTTTTCTATTCCGAGATCCTGTTGCACTCGTTTGTGTGTACGCTGCTGCTGGGGAATAATGTCTCTTTTCATCTGTACATCCTGATCACCATCCCTATGGCGGTATATGTGCTGTTTTTTACCTGTACGGTGGAGCGGTTTTTGATAACCTTTTCCGCGATGGTGGTATGTTCCTCGGCGGCTGTCGCGTCCTCATTCATAATGCTGCACGAGCTGCCGATGTTCCCATATTTTCCGCTCACCTATAATGAGACCGAGTTTCTGAGGATGATTAACCTCATTTTTGTCGCGTTTATGCTTGTTGCATTCTCTCTTTTGTTCGCAGTTGAGATATATTGCCTTGTGCAGAGCCTTAACGACACAAACAGACGCCTTGAATACACGGCTACTCATGATGAGCTGACAGGCTTATACAACCGCCGCAGCATCAAGCCGATTTTTGATAAGCTGGAGACGGGCTGTGAGCCCTGCTGCATCGCGCTGGGAGACATCGACGACTTCAAAAAAGTCAATGACACCTACGGACATGATGCAGGCGACCTTGTGCTGAAGACTGTTTCATCCATCATTACAGGCGGAATACAGTGGGATGATATCGCCTGCCGCTGGGGCGGAGAGGAGATACTTGTCATACTTCACGGCAGCGCCGAGGAATGCTATTCCAGACTTGAGAAGATACATCAGGATATCCGCGATGAACGGGTAAGCAGCGACAGTGACCTGATAAACGTTACAATGACGTTCGGCTTCTGCGAAATTACCGGCTTTGACGACCGCGACGCGCTGATATCCGCTGTTGACAAAAAGCTGTACTACGGCAAGAAAAACGGAAAAAACCAAATTGTGAAATAACCTCACGACCGCTTTTGACGACATCAAGGGCGGTCTTTTTATACTGTTACCGACAGCCTTACATAGAAATATATTTTTCGGATGTAACCTTTATTTCCCTGATATGGTCTTATGGTACGAGGGAGGGATTATGATGGATGATAAAAAAATCATCGAGCTATTCTTTTCGCGCTCAGAGCAGGCAATAGCCGAAACTCAGACGAAATACGGCAGGCTATGCTCCAAAATAGCGTATGGAATACTCTCAAATAACGAGGACGCAGAGGAGTGCGTCAGCAGCAGCTATATGAAGCTGTGGAATGCCATTCCGCCGAAGAATCCCGAGTCGTTGTGCGGATATCTTTGCATGATAGTGCGCAATACTGCGCTGACGGCATACGACAGGCTGCGCCGCAGAAGCTATGATGAGCAATACAACGAGCTTGCCGAGATAATACCGGATAAAGCAACTGTTGAAAGCAGGCTTGACGGCAGCCTGCTTGTCGGCTACATAAACGATTTTCTTTCAAAGACGAGCAGGAAAAACCGCGAGGTGTTCGTGTCGCGGTATTATTTCAATATGTCGGTTGCTGATACCGCACGCGGATTGGGAATAAGCGAGAGCGCCGTCAAAACAAGGCTGTCGCGCACCAGAGAGGCATTAAGGCAGTATCTTAACGAAAGGGGTGTCGAGGTATGAGAGAAAAGTGGGATGAGGCTATTTCAAAGCTGGATGAAAAATACATCAACGAAACTGCGCAGACTCTTGCAAAGAATACGCACAAGCAGGCAGAGCTTGAGCAGTTTGAAAACGACGGCTCGCGCCCGACAAGCGTGACAAAGCTTTCAGGCGGCCCAAAAAGCCGCAGGGGAATGTATATCGGCATTGGCGCAGCAGCGGCGATAGTGCTTGCGATTGGGGCAGGCATTCGCTTCGGCGGAGGACTGGGTCTGCTTTCCCAGAGCACTCCTACGCAGGAGATATCGCAGACGACGGAGGAAACCGACGAAACCGCCGAGTATGATGTGCCCGAAACCGAGGATGGCGTGATAAGCTTCAGCGAAACCTACCGCGAGGGCAGGCTTGTTTTCACTCCGCCGCAGCTTCTGATAGAAACAGGCGCCAACGTTTCGATCGCAGGACCTGTCAGCGACCTGACCGAGGACGAGATATTCTCATTTATTGGGGAGTTCTCGGGGCTTAACGCATACCTCGTCAACGAAAATCTGCTGAATAACGGTTATGTGCTCGACAAGGAGCGCTCACACTGGAACAGCACATGGAACAACAGCACAATGCCCGGTGCTGCCGAAATTGGCAGGCAGATGACGCTCTGCTATTCAAACGGCTCGGCTATGATACGCATAAACGTAGGCAATGAAAGCGGAGCAAACTTCGCTTATGCCCGCACTGCCTCGGGCAAGGCGTATCTCCCGTCGGAGGAGACCTCGGGCTCTTATCTCAGATGGAACGATTCGCACGCCTTTGGCAAAGCGAACGCGGATGTCCGCATTGGCGGAGTTACAGAGGGCGGAGTTGCCGCTTACTGCGCCGAATTTGACTGGACGCATGAGGGACTTAACGGGCTTTGCAGGATAAGCGCAAACGGCTGTCAGCTTGAGGATGTGACGGAGATACTGGCAGGCTTTATCTGCAACACCGCGATGCTTCACCCTGTCTCCGCCGAACCGTTTGCCGCAGGGAACTATGACAAGCTTGTGATAAAATGCGGTCTGCCCGAAATGCAGCTTGAAGCGCAGATGACCGAAAAGCTTGCGCAGATACTTAAGTCGGCTTCGCAGGAGCCGTTCTACGATGACAGCCGCGAGCTTGAAAAGAGCGAAAAAGCCGAGCTGCGCTGTCACCGCAAGGGCAAAGCGGCAGACGCCGAGGATATCCTTTGCGCATACAAGGGACAGGACGGCAGATATTACTATGGCGTCACCGACTGTGAATCTCAGACAACCGCCTATTTTGAGCTTGAAGAGGGAGCTTACAGCGAGCTATTTTCTTGGTTCTGTCAGTATACTCCGTCGTCGTTTATCGCAACGGTGCTGTCCGAATATGACGGCAATGTCACCGACGCCGACAGTGGCAGATATCTGGTGAAAGGCAATTCCGGCGAGGTATATAGTATCGTTCTCGGCACAGACGAGCGCTTCGCACCGGGCGACGCTGTCGAGGTAGGCTATTACGGTGAAGTTATGGTGACCTCTCCTGCGATGGTAAATCTGCTGTGGGTAAGAAGCGCCTACAATATGGACGCAGATACGGCGCAGCTTATCCCCGAGGGAATGTCTGACATGGGCTTTGACTTCGCGGTGTTTGAGAAGTATTTCTGCTGCAAGTGGAACTCCGACGAAAACGAGCTTTTCCTGTCCTACTGCGAGCCTGCCTTTGCACAGCAGCCTGTCTGCTTCGCGCTGGAGGATGGCTTCTGTCTGGGCTATTACAACGAGGTAGCCGCGGAGCTTTGCTTTATCCCGGAATCAAACACGGAAATGATGTATCGCTACTATGTGGAGTGCTATGACGAGAGGGCAGACCTCACCCTGAGCAGAAACCGGGGATATACAAGATATCTTGCCGACTACGATTACAGAGTAATCACCGATTTTAGCAGCGGCGGCTATGCAAACGGCATGGGCTTGGCTCTGATAGCAAACACGCTTGGCGGAAACTCAGCCGATGTGATTAATGAGGCGTTATCGGACTTTACCGATGAAAACGGCGACAAGTGGATATATCGTGTGTCCAATCTGGTTGACGAAAGCCCGTGGGTCAAGCACCTTGATGATAACAGCGTTCAGCTGGTTGTGGGTTATGCTTCACAAGCGGCATATGACGCTTACTTTGCAGGCGGCGATTTGGTGCGGCAGACCTTTTTGTGCAGTATAGAGCTGCACAACGGAAGCTACGCGCTTACAAGCAGGGAAAAGTGCAACTCGATGGGCGTTGTTTCGTATGATATTGACAGCGACATCACACGCGCCTTTGATGATGGCATAACCGATATTGATTTCACTGCTTACGAGCAGTATTTCATAGGCGAATGGCAGACGGACAGCGGCAACGCCCTGACGCTTGACTATAACTCGGGAAATTATGAGGACTGCTTATGCGGAAAGACGTATAAGGGCGTTGTCCTGATAAGGCGGCTTGGCGGAAAGCTTAATGAGCTGTTCATCCCCTATGACGAAACCGGTACCATGTACTCATACACGACCGATGGCAGCGGATATCCGATGAGAAAGGATTACAGCGCGGTATACAAGAACAAATCAAGGACGTCATCATCAATGCAGGGCAGCCTTAACTACATGGGCAGAAAAAGGCTGGCGGACTATATGGGCGGCAACTTTGACGAGCTGCTTGACGGGCTTATCAGCGACGGCTTTGTGGACAGCGAGGGCGTTCACTGGAGCTATAACGGACCAAGCAGCATTCTGCCGTACTGTGTGGAATCCCATATCGGTCTGCTCGAGTGGAATGCAAGAATTTGCCTGCCGTATACCGACGGCAGCAGGGAGCGGTATTTCCTGCACCGCATTGATACTGTTTCCAACTGGACTTTGGATAACGGCGCGGATTTCAGGGTGTTCTACTCTGTGCCTTGCGACGAAAACGGCGTGGTAGATTTTGACGCCGTTGTTGAAAGAAGTTATAATGGAAACATCTTCAATTATGACCATATTCTGAAGTTTACCGATGAGTACACGCTGCGGCTTTGCTGGTTTGTAAGCGGCTATACAAACAGCGTGCTTGACGCGGAACTAAGGCTGGTGGAGCGCGAGACAGGCAGGCTGGTGCACAGAGAGACCGTGCGCAGTCCCGAAATGCTCAACGGCTGCGGCTCGGATGAAACTATGTTCGCGCTTAACGAGCTGCGCCTTAAGGATGGCACCATCGCCGCGGTAAGGTGCGGAAATACCGCTTCGCTTTATGTATACGACGAAAGCACCGGCGGACTCAGGCTGGCAGATATCATTTATGTGCAGTATGACAGGGCGATGTCTGCTGCGAAGGACACCAATGTCTTCTCGTATGTTGCTAAAGACGAGGGTCTGGTGCACGCGGAGTTTGATTTCCAAACGCTGACGCTCAAAAATCACACTGTTTCAGCCGAGGATATGACAATAACTCCCGATTTCGGCAAGGCGCAGCAGTATGACCTCGGTATTTGTATCGATATATTCTTCGGCGAGTGGCAGAGCGGCAGGGAGAGCCTTGATATCAATCTGTACAACACCGAGCTTTTCAGCTATTCCGACCCGTGTATCGGATTTTACAAGGACGACAGCGGATATTATATGCTGGGAGAATCACGCGTGTGGTTTGTTCCTGCGCATAACAGACAGCAGATGTACTATTTTGAGAACGTCCAGAGCTTTGAGAACGTCAAGAGCGGCGCAGAGCTTGAACTTGCGGACGGAAAGCTGTATACACGCTTGCGTCAGGCGGAGGGCTACGACGTAGGCGAGGGCGAGCGCGGATACCTCGGGCTTATCGACCTGTGCGCGCAGCTAAGCGAAAGCGGTACGGTCGACATCGAAAGCCTGTTCGACATCGGCTTCACGGATGAGAGCGGAACGCGCTGGGTGCGCACTCCCGACAGAAGCGTCGATTGGGGCGGAATGTACAAGGCGAAGCTGTACAACTCAAGCACAAGAAGCGCACCGCATAATGTGACATTCCTTAAGATGATGAATTCTGCCGACCCCTCTCAGATTAAGTGGTTCAGCTTCGATTTCGATATCGGAGAAAACGGCAGTCTTACATGGAGCGACGAGCATTACTGCTTTGATATGAGCGTTTTCTCGGTGGACGGACTTACGACGGAATTCGCGGACAGCGTCAGAACAAAGGTACATTCGAGCGAATACGGCTGGTTTGATCTCTCTGTAAAGCTGTTTGTCATTCCGGGGTCAGAGCACTATTATGCAATGCGCACCATGGGCAGCAATCAATCGCAGTGGATAAATAATCACGAGCTTTTCTGCTATGAAAACGGCAGCTATACGCTCATTACAGACGAGTGGGATGATCCGGAGGTATTATCGGGCAATGCGCTGTATATGCTGTATACCGACGACAACGGAATCATGCTTGAGGTGTATAACGGCACACAGCTTGTCGAGAGCAGACTGGTTGCACAGGGAGATTACAACTTTAATATCGGCTCGTCTGCGGAGCTTTTCGGACGATATCCCACATACTATCTGGTGGTAGGTTACTATGATTCGGAGATAGGAGGTTACAGAGCCGCCGTATATGACGTATCGCAGGGAATAACCCCGTTGGGCGTATACGCTGACAGCGATATCATACTGGATACGGAGAATTATCTCAGCTTAAGCATAAAGAATCCCGACGGCACGATAACGACATTTGGCGGATAAGCGGCATAATTGCACAGTCACTCTTGATACGAGGTGTATCAAGGGTGACTTTGTGTTTTGCATTGACTTTTTCTGATTGATATGGTACAATAATCAAAACGCTAAGTCGGAAGTTGACTAATTAACAGTTAACAGTTGACAGTTAACAATTATGGTACCGC
>JBJESD010000008.1:0-22427 GCA_051882595.1 Oscillospiraceae bacterium | reverse complement strand
GGCTTGTTTATCTCCTGAAGCTCGGAGATGATGCGTTCTTCCGCAGCCTCATACTCTGAACGAGGGATATCAGTGATGCTGCCGTCGGTTGTGATGACGATGCCTATTGTTGAATGCTCGGTGATGACCTTGCGTGTTCCGACCTCTGCTGCCATGTTGAAAGGAATCTCCTCATCGAACCACGGAGTTGCCACCATGCGCGGAGCTTCGTTTTCAATGTAGCCGATAGCGCTGGGCACTATATATCCTACGCAGTCGATAAGGCGGACATTCATTTGTATCCCGTCCTCTAGCTTGATAGAAACTGCCTCTTCGGGGACGAACTTCGGTTCTGTCGTCATGATGGTTTTTCCTGCGGAGGACTGGGGAAGCTCATCGTTAGCGCGTTCTCTGCGGAAATCATCCTCGATATTCGGTATGATAAGCGTGTTCATCATCTTGCTGATGAAGGTGGATTTTCCCGAGCGGACAGGGCCGACTATCCCGAGATAGATATTTCCGCCTGTGCGGCGAGCGATATCCGAGTAGATTGAGTTGTTCATATTCATCCTCCTTTTACTTGGCAGGGATAATTATCATTCCCGTAAGCAGCATATCCTCATCGGTTATCTCGTTTTCGTCTTTGATGGAATCGATTGAGGTGTTGTAGCGTTTTGCTATGCTCCAGCAGTTATCGTCGCCGTTTGCGTAGCATATCTTAAGGGCGTACTTATTGTCGCGCGCTATCGGACGGTCCTCGTGTACAGTGATTTTTTCTATGACGGGAATGTTTTCACATCCGCTTACTGCTGCGTCAAAATCTATCTTGGAGATTATTTCAAGACCGCCGTCCGATTTTATGGAATAATCGGTATCGGTGCACATCGCATTGAACGAAACTGCTGTATCCTCTGAGATATTGTCCGATGGAATACTGAATTCAAAGCTTTCCTGCTTTTCAATATTGCAGACAGTGTTTTCGGTGGTGCGGCAAAGTGCTTTTGTACACAGCATTCCGCTAAGGCACAGCTCGCTGCTTCCGGCAGGTCGGCACACGGGATTAATAATATCGGTACAGCAGTCCAGAACGCTTGATATCTCTGCGCTGTCACTGCTTAGCTCTGTTTTCAGCGAAAGCTGCTTGCTTAAGCGGTTGAGTGAGTGCGTAAGCCTGATATTTCCGAGAGAGAACTCGGTTTCGTGCTCTGTCGAATATGCGTCGATAGGAACCATAACAGTCTGCTGTTTGGAGCAGACGACTCTGCACACTCCGAGTATATTGCAGTTGACTATGCCGCTTTCTCTGCTGCACAGCAGCTCACAGTCAAGGATATCAATATCCGCATAGCCGGCGAAGCTGTCGTCGATGCTTTCAATATCCAGTATCTGGCTGAATGGGATATCCGCACTCATGCGTTCTATCGCAGAGCTGCCCTGCTTGTCGGCTTCGTAGATGCCGTATGCGGCATTGACAGTGATCGTGCCCTTTACTACCGCCTTATCCGAGATAATGCGGATATCGCTTACCTTTGGCGCAGCAGAGCAGCGTATCAGATATGCTATTCCCTTGGCGCCTGTTTCGATCTCCTCGCGCACGGAAAACTGCTTTGAAACGGCAGTTTTTGTTATACACTCGGTTTCCTTGTTCTTCAGCTGGATATTCTTCGGCATGGTGGGAAGTGAATAGCTCTTCTGAGCGGTAATGGTTATCTTTGTGCTGACAGCGCCGCGCACATCAATGCGGCGGCCGCTCACCGCGCGGCAGTTGCAGTAGTCGGGTCGCGGAACAAGCCTTATCGAAACATCGTTTTCGTCCTGGATTGCGCTCTTGCCGATATCTGTTGTTTTTGAGTATGTATAGTGCTGCTCGATGCAGTGAATATCGTCGCTGCCCTCTGCGAGGTACATCACCCTGATGTCCACGTTGCCTTCGATAGACATTTTGCTGTCCCCAAGCAGGCTGTATGACATTATTCTGGGGGTAAGGCGGCAGCTTAGTATCTTGAAGATTTCCGGGTAATAGTCGGGCAGTACATAGTCAAGCTCAACTCCCTGTTCAGCCTGACCGTCGAATATGACTTCGCTTAAGCTGATGGTAGTATTTTTGCTGTTGTGCAGTTCTTCCATTAATAATTCCTCCTGTTCATATAAAGGCTCGTATGGCTCTTTCACTGAAATATATGCTTGTATAATGGACGTTATGATAAAGCGGCAAATATTTTTGAAAGTTGCAGAAAAATCGTCAAAAAATATTTGAAATAATTATGATAATGTGTTATAATAAACTGATAGAGTTTTATTATACGATTACATATCCTCGCACAGAATCATATAAGAGATTAAATTTGTTGCAGCAGTGATATAATTTGTCCGTGTCTGCATAACTTCACCCTTTGACGAAATAATAATGTGTATAAAGCTGATGAAAGGGTGATACAAATGAGCGAGGATAACAAAGACTCGGTTGAAGAGCAGCAGTCACAGCAGGATGATAACGGTATAATCGCCTCTGCCAATGCGCGGCATAATATACACTGCCTTAACATCATAGGTCAGATAGAGGGGCACTATATACTTCCTCCGCAGAACAAGACGACAAAGTACGAGCATATAATGCCTGCGCTGGTTGCAATCGAGCAGGACAGAACAATCGAAGGGCTTCTGATAGTGCTTAATACCGTTGGCGGAGATGTAGAGGCAGGGCTTGCCATCTCAGAGCTTATAGCCGGTATGTCCAAGCCCACTGTTTCGATAGTGGTGGGAGGCGGACATTCTATCGGCGTGCCGCTTGCGGTAAGCGCAAAGGTGAGCTTTATCGTGCCGTCCGCAACCATGACGATACATCCGGTCAGGATGAATGGCATGGTGCTGGGCGTGCCGCAGACGATGTCCTACTTTGAAAAGATGCAGGAGCGCATCACGCGCTTTGTAACCGACAACAGTCGTATCTCGCCAAAGCGCTTTAAAGAGCTGATGATGGAAAAGGATGAGCTTGTGATGGATGTCGGTTCTGTCGTAAACGGCGAAACCGCGGTGAAAGAGGGGCTTATCGACCGCCTTGGCGGACTTGCCGACGCAGTGGAGTGCCTGTACAGCCTTATAGAGGAGGGCGCCGATACCGAATGCGCACATCCCGAGAAAGGGAAAAAGCCTGCCGCATCCGCAAGAAAGAAGCGCCCGCGCAAAACCGGAGCGACATCCGAAACAAAAGTCTCCGCTGCAAGTGCAACTGTAAAAACCTCGGACAGGGGCGATGAGCTATGATGTACACAGTTGTCAGCCTTGCAGATGTGTTTGCCCAGCCGCCGACCTATGATTTTACGACCGAGCAGTGCGGCAGCGGCTTTGCCGAGTATTATATGTACAACGGCGAGAAACGGCTTAACAGGCTGTTTTCTACCAATCCTGCCGATTATCTTAATATAATCTGACCCGCTTCGGCGGGGTACATAAAAGGAGAAACATATGGATTACATAATTGTTGTTGTTCAGGCGATCGTTCAGGGTCTGACTGAATTTCTGCCCGTATCAAGCTCCGGGCACCTTTCGGTGCTTCAGCACGTTACGGGAATAGACGGCGAGGCAGCGCTGATACTTTCGATAGTACTTCATCTGGGTACGCTGGCGGCTGTGTTTGTCGCTTTCCGTGAAACCATTTTCGGGATGATAAAGGAATTCTTCCTTACACTGAGGGATGTTTTTACCGGCAAATTCTCATGGAAAGAAATGAACGGAACACGCAGGATGATGTTCATGGTGATTTTTGCGACCGCGATACTTGTTCCGGTGTATTTGTTCGAGGATTTCTTTACTTCAAGGCAGGGCGATGGTGATATCGTGTTTGAGGGCGTAGCCTTTTTGTTCACCACGCTGCTTTTGTTCCTTTCCGCTAAGTGCACTAACGGAGTGAAAAAGGGCGAGGACATGACGGTAAAGGATTCTGTAACTGTCGGACTGTTTCAGTGCGTCGCACTGTTCCCGGGAGTATCGCGCTCCGGCTCTACGACTGCCGCCGGACTGTTCTGCGGACTTGATAAGCAGACCGCAGTAACATACTCGTTCATTCTCGGTATTCCCGCTATTCTCGGCGGAAGCGTGCTGGAGCTGGGCGAGGCGATTTCCTCTGATATGCAGCTTGATTGGGCGGCTTTGGGCATTGGCTTTGTCGTATCCGCGGTTGTCGGATTTCTGGCGATAAAGCTTGTTTCATGGCTGCTTAAAAAGGACCGCTATAAGGTGTTCGGGGTATACACCATGATAATAGGCGCTGCCTGCATTGCGGCAGGACTTTGGGAACACATCACAGGAAACAGGCTGATAGATTTTTTCTCCTGATTAATAAATGAAAAGGATGTTTGGACGTAATGGCTGAAAAGAATAATCTTTCTAAGGATACAAAAACCGGCAGAGGCGCAACAAGGAGTTCTTCTGCACGCTCCAAAAAGGCGATCGAAGAGGAAAAGGCAAGAATTCGCGAAGAGGCTCTTGCCAAAGCTAAGCGCGACAGGCACATCGCTTCTGTCGTGCTGTTTGTGGTGGGAATACTGCTGACTATCTGCGCGGTCATTCCCGGCAGCAAGGGCGAGGGCTGGCATGTGCTTTTCAATGTTATGCATGGTCTGTTCGGATATTCCGCATTTGTCATCGGACCATCTATGGTGTATATCGCGGTGCTCACATCGTCAGACTGCACGGGAAAGCGCATACGCAATTCCGTTATAAGCCTGTCTGCTCTCGCTATAATGGTCAGCGCTGCGGTGCAGATTTTTGTTGCCGGTTCTCCGGATTCGGAGAGCTTCGGCAAATTCTTTGCCGATCTTTACACTGACGGCGCGGAGTTCCGCGGCGGAGGCGTGCTGGCACTTGTTCTGGGAGTTCCGCTGCTGCTTCTCGGCAAGCTGGGTGCGATTATCTGTATAATACTGTTGGCACTGGTGTATTTCTTTGTCGTTTCAAAAATCACGGTTGCGGATTTTGTTCATCGTCTGTCCGACCCGATAAAAAAGACGAAAGATAAGGCGGTCGAGCACCATAAGCGCCGCGCCGAAGAGCGTGCCATCGCCGAAGAGGAGTTCCGCCGCATGGAAGAGGATCGTATTCTTGCGGAGATAGATAAGGAAATAGAAAGCCGCGAGAACGCCGAGCGCCTCAGCCGCATTGCTCACAGCGTGGACGAGGATGTTCAGGCGGCTAGAGCCGACATAACACCCGACGCCGCCGGAAAGACCCTGCCTAAGGAAGAGGAGAAGAAGCCTGAGCCTCCGAATATCCTTCAGGAACAGAGCGATGACAGCCGCGAGTACATGAAAGCCCTGCAAGATTTCATAATGCAGAAAAACAAGGATGTTATCGAAAAGGCAGAAGCCGAGCAGCGCGACCCTCTCGAAGAAACCGACGGCGAGCTTGTGCCCATTATAGACGCGATAAACCGCTTCAATGCAGAGCCGGATACCGTACAGCCGGTAAAGGAGATTGTGGATATCCCTGCCTCCGATGTTTCCACCTCGGACGAAGCGGAGCTTCCGTTTGATATAGACGATGTTTTTCAGAGCGAGCCTGTTCCTATGTCCGGCAAAATACCGCAGATACAAAAGCAGGAAGCAAAGCCTGCCGTGACGCAGGTGCCTGCCGCTGATGCTGTAAAGCAGCCGCCGCAGACGGCAGCTACCGACAATAATTCACAGATAAAGCTCAGTGATGTCTATACGCTTCCGCCGATGACCCTGCTCAATCCGATAGAGAAAAAGCTTGCCCAGACCGATATCGACGCGGAGATAAAGCGAAACTCCGAAACGCTTGTGGAAACGCTCAAGAGCTTCGGCGTAATTACAAAAATCGTGGGAGTAAGCCGCGGTCCGTCGGTAACACGCTATGAGCTTCAGCCCGCCCCCGGAGTAAAGATATCCAAAATCACCAATCTGGTTGATGATATCGCTCTGAACCTTGCTTCCGCAGGCGTGCGTATCGAAGCGCCTATCCCTAATAAGGCGGCGGTCGGCATAGAGGTGCCTAACAAACAAAAGGACACTGTTTATTTCCGCGAGCTGGTTGACAATCCCGACTTCAAAAAGAGCTTTGATAAAAAGCTTGAAACAGTGCTGGGAAAGGATATCGGCGGCAATACCATAACCTGTAACGTTGCAAAAATGCCGCATCTGCTTATCGCAGGTACAACAGGTTCGGGTAAGTCTGTCTGCGTAAACTCCATTATCATGAGCATACTCATGAAGTCTACTCCCGATGAGGTGCGCCTGATAATGGTTGACCCGAAAAAGGTCGAGTTTATGATGTACAGCGGTATACCGCACCTGCTTATCCCGGTAGTTACCGATGCAAAGAAGGCGGCAGGCGCGCTCGCGTGGGCGGTCAACGAAATGCTTAATCGCTACAAGCTGTTTTCCGAGAATAATGTGCGTGATTTCTCGGGCTTCAACGAGCTTGCAAAGGACCCGGACAGCGGTTTGAAGAAGATGTCCCACATCGTTATCTTCATCGATGAGCTTGCCGACCTGATGATGGCTTCGCCCAAGGATGTCGAGGACAGTATCGTAAGACTGGCTCAGATGGCGCGTGCTGCCGGAATGCATCTTGTAATCGCTACACAAAGACCCACAGTCAATGTCGTTACGGGACTTATCAAGGCGAATATCCCGAGCCGTATCGCGCTGATGGTCGCTTCTCAGATGGACAGCCGTGTTATCCTTGATTCGGGCGGAGCAGAAAAGCTCCTCGGAAACGGTGATATGCTGTATATGCCTGTTGGTATGCCAAAACCTGTCCGTGTGCAGGGCTGCTTCGTTTCCGATAAGGAAGTGGAGCGCATTGTCGAGTTTATCAAGCAGACATTCTCCGCCGAGTATGATGAAAGCATTATTGAAGAAATCGAACGTCAGACCGAGATGGTTGCATCCGGCGACGGAAAAGCGGCAGCAGGCGACAGCAGCGATTTCAGTGCTGAGGACGAAAAGCTTGAAGAAGCTGTCGAGTATGTTGTAGAGGCAGGTCAGGCGAGCACATCCTCTCTCCAGAGAAGATTCAAGCTTGGCTACGGCAGGGCTGCGCGCCTTATTGATATCATGGAGCAGATGGGCGTTGTCGGTCCCTTTGAGGGCAGCAAGCCGCGTCAGGTGCTTATGACAAAGCAGGAGTGGTACGAGAGAAAGCTTCAGCAGAAATAACTGCCCTAATGCCCGATTTTCTTGAAAGCAACGAATTAACAAAGCAACGGAAAGGAATGTATCAAATGCCCTTTTTACCTGTATCAAAACAGGATATGAAAGAACGTGGAATAGACCGGCTTGATTTCATCTGTTTCACGGGTGACGCATATATAGACCACCCCTCATTCGGAATAGCTATCATATCGCGTATGATAGAAGCCGCAGGCTTTACTGTCGGAATTATCGCCCAGCCGATAACCGACGCCGATTACATGAAGCTGGGCAGACCGAAGTACTGCTTTATGGTTACGGGCGGCAATATCGACAGTATGGTGTCAAACTATACCGTGGCGCTGAAAAAGCGAAACGACGACGCCTATTCGCCGGGTGGAAAGGGCGGAAAGCGCCCCGACCGCGCGCTGACAGTATATTGCAGGAAGCTTAAGCAGCTTTATCCCGATGTGGAGATATCTATCGGCGGTCTTGAAGCTTCTCTGCGCAGGTTTGCGCACTACGATTACTGGAGCGACAGCGTAATGCCGTCCGTGCTTGTGGATACGGGCGCAGACCTGCTGATGTACGGCATGGGCGAGGTAACGCTCTCGCAGATGCTCAACAACTTCAAGGCAGGGATGAAGCTATCGGAAATGCGCGACCTCAGAGGAACCTGCTATCTCACAAAGCCCGAGAATACGCCTATCGGCGCTGTACAGTGCGACTCGTTCGAGATAGTCAGCACGAACAAAAAGGCATACGCAAAGGCTTGCCGCAAGCAGTATGACGAGCAGGATGAAGTGTACGGCAGAACTATTGTTCAGCGCCACGGAAACATGATGCTTGTGCAGAATCCGCCTCAGCGCAGCGTAACGCAGTCGGAGTTTGATTATGCCTACGAGCTGCCATATATGCGCGCTTATCATCCTATGTATGAAAAGGACGGCGGAGTTCCCGCAATTCAGGAGATAGAGTTCTCTATTACCCATAACCGCGGCTGCTACGGCTTCTGCAACTTCTGCTCCATAGCGCTGCATCAGGGAAGACGTATCCAGACAAGAAGCGAGGAGTCGGTATATAACGAGGCTGTTATGCTCTCGGAGAAGCCGAATTTCAAGGGCTATATCCATGATGTCGGCGGTCCCACCGCGAATTTCCGTCAGCCCTCGTGCGACAAGCAGGACGAGCATGGTATGTGCCGCGGCAGAAAATGCCTTGCGCCCACTCCATGTAAGAATCTGAAAGCAGACCACAGCGATTATATCAAGCTGCTGCGCCGTTTGCGCAGCATTAAAAAGGTCAAGAAGATATTCATCCGCTCGGGAATACGCTTTGATTATATCCTCGCCGATAAAAACAGCGAGTTTCTGGATGAGCTTGTTGCGCATCATGTCAGCGGTCAGCTCAAGGTCGCGCCCGAGCACGCAAGCAACAAGGTGCTGGATTACATGGGCAAACCGCATATCGAGGTCTACGAGGAGTTCGAAAAGCGTTTTTACGCCGCAACGCGAAAGTGCGGAAAGGAGCAGTATCTTGTGCCGTATCTGATGTCGTCGCATCCCGGCTGTACGCTTAATGACGCGGTCGAGCTTGCTTTGTTCCTTAAAAAGCACAACATCCGTCCCGAGCAGGTTCAGGACTACTATCCCACCCCGGGCACGATATCCACGGCAATGTTCTATACCGGGCTTGACCCGTACACCATGGAGCCGATGTTTATACCGCGTACAGCGGAGGAAAAGGCAATGCAGCGAGCCTTGCTGCAATATTTCAGACCCGAAAACAAGCGCCTTGTCGAAAAAGCTCTTATAATGGCAAAACGGCGTGACCTTATCGGTTACGGTAAGGAATGCCTGATAACTCCATCCGAGAACAAGGCTTCCTCTGAAAGGAACAGACATAATGCCCCAAAAACGCAGAAAACCGCGCAGAAGAAAAAAGCAAAGAAAGACCGCAGGTAATATCGCAGCCATAATCCTGTTGGCTGCGCTGTCGGTTGCATTTGTGCTTGTTCTCAATGAGAAGTTTTTTCATTGGGATTTCCTGCCGACAGTAAGCGGAATAATGCAGTCTGTCGGTATCACTAAACGCCGCGTCGAGTTCCAACAGGGCGAGACCGCCGTGCATTTCATTGATGTGGGGCAGGGGGATTGTGTGCTTATCGAATCTCCCGGAAAGAGCGTGCTTATCGACTGCGGCGAGCGCTCAGAGGCTGCCGGAGTAGTGGGATATCTGCGCGATTACGGCATAACGCGTCTTGATTACGTTATCGCAACACATCAGCACTCAGACCACATGGGCGGAATGGCACAGGTGCTGCGCGCATTTGATGTGGGTGAGTTTATCATGCCCGATATTCCCGATGACATGATACCCACAGCGCAGTTTTACAGCGACGCTCTTTGTGTGATAGAGCAAAAAGGCATAGAAGCTACTTATGCCCGTGTGGGGCGCAGGCTTGACCTGTCCGAGGGGAATGTGCTGGAGATACTCAGCCCGATTGGAAGCGATTACAGCAGCCTTAACAGCTATTCCGTTGTGACAAAGCTGACAAGCGGCAATATATCGTTCCTGTTTACGGGTGATATCGAAAAGGACTCCGAAACGCTTATGACAGATGCATGGCTGGATATCAGAGCGGATGTGCTTAAGGTCGCGCACCACGGAAGCTCATCCTCAAGCTGCACTGCCTTTCTTAAGCGCGTCAGACCGGAATATGCGGTTATTTCGGTAGGCGCGGATAACGCCTACGGACATCCGTCAAACGAAGTAATAGACAGGCTGGATTCCTTTGGCTGTGGGGTATTGATGACTATGGAGTACGGAAATATTGTGTTTGTAACCGACGGCAATGAGCTTAGGTACTACACGCCCGAGAAAGCGGAGGATGCAGCATGACAGTTGACAGGATAGAAAACGGCTTTGCGGTCGTCGAAACCGATGACGGCAGGATTATTGATATTCCATTGTCGGAGCTGCCAGATGGTATTGCCGAGGGAACGGTTCTGATATATTCACACAATAGCTATATAATTGATGATAAAGCCACAGAGGAGAAAAGGGCACGGCTTGCATCACGCACAAGGTCATTGTTCAAGTGATATTGCCCTTTTGAGGTTATGTGATATGGAACATAGTTTTATTAATTTGTCGCACGAAAACATTGGAAGCGAGCATCTTTGCTGTATCATTCGCAGCAGAAAACCACATCCCGGTGTTGAAGCAAAGCGAAAGTGGCTTGCAGAACAGCTTAAGCACGGTCATGTGTTCAGAAAGCTGGATGCAAGGGGCTGCTGCTTTATCGAATACGCACCGCTTGAAAGCGCATGGGTGCCCGTTATCGGAGAGAACTATCTGTATATTTATTGCCTGTGGACAGAGGGCGAATTCCGTTCTAAGGGCTATGGCAGGGCACTTATGGAGTACTGCATTGCGGACGCAAAGGAAAAGGGCAGGTCGGGAGTATGTATGCTTGGCGCAAAAAAGCAGAAGAACTGGCTGTCCAGTCAGGCGTTTGCTAAAAAGTACGGCTTTATTACCGCGGATACGACCGACAGTGGCTATGAGCTACTGGCGCTTTCGTTTGACGGCACTTTACCTCGCTTTGCCGACAGTGCGAAGCTGTGCAGAATAGAGCAGCGCGAGCTGACGATTTATTACGATATGCAGTGCCCGTACATATATCAGAAAATAGAGGATATCAGGGCTTATTGTGAGGAGAATAAAATCCCCGTGTCGCTTAACTGTGTAGATTCGCCGGAAAAGGCAAAGTCGCTTCCGTGCGTTTTCAATAACTGGGCGGTATTCTTCAACGGAACGTTTGAAACTGTCAATCTCTTGGATATATCTGCTGTAAAGAGATTGACAGACCGAGCCTGAATAGCGGATATTGCGGCATAATTTACTGTTTGCGTCTGTGAAACGTAGCCGTGATTTTCTGTTGTGGGCAAGCTGTGACCTTGTAATTGGTTAAACTGCACAAATCTGACCCGACTTATTGCATAAATACGATTAAAACCACGTTTTTTTCTTAACTTACTTGTAGCGCAGTTAAAAAAGTTGTATAATATTGTGTGGCATAAAATTGAGAATAACAAAAGAAAGAGATGTTTTAACGTGAAAAGAGAAGATTTAAGAAACATTGCCATCATCGCCCATGTTGACCACGGCAAGACAACACTGGTCGATGAGATGCTTAAGCAGGGCGGCGCTTTCCGTGACAATCAGGTGGTAAACGAACGTGTTATGGACAGCAATGATATCGAGCGCGAGCGCGGTATCACCATCCTTGCAAAAAACACCGCTTGTATGTACAACGGCGTAAAGATCAACATTGTAGACACCCCCGGTCATGCCGATTTCGGCGGCGAGGTTGAGCGCATACTCAAGATGGTAAACGGCGTACTGCTGCTTGTTGACTCGTTTGAGGGCACTATGCCGCAGACTCGCTTCGTTCTCCAGAAAGCGCTGGAGCTTGGTCACAAGGTTATTGTAGTTGTCAACAAAACCGACCGTCCCGATGCGCGCAACAAGGAGGTCGTTGACGAGGTTCTCGAGCTGCTTCTTGACCTTGATGCAACAGAGGAGCAGATCGACAGTCCCGTGGTATTCTGCTCCGGCAGAATGGGCGTTGCTTCCTACTCTCCCGACCATATGGGAACCGACTTCAAGCCGCTGTTTGACAAGATCATCGAACATATTGACCCGCCCGAGGGCGATGAGGACGGCGAGCTTCAGGTGCTTGTTTCGTCCATCGACTATAACGAATATGTCGGAAGAATTGCGATAGGACGCATTGAGCGCGGCGTAATGAAGCAGAATCAGGAGGTCATGGTCTGCGATCATCTGGGCAGAACTGAGCCGTTCAAGTCTAAGATAGTATCGCTGTATCAGTTCGAGGCGCTTGGCAGAACTCCCGTAACCGAGGCAAGGGTTGGCGATATCGTTTGCTTTTCCGGTATCGAGGGAGTTACCATCGGTCAGACCATCACATCCGTAAGCTGTCCCGAGCCGCTTCCCTTTGTAAAGATTTCCGAGCCGACAGTTGAGATGACTTTCTCCGTAAACACCAGCCCCTTTGCCGGCAGAGAGGGCAAGTATGTCACCTCGCGTCAGATAAGGGAGCGCTTGCAGCGCGAGCTGCTTAAGGATGTGTCTCTGCGTGTAAGCGACAGCGATACCCTTGATGCATTCAATGTTGCAGGCAGGGGAGAGATGCATCTTTCTATCCTCATTGAGAATATGCGCCGCGAGGGCTACGAGCTTTCCGTAAGCACACCGCGAGTATTGTACAAGGAGATAGACGGCGTAAAGTGCGAGCCTGTCGAGCGCCTTGTTATTGATGTTCCCGAAGCTGCTGTCGGCTCTGTTATGGAGAAGATAGGTCAGCGAAAGGGCGAAATGACGGATATGCAGCCCGTAGGCAGCCGCACAAGGCTTGAGTTCCTCATCCCGTCAAGAGGTCTGTTCGGCTACAGAAGCGAGTTTATGACAGACACTAAGGGCGAGGGCATTATGAATTCCGTGTTTGACAGCTATCAGCCGTATTTCGGCGATATCCCGAGAAGAACAGTCGGCTCTCTTGTTGCATGGGAGGACGGAAATGCCATAACCTATGGTCTGTTCAACGCGCAGGAGAGAGGTACGCTGTTTATCGGCGCCGGCGTTCCGGTATACGAGGGAATGATCGTCGGTGTTTCGCCAAAGGCAGGAGATATCGTAGTAAATGTCTGCAAGAAAAAGCACCTTACAAACACTCGTGCAAGCGGCTCGGATGATGCCCTGCACCTTATTCCCCCGAAGGTAATGAGCCTTGAAGAGAGCCTTGAGTTTATTCAGGACGACGAGCTTGTCGAGGTTACTCCCAAGAGTATAAGAATCCGCAAGGTAATTCTTGAGCGTGACCTTCGTCTTAAGGCAGAGGCAAAGAACAAGAAATAACAGCTTACGCCGTACCCGGATAAGGGTACGGCTGTTTTGCGAGGTATTATATGGCAAAGGATCTTACAAAAGGCGCGGTAACTCCGCTGCTGCTCAGATTTTCGGTTCCGCTGCTGGTAAGCGTTATCTTTCAGCAGCTATACAGCATTGCAGACAGTGTTATTGCAGGCAACTTCATCAACAAGGACGCGCTGGCGGCGATAGGCGCCTCCTATCCGATAACGATGATATTCCTCTCTGTCGGTACGGGAATGAATATCGGATGCTCGGTAGTTATCTCAACATTCTTCGGCGCAAAGGATATAAGAAATATGAAAACCGCTGTCTTCACCTCGGTGATTTCAACTGTTGCTCTGGCGGCTGTGCTTACAGTAGCCGGTCTGGCAACAAGCAGTATGTTTCTAAACCTGCTTGGAACCGATTGCGCAGTGCTGGCCGATGCAAAAAGCTATCTCAATATCTATGCACTTGGTCTTGTGTTTTTGTTCTTATACAATATCTGCACGGGAATATTTACTGCGCTGGGCGACTCCAAAACGCCGCTGTATTTCCTTATCGGGTCATCGCTGGGAAATATTGCGCTGGATATCCTTTTTGTCGTGGTTTTACAAAAAGGCGTTCCGGGAACGGCATGGGCAACCTTTATCGCACAGGGAGTATGCTGCGTTCTCGCCTTTACGGTGCTTTTGCGCAGAATATCCGCAATAGAATGCGATAGGTTCAGATTGTTCGAGTGGAATATGCTCGGCAGGATTTCTGCTTTATCCGTTCCCAGCATATTGCAGCAAAGCTTTGTGTCCGTCGGAAACCTGTTTATACAGGGGCTTGTCAATTCCTGCGGAATTGATGTTATGGCAGGATACTCCTCGGCGATAAAGCTGAATACCTTTGCCGTAACCTGTTTCGGAACGGTAGGAAACAGCGTTTCCAGCTTCTCAGCGCAGAACATGGGCGCTCTGAAATACGACAGGGTAAAGGATGGCTTCAGGGTCGGTGCACTGCTGACAGTGGTGATTGCCTTGTTATTTTCATTTACATACATCATTTTTGCCGACAGACTGATATATATCTTCATGGATAGTGCCGATATCAACAACGTGAACGCTGCCGAGTCGGGCTCGCTTTTTCTCAGGATTGTTTCTCCGTTTTTCATCATGGTCGCGCTAAAGCTGAATTCGGATGGAGTGCTAAGGGGCTGCGGCAATATTAAGGCATTCATGATAACCACTTTTTCGGATCTGGTGCTTAGGGTCGCATTCGCATTCGCGCTTTGCCCACTGTTCGGTGCAAAGGGAATATGGCTGTCGTGGCCTGTCGGCTGGACGATATCCGCAGTATTGTCGAATGTGCTGTACCTTGCGTATTTCAGAAAAAAACTCAGGGAATGAAATGCATTTGAACGACAGCGGTACTGAATATATGTGAATTGTTCTCTCGAAATGCAAAAAGAAATCCCCTCTATTCCGCCAATGATGCGGTTTAGAGGGGATTATGCTTGGTACGCCTGATGCGATTCGAACGCACGACACATAGCGTCGGAGGCTATTGCTCTATCCAGCTGAGCTACAGGCGCGGATACTGTACCTTTATTAACCGATATGTGCGATAAACACTGAATTTATTATATCACAATCAGCTTGAAAATGCAACTGCTTTTTGAAATTTTTTGTATGGAATCAAACAGTATGTCGAAATGCAAGCAAAGCCTGCAGCGGCGTGTGTCGCGCCTAAGCTGCTGCATTGCGATAAGCAGAAAAGCTCCGTCTTTATGCAAGACAGGAGCTTTTTATTATTCTGTTGATAAGGCAAGGGCTGTCTCGTAAGGCAAGGGTTTACCCCAGACATAGCCTTGAACAAAATCGCAATTATTATCATTAAGCTTGGAAAGCTGCATTGCGTTCTCCACACCCTCGGAGATCACCTCGCAGCCCATAAGATGTCCCATTGCTATGATTGCATTTACAAATTCACATTTCTTCTGATTTTGTTCAATGTCATCAATAAGGCTCTTGTCTATCTTAAGCAGATTTACAGGCATTTGCGAGAGATAATTCAGCGAGGTATAGCCTGTTCCGAAATCGTCCAGAGCGACCTGTATTCCCATAGAGCGGAGCTTTTTTATGTTATCAACGGTTATCTTGATAGATTTTACCATGCAGTATTCCGTAATTTCGATCTCAAGATTATTTGCCGGGAAACCGGTTTCTTGCAGTATTTGTCGGATTCTGTAGGGGAAATCCGGCGATCCGATGTTCTTTGCAGACACGTTGACAGAAATAGTAAGGTCGGGGTTATCATTGACAACGATGTTTTTGAATTCGTTCATCGCTCTGCGGAGAACATAATCATCGATCAAGATAATTTGCTTGCCCTTTTCGGCAACCGGAATGAACTCGCCCGGGCTTATTATCGAACCGTCGGGAAGACGCATTCTTATCAGCGTTTCAAAGCCTCGAAGCTTTTTGCCGTCAAGCTTATACTGTGGTTGATAAACAAGGTAGAAATAGTCGCTTTCCAAGCCCTCCTTGATAAGGTGTTCAAGCTCCATCTGATGCTTTGCATTTTCTTCCATGCTCGGCTGGAACAAAACGGCGCTGGGAGAATTCTTTCTGACAGCCTCTATCATTGCCATATCCGCATAGTTTATCAGCTCTTCATAATTAACGCTGTCGACGGGATATGAGGATATTCCTGCATACACGGATAAATAGCAGTCGAGAACATCGCTGTCTTCCGAAATAACAAATTTTTCTGCCAGTATCTGAAGTAGATTATTGGTGTCTTTTTCAGCGTCCTCGGCAATTTTCAGAATGATGATAAATTCAGCACCGCCGCTTCGTATTACAGTGCCATTTTCACCGAAATAATCCTGAAGAAGCTTTGTGAATTTCTTAAGGATAAGGTCGCCGTAAACGTGCCCATAGTTGTCATTAAGGAGCTTAAAATTGTTGATTTCGAGATTGATAAGATGAAAAGGCTTTTCGTCCTCAATAAGTGAAGTAAGCTGCTGATATAATCCCCTGCGGTTGAGCAGTCCCGTAACGATATCCGTTACTGCGTTTTTCTCCTGCCTTGCAAATATCACGCCCAGCCATGCGATCGTCACCATATAGAAGATGACATTGAAAAGGCCGGGAAGAGGAGTATATGTTTTTTTGACCAGTATTACACGAATAAGGTTAAAAAGCGACATACCAAGAAGTATCATTGATGTGATGATACCCTTTCGTTTGTTTGTCCTTACAAGGAAAAGGCATACTCCATACTGGAAAGCAGACCAGACACCGTTTAAATTCGACAGATTCTTTCGGTCTAATACTAATGACAATATCTGTAATGCTAATAATATTACAATACAGGCTATGTATTGTATCAGGGACTTGGTTTTATGCTTTATTTCGATAGACATATGTCCTCCAACTAAACAATTACATACTCATTTATATTAGTATATCACAATTTAGTAATAATTTCAATATACAAATAATTTTTTTTGCTTAATAAAGCAATAAATATGATTAATTGGCGAAAATCAGCATATTTGCACAAACATATTATCGACTTGTGTTTACCTTTATGAGTCTCCTCAGCTATATTAGCACCGGTGGAATATTCACGGTATATCAATAAACTCCATCTATATGAATATTTGCAAACAGCCGATGTCATAATTGACATCGGCTGTTTGGTGTATTATTAATATTTCTGCCATAAAAACTGACATATAATACTGATACTCAACCTTCAGGCGGCGCATAAACGCCATCTGTGTTAATTACTTTATGCTGCTCTGGTACTTGTCAAGCAGCTCGCCGAATCGTTGGAAGTGAACCACCTCTCGCTCGCGAAGGAATTTGATCACTTCGTTTACATCCGGGTCGTCGGAAAGACGCAGAATATTATCGTAGGTCGCGCGTGCTTTTTGCTCAGCGGCAAGATCCTCTACAAGGTCGGCGATTGGGTCACCCTTGACACCGATATATGCGGTCGTAAACGGTACTCCCGAGGCATTGGCAGGGAAGACCGCGTTGGAGTGGTCTACATAATAGTCGCCGTTGCCGTAGCGGTCAAAGCTTTTGGCGCCCTCGCCGTCAGTCAGCTGTGATACGATGCTGCCGATGATTTCGAGGTGTGCAAGCTCCTCTGTGCCGATATCCGTCAGCAGAGCCTTACCCATATTATCGGGCATCGAAAACCTCTGAGAGAGGTATCTCAGCGATGCTGCCATTTCACCGTCCGCACCGCCGAACTGGGTAAGGATAATACCTGCAAGCTTTGGGCTCCTGTTTTTGATGCAAACGGGTATCTGAGTTCTTTTTTCAAAAACAAACATTGCGTACCTCCTTATATGGCGGCAGGCGGCCAGTTGCCGTTAAGCCAGTCCCAGCATCCGTCTGTACCTGAACTGCAGGCGTTTAGCGGATAGAAGCTGTCCTCGAACGCTGCTTTGCAAGCCTTGTATTGCTTGCAGGCTTCGCGGTACATCTCAATTGCACGCTCGTCATTCGGGTGAGTGTCAAGATACAGCTTAAGGTCGGTTGCGAAGAAATCCGCCTCCATAATCGCGCGCATAAGCTCAGCGCAATTCGCGTCAGAGGGCTTGTTTCTGACCTCTGCGCGTGGCATTGGTCTGCGGTAGTTCATATTATTTACCATCCCAAAGCCCCCTTTCGTACTCTTCTATTGTAATATTAAGCTCAGGAAATATCGTTCCTGCCTTTAGTGCTGCATTAGGTGAATAGACCTTGTCTAAATGCTGAACCGGTACATAAGTATATCCGGGTTTTTGCTTAGGCTCGTTGAAATAATCCATACAATGCTCCTTTCCACAGAATAAATAAGTGCCCAACAGTTCTTGTCGTACACAGCGCAGACGGATATTCGGCACCGCCTGATGCCTTTTCCTGCTGTTACATTATATGACAGCATAATGTTTGTGTTACTGTATCATATTAGCTTGTTCAGTATAATAAGATGTATTGAAAGGACAGGTTAATGATGAATAACAACACTTATTTCAGAAACACCGCAGTTTTGTTTGCGGCAATGGCTGTTACAAAAATTGTAGGGGCAGTATTCAAAATTCCGCTCGCAAATATTCTCGGCGGTACAGGAATGGGATATTTCTCCACCGCTTACAGCTTGTATTCGCCGGTGTTCGCACTTACGGCGGCAGGTGTACCGACAGTCATGATGCGGCTTACATCGCAAAGCATCGCGCTGGGAAAGAAAAAGAACGCCCTCAGAATAAAGAACACTGCTGTTGTGCTGTTCACAATCGTGGGTGCGATAGGTATGCTTGCCATATGGCTTGCCTCGGGCTTTTTTGCGGAGAATATCGCTTGTTCACCGGAAAGCCGGCTTGCTATTATCGCCATTGCGCCTGCGGTGCTTTTCTGCTGCGTTGCGTCCGTAATCCGCGGCTATTATGAGGGACTCTCCAATGTTATGCCAACTGCCGCCGCCAATATCACCGAGGCAGTTTCGCGTGCTGTGATAGGTCTTTTGCTTTCCTATGGCATAATTTCGGCGGCTAAGTATTGCTTTGATAACGGGATAGAGTTCCTCGGCAGCACTGCTGTGACATATCAGGAGGCTTATGAATACGCACTTCCGTTTGCTGCCGCAGGAGCAATACTCGCAGTATCGTTAAGTGAGCTATGCGGTCTGCTTGCGCTCGTGCTGCATGACAAACGCTGCTGCCGCAGGTTAAGCTTCTCCGATTCCGAGAGAGCAGACACAGCCGGCAGGATAATAGCAATGATATTTGCAAATCTTGCGCCGATAGCTGCATTTGCTCTTGTAATGAATTTCTTCTCGTTTATTGACCTAATCACCGTAACAAGAACAATTGAACTGAGTCTGGCAAAATATCCCGACCATTTTGCGCGCCTGTTCAGAGAGGTCTTTTTCAGCGGAGTCGAGCCGCGTCAGCTTGCAAATTTCATGTATGGAAGCTACACGGGAATAGCGATGTCCTTGTTTATGCTTGTTCCGTCATTCGCAGGGATGAGCGAAAAGACTACTATTCCGGACATAACAGCCGCATGGGAGAAAAGGGATAACGACTGCCTGAGAGAAAAAATATCGGTGCTTATGCGCTCATGTGCAGTAATCGGGTTTCCTGCCTGCTTCGGGGCGGCTGTCATGGCAGAGCCGATAATGAATTTGCTGTATCCGTCGCGCCATGCAGAGGTGCTTGTCAGCTCCGGCTGCTTCAGGATACTGGCATTGTTCGGAATGTTCATGGTGATAGGCTCGGCGCTGTCGGGGGTATTTCAGGCAATAGGGAAGGCTCATATCCCACTGGCTGTAATGGCTGCCGCTGTGGCAGTCAAATTCGTACTTAATCCCTTGCTGATAATTGATCCCGATATCAATATCAAGGGTGCGGCGATTTCAACGGTGGCGTCTTATGCGGTAGTATGTGTTATCAGCGTTATCATAATAAAAAAGTATGTTCCTTGTTTCTGCCTGTTAAGAGACATTTTCAAGCCTATGATAAGCGCGGCAGGCTGTGCTGTGGCAGCAGGCGCGGTGTATCAGCTGCTTACTTATGCAACAAATGAGATTGTTTGCATTGCTGCGGCAATCACATCGGGCGGTGTTGTTTATATATTATTACTAATAATAACGGGATTTTTTCGTACAAGTCTAATAAGAAAACTGCTAAACGCAAAAAAAACCTCAAAAACACTTGCAAAAAAACAAAAAATAGGGTAATATAATAAAGGTCTGTTATACCGCTTAGCAAAAGGCATGGAGAAGATTTTATGTTTGAGTTTAAGGATAGATATAATATTGACGACTTGCTGGAGATAATGGCGTTGCTGCGTTCCGAGAACGGTTGTCCTTGGGATAAAGTGCAAACGCATGAGAGCATCAGGACAGATCTTATCGAGGAAACGTATGAGGTATGTGAGGGTATTGACAACAACAGCCCCGAAATGCTTCGTGAAGAACTCGGCGACCTGTTGCTGCAGATAGCTTTCCATTCGCAGATAGAGCGGGAGTTTGGCAATTTCACTTTTGAGGATGTTTGCAACGATATTTGCCAGAAGCTTGTTTACCGTCATCCCCATGTTTTTGGAGAGGTAAAGGTCAACGGCAGCGATGAAGTTCTTAAAAACTGGGATGCGCTGAAAAAGGAGTCCAAGAATCAGGAAACGTATACGGAAACGCTTGAGAGCGTTCCAAAGACCTTTCCGGCGTTGCTAAGGGGTGAAAAGCTCTGCAAGAGGGCTTCGAGAGCAGGAATGCCGATTGACAGGAAAAGCGAGATGATTTCGTATCTGCACACACTGCTCGACGAGATTGACCTTAGCGCAAATGAAGACTCTGACACGCATAATCAACAGAAAATAGGAGAATTACTGTTAGGTATTTGTAATTTAAACAGAAATTTGAAGGTTGATGGCGAAAAAGCCTTGACATACGCGTCAAATAGGTTTATAATAGTATTTGCCGCACTTGAAAAGCAATTGAATGCTCAGGGGCGCAGTTTCAGCGAACTGACAGACGAAGAACTGAGATTGCTGATAAAACAGTTTTAAGCGGTCAGTGACCGTAAATTAGATAAATTTTGGAGGTTTAAAATTATGACAAAGGCAGAATTAGTAACAATGGTAGCTTCTAAGTCCGGTCTTTCTAAGAAGGATACAGAGAAGGCAATTGCAGGTATGATCGACACAATCACCGAGACACTTGCAAAGGGCGACTCTATCCAGCTGGTTGGTTTTGGTACATTCGAGGTACGCGAGCGTGCAGCAAGAACAGGTATCAACCCCCGCACAAAGGAGAAGATCGATATCGCAGCTACAAAGGTTCCCGCATTCAAGGCAGGCAGAGCTCTCAAGGATGCAGTTGCTGAGTAATTAAATCTGTTATTAATTTTAGCGGCCTGCCCGATGTGGCAAGCCGCTTTTGATATTTACGGCACAATACAGAGGAGATGTATTATGAGATTGGATAAGTATTTAAAGGTATCACGCCTTATTAAGCGCAGAACAGTTGCAAACGAGGCTTGTGACGCGGAAAAGGTCACGGTAAACGGAAAGACAGCGCGTGCATCCTATGATGTTAAGGTAGGGGATATCATTGAAATAAACATCGGCGCAAATCCGCTTAAGGTGCGTGTGCTGGATATAAAGGAATACACCAGAAAGGATGACGCATCTGCACTGTATGAGGTGATATGATGCAGTCATATATGGCTTTTCAGCTGAATAGTATATATCAGACAGCACCGCTGTTTATGCGGCGTTGACTGAAAGATATCATCAGATGGAGGTCATATATGAACGAGCATAAATCTGTTTCTCCTCAGAACATCATTCTTGAAAACCGCAGTCAGCTTCGGATATCCGGGGTAAAGGATATCGACAGCTTTACAGAGAGCAAGGTGGTAATAGACACCGTCCTCGGCGAATTAGTGATAAAGGGCGAAAATCTGCACATAAATCAGCTCGAGCAGACCACGGGTGATTTCTCTGTAAGCGGAAGTATTCGCTCGCTCGTCTACAACAGCTTCCCCGAGGAGGCAGGATTTTTCAGCAGGTTATTCAGATGATGGAAATGGAATTCAGCATTCTTGACTGCTTCATGATAGCTGCTGTGTGCGGATTTGTTTTCGGCTTGGCTTATGAGCTGCTGCGCATTGTCAGAAAGCTTATTCCTGTCGCTGTTGTGACCTTTCTGTGTGACATCGTCTTTTTCGCCGCAGCGGCTTGCGTTATTCTGTATCTGTCGATGTATCTCGGAAACTATATCAGGATTTATACTATTCTCGGATTCGGGGCAGGCGTTTTTGCGTATATCCAGACCATAGCAAGACTGCTGGGATATATAGAGAATGCAGTGATTGGCTTGATTTCCTTTGCTGCTTCAAGCATTGTATCGGCAATCGTTGGGTCTTTTAAGAAAATCTTTGGCGCATTTGCACATATATTGCTTCCGTGTTTTGGGATAATCTACGATTTTTTAGTGCGAGTATCGAAAAAGTTGCTTTCCCTATTGCAATTCGGACGCAAAAAGAGGTATAATATTAAAAAAGATATAACTATAGCAGGGGAAATTAGTGAGGGGAAAAATGTTATCAAAGCCAGGATTAAAAAAAGCGCGTGAGAATATCCGCACACATGGCGTTCTCAGAATATTCGGCGGAATTGCCTGTCTTATATTGGGCTGTTATATTGTTTTTTCGATAATCAGTACCAATAAGCAAATCAGCGATAGTAAGCAGAAGTATGAGGATCTCGTTGTTCAGACCGAAACTGTGCTTGAGCAGAATGCGTCTATTTCACGCTATCTTGAGGATGGCGCAGACCTCGATGGGTATATTGAGGATATAGCACG
>JBJESD010000007.1:0-22487 GCA_051882595.1 Oscillospiraceae bacterium | reverse complement strand
GGGCGTCCTTTGTGTGGGTGGGCGCTATCTGCGCGTCGGACAGGCAGAAATAGTTGTATTCGCAGGTGGGCGTCGCTCCCACGGGGTCGTCAAAGGTGACATCCATGTTGTACCAGTTTCCGTCAAGCTTCACCATATTCCACATATGCGGACCGCCTGCGTCGCCCGATACGCAGAAGCACTCTATTCCAACCGACTGGCACAGGTACGCAAAGGTCTTTGAGTAGCCCTCGCACAGCGCCTTGCCGTTTAAGATAACCCCGTCCGCGTCACGGATGTATTCATCGCCGTTAAGCGTGTAGGTCGTGCGGTTTACTATCGAATCGTGGATGAACAGCACGCGCTCGAACAGGTCATCCTTTTTAAGCGCCTCGTTAATTATCGCCTGCGCGCCTGCCTCAAGCTTGGGCGCGATAGCCGCCGCCTCTTTCGCGGTGCGGCTGTACATCGGCTTTACAGTGTATATTGTATTGGATATGTAGGTGTAGGAGTAGCCAGAATCCAGCCAGAAAAACTGCGGATTGTCATAATCCATCGCGTAGAAAGCAAGCTCAAGGTCGGCAGAGTTGCAGCCCAGCGACTGGACGTCTATCTCCGCCTTGTGTGCCGCCGCTCCCTCATAGATAAGCGTGTAGAGCTGCTTTTGCTTGGCGGTCAGCGTGGAGTAGCAGTATTTGTTCTCGTACTCCTCGAGAATGCTGCCCTCCTCGGTGATGATTACCGGCTCGCTGTCCTCCTTGCCCGAGGTGATGGTGTAATTCTTGGTGACATACCTCGCCGACCAGCCGCTTTTTGCGGTGCGGATGCGCAGCGTGCAGTCCTTGTCTATCGTAATGCCCTTGGCGGTGTACAGCGCGGATGAGGTGGTGGGCTTGCTTCCGTCAAGAGTGTAGTAGAACTTAAGCCCGGACAGGCTGCTTGTAAGCTTTATCGTCTGCGTGCCCTCGTACGTTCCGGCAGAGGGGGTTATGGTGAACTTCGGCAGCAGGGTGTACTTCCTTGTCACCGTCTTGCTTTTAACTCCGGATTTAGAGGCGTAGAATTTCAGCGTGGAGTTCTTGCTGATGTAGATAGCCTTTGTATAGCGCTTATAGGCTGCGCCGTTAACGCTGTAATAGATAGTCGCGCCCTTGGTGGAGCAGGACAGCGTTACCTTCATGCTGCCCGACTGGTAATAGCTTCCCGAGCTTTTGGAGCAGGTCGGCGCCGCAACGGAAGAAGCCGCCTGCGCGGTAACGGACGCGCCAATGAAAGACTGAACCGGCGTGCTGAACGCGCCCACAGCAAGCACCGCAGAAACCACAGCCGCCCAGAATTTATTCTTCATATATGTACCTCCTTTGATTGACTACTGTAATAATCATTATAACAAATATCGACCCTTACGTCAATAATTCCGGAAAAAATTCCTTTGATGTTTTTGGTATTTCGCCGCTTAAGTATGGCATAATAAGCTAAGGCAACACCGCACAATTAACGGCTACCGCCTTTTCCGCACGCTTGCTTGCATCTTTTCCGTCATAGCGTTATGCGTGAAGTGCATAATGCGTACACAAAATTTCGCTTGACCGCATTATCTGCTTCGCAGAAAACGCTGCGCCAGCCTGCCTGCGCTCAATTTGTACAACCTGACGACGACACGATGTCGGAAGGCGTTCGCCAAAAGCGCAGCAAGGACGCTGCGCAACAGAAGCGAACGCACTATAAATCTGACGGCGCAATCGCACGAAAATAATTATGCGGTGTTGCCCTAAGACGCAAAACCAAAAACCGATTTGCCGCAGCAGACCGCCACAAACCGCGGCTTACCGACAGCCCAAAAGGAGTAATATGAAACTGCTGACCCTTAACACCCACAGCGCCGATACCCTCGACCTTTCCGAACGGCTGAGCCGACTGTGCGATGTGATAGCCCGTGAAGCCCCCGACATCATCGCATTTCAGGAGGTCTGCCAGCAAAACAGCGCCGCCGTCCTGCCGCAGGAGCAGCTGCGCCGCTTTGTCCCCTGCGGCAGGATACCGATAAAGCAGGATAACTTCGCCCACCGCGCGGTATGTGAGCTTTCGCGGCGCGGCGTATACTACCATTGGACGTGGCTCGGCATGAAGCTCGGCTACGAGCGGTTTGACGAGGGTCTTGCCCTGCTGTGCCGCGGCGAAATACACGGGCTTCGCTATGCGCAGGTAAGCGGCTGCGGCAGCTACCGCAGCTGGAAAAGGCGGATGATACTCGGCGTGCGCACCTCGCTGTCGCCGCAGGACTGGTTCTTCTGCGTGCACCTCGGCAGGTGGGACGACCCCGAAGAGCCGTTCTGCGAGCAGTGGAGCCGCCTTTGCGCGGCGCTCCCCGAAAGCGGCAGGATGTGGCTGCTGGGGGACTTCAACGCGCCGTCCGAGCGCCGCAGCGAGAGCCTTGACCTTATGCTGTCGCAGGGCTGGCAGGACTGCTTTGCCGCCGCCGAAAAGCGCAGCGGCTTCGCGACCGTGGGCGGGCGCATAGACGGCTGGAGCGACAGCAGCCAAGCCATGAGGATAGACTATATACTATGCAGCCGAAAAACCGACATCCGCACCGCACGCGTGATACTTAACGGCACCGACTGCCCTGCCGTATCCGACCACTTCGGTCTGCTGATAGAGTAAAGGAGAACCGCATGAAACGAGAAGCCGGAATACTTCTGCCTGTGTTTTGCCTGCCGTCCGAGTACGGGATAGGCTGCTTTTCGCAGAGCGCATACGATTTTGTTGATTTTCTCAGCCGCGCAGGGCAAAGCCTGTGGCAGATACTGCCGCTTAATCCCACGGGCTACGGAGATTCCCCGTATCAGAGCTTTTCGGTGTACGCAGGCAACCCCTACTTCATCGACCTCGCGCCGCTTATCGCCGCAGGGCTGCTGACCGAAAAGGAGTGCAGCGCGCTGCGCTCTCCCTCGGATAAGGTGGACTACGCCGCGCAGTATTCCCACAGGCTTCCGCTGCTTAAAAAGGCGTTTTGCCGCAGCGGCTTTG
The DNA here is from genome assembly GCA_051882595.1 of Oscillospiraceae bacterium. GTDB lineage: Bacteria > Bacillota > Clostridia > Oscillospirales > Ruminococcaceae > CAG-115. The sequence continues at coordinate 19,478 of JBJESD010000007.1, read as the reverse complement.
CACAAAGCGCCGAGCTTGTCCGCTTCTCCGGGGAACATCCGTGGCTTTCGGGCTATGCGCTGTTCATGGCGGTAAAGGACAGCTTCAGCGGCGCCCCGTGGTGGCAGTGGGAGGAGGACATCCGCCTGCGCCGCCCGAAAGCGGTTGAGGAATACTCCGCCCGTCTTTCGGAGGACATCGCCTTTCACAAATTCATGCAGTACTGCTTTTTCTCGCAGTGGGAGCAGCTTCACCGCTACGCCGCAAGCCGCGGAATATCCATAATCGGCGATATCCCTATCTACGCCGCGCTTGACAGCGCAGATGTCTGGCAGCAGCCCGAGCTGTTTCAGCTGGATGAGAAGCTCGCTCCCACCGCCGTTGCAGGCTGTCCGCCCGATGGCTTCTCCGCACAGGGGCAGCTGTGGGGCAACCCCCTCTACCGCTGGGAGGCTCACCGCCGCGAGGGCTTTTGCTGGTGGATAAGCCGCATTTCCCACTGCTTTAGGATGTACGACATCCTGCGGATAGACCACTTCCGCGGCTTCGACGAGTATTACTCCATTCCGTTCGGCGACAAAAACGCCGTAAACGGTCACTGGGAAAAGGGACCCGGCGCGGAGCTTTTCACGGCGGTAAGACAGGCGATCGGCGAAAAGCGCATTATCGCGGAGGATCTGGGCTATGTCACCGACTCGGTAAGGCAGCTTGTGCGCGACTGCGGCTTCTCGGGGATGAAGGTGCTGCAATTCGCCTTTGATTCGCGCGATACGGGCAGCAGCAGCGACTATCTCCCCCACAACTATCCGGATAACTGCGCCTGCTACACCGGCACGCACGACAACGCGACCCTTGCCGCGTGGCTCGGCGAGATAAGCGAAGAGGAAATGACCCTTGCAAGAGCCTATCTCTGCGACCGATTCACCCCCGTTGAAAGGCTGAATATGCCGCTTATCTCGCTGCTTATGCGCAGCCGCGCCGAAATGTGCATCATCCCGATACAGGACTACATGGGGCTGCGCGAGGGCAGGATAAACACGCCCTCAACAAGCGGCGCAAACTGGCAGTGGCGGCTTAAAAGCTCCGACCTCAGCGAAGAGCTGTGCAGAAAAATCCGCGATACTGCGGCGCTGTACGGAAGACGCAGATTGACAAAAAAATAACGTCTTGTTACCGATTTGTAAGAAAATTGTAACCGAATTGTACTTGCATTTTGGGTACGATATGTAGTATAATGAAAATACAGAAATTATACAGCTTGTGCAGTCCCACCGCAAGCCGCAGGTCGGGCAGGCGTTACTTAAGGGAAAATATCAGGGAAGTATTTGCTGCTGACCGGTATTATTTACAGCAACAGCAGGAGGGTCCTTTCGCATGAAAAACAATATACTGCTTATTCTCGCCGTAACCGTTATCAGTATCGGCATAATCATCGCGACCGTGCTTATCAGCGGCGCAGGAAAACAGCCCGACAACAACAGCTCAGCTTCGTCCGACGCGACGACCTCCGCGGCAAGCGAGGACTCCACCACCGCGCAGACGCCGCCCGAGGTCACCACCTCCCGCACGACCTCTGTCGCAACGCTCCCCGAGCCGGTCGAGAGCACCGAGGTGCCTCCTCACAACGACACCGCCGAGAGCATCATCGCCACCGCGCACTCGCTTATCGGAATAGACTTCGTGGACGGAGGAGCTTCCCCCGATGTCGGCTTTGACAACTCCGGCTTTATCTACTACGTCATGCGCGAAAACGGCTTTATGGCGTGCCCGAGGGATGTATACAAGCAGTCGCAGATGGGCGCGGCGCGCGCCTATGACGAGCTTATGCCGGGCGACCTTGTGTTCTTCTACGCGGAGGATATGGCAACGGTAAGCTTCGGCGGAATCTACACGGGCAGCGGCACGATGATAGCCTGCCTTATGCCCGGCACGCAGGTAAAGGAAATCAACATCACAACGTCATACTATATCAAGCACTTTTACAGAGGAGTAGGTACTACTTGATAACTGAGGCTGTCGATAAAGGCACATCTGCGTCGTCAGCGCCGCTACGACAGCCACAGACAGGATGTCTGTGCAGTTGCCCCCAAAGCCCGACAGGACGTCGGGCAACAAAGGGCAACCGCCACAAAGGCTAGTCGTAGCAACGCTTCAGAGTAACACGAAGTGTTATTCGTGCATCTGCACCTTTCTCGGCAGCCTGGGAAAGATACTTTTTCAACAAGCTGTGGGGCTGTGCACTTTTTGCACAGCCCCTTTTTGGGTATATTCAAACAGCCGCTTTTTACCTCGGGCTATTCACGGACGAACCGCTCAGCAGGAAAAGCCGGCGCAGCCGTCACCCTCGGCACGGCTGTGGATTTTACCCTGCTGCATTTTATGCCGAAAACTGCTTTTCGTGATTGTCTGCAACCTTTTTCCATGATATTCCGTATTATATATATGAAGCCTGTTCGGGTAAGAATCGGGCAGGATTTTCCTCTTGACATAAGAGCCAAATAATGCTACAATAAAAATGTCAATTAATATAGGGTTTGCGCCCGAAAAAAGGGAAAATATATCAACTAAGGAGGACATAATGGGGAAGTCGAAAAAGCTCAGCGCGTTAAAAAAAGCGACAGCCGCCCTGCTTGCGGCAGCGTGTATCGCCGTGCTGCCGGTAATAAAGCCGAACATGGCGGCAGCAGTGGATTACGACCAGAAGATAGAGGAGCTTGAAGCCGAGCTGGAGCGCCTGAAAGAGGAAAACGAGCAGCGCGAGCAGGATATCATCGGCATAAGCGGCGACATCGCCGACAACGAGTATGCAATGCAGCTTATCTCCGACCAGATAGACGGATATAACGACGAGATAATCAAATACGGCGAGCAGATAACCGCCATGCAGCAGCAGATCGAGATAAAGATAATCGAGATTGAAAACACCGAAAAAGCCATCGAGGGCAAGGAAGAGGATATCGCAGACAAGCGTATCGAGATAGCCGCTCTCGAGGAAGAGAACCGCGTTAACCTCGAAAAGTTCGGTCAGCTAAGCCGCGCGCTTTATATGAACGACGCAAGCGACAGCCTGCCGATTCTTGACGGGTCGGATAACTGGTACGACTTCTTCGTGTATCTGGATGTCGTGCAGAGCATAAGCAAGCAGAACATGAAATTCATGAACGACCTGCTGGATGATATCCACTATCAGGAGGAGCTTATCGAAGGGCTTAACGACGATATTGCCCAGCTTAACAGCGACAAATCCGCGCTTCAGGACAAGAAAAAGCAGATGGAGGAGGAGCTCGCTAACCTCAACGCAAAAAAGGTAAAGGTTCAGGAGATATCCGACGAGCGGTACAGCAAGCTCGAGGAGTACGCAAGCTACAACGAAAGCCTGGAGTACAAGATATATGCCCTGCGCTGCGAGGAGAGCGAGTACGAAGCCGAGGTCGAGCGCATAAATCAGGAGATAGCAACCAACATCCGCAAAAAGCAGGAGGAGCTCTCCGGCAAGTACAATTACAGCTCGGACGGCTTCAGATGGCCGCTTGACAGCAACTACCGCTACATAACCACCTATTTCGGATATGACGCATGGCGCGGCGGCAACCACTACGGTATCGACGTCGGCAACGGCGGAATAGGCGGCGCTAACATCTACGCCGCACAAAGCGGAACGGTTATCACCGCCTCCAGCGGAACATGGGGCGGCGGCTACGGAAACTATGTCGTTATCGACCACGGCGGCGGACTTTCCACTCTGTACGCTCACTGCCAGTCGCTCAACGTGTACGAGGGTCAGTGGGTCAACAAGGGCGACGTCATCGGCTGGGTCGGCTCTACCGGCTGGTCAACCGGAAACCACCTGCATTTTGAAACGCGCGTAGGCGGCGTTGCGCAGGACCCCTTCGGCTACACCTACGAGTACATCTGATAACAAGAAATCCCGGGATGCATATCGCTTCCCGGGAATTTTTGTATTTCACCGAACTACTGTTTTCTCTGTGCGCTAATACAACGTATCACCGCGCATATTGTGCTCTGCCCGTTTTAAACAGGTTTCCGCCCTTGCTGTCGATAGCCACGATAAGCGGAAACTTGTCGAACGTCAGCCGCTTTACGCTCTCGCAGCCGAGGTCCTCAAACGCTATCACCTCGCACTCGGTAATGCACCTTGCGGCAAGCGCGCCTGCGCCGCCTATCGCGCAGAAATACACCGCGCCGTTGCGCATAATGGCTTCGCACACCTCCTCGGAGCGCTCGCCCTTGCCTATCATCGCAGAAAGCCCCATGTCCAGCAGCAGCGGCGAATACACGTCCATCCTGCTTGAGGTGGTAGGGCCGCATGAGCCTATCGCCATTCCGTCCTTTGCCGCGGTAGGTCCTGCGTAGTACACAGCCGCGCCGTCCAGCGCATACGGAAGCGCTTCGCCGCTGTCTATGCAAGCCTTTATCCGCTTGTGCGCCGCGTCGCGCGAGGTGTACACCGTTCCGCTGAGCAGCACCCTGTCCCCTGCGCAGAGCGTTTTTGCCTTTTCCTTAAGTTCGTTTGTGTTAAGCTCTATCATATGAATGTTCCTTTTTTGAGAATATAAGAGAGCCGACATATCGGCGCTCTTGAGGCTGTCGATAAACCGCCATCTGCGGCGTCAGAGGCATAATCAGCAGCGCAGACAGGACGTCTGCGCTGTTGCCCCCAAAGCCCGACACGATGTCGGGCAACAAAGGGCAACATGGCACAAAGCCTAGCCGTTATGCGCGTTTAGAGTAACACGAAGTGTTATTCGTGCATCTGACGGCTTCTCGCCAGCCTGATAATTTACTTTTTCGACAGACTGAAGAGAGCCGACATATCGGCGCTCTTTTATTGAAATATCGGTGAGAAATCAGCTTTGTACCCCAAAACCGCCGCGTCTGCAAGACCGGAGAGAAGCAGATGTGCCTTTATCGACAGACTGAGAGAGCCGAGGACATCGGCTCTCTTTGTATTATAAATCAGAATCCGCCGAAGCCTCCGAACATATCTCCGCTCATGTCGTCGTCGGAGCTGTCGCCGCCCGTGCTGCCGAAATCCCAGATAGAGGAATCGTCCGCCGAGGGAGCCGCAGGGTCGGCAGGCGCCATTGCAACGGGCTCCGGCTCTTCCGCAGCCGGCTCAGCCGAAACCGCGCCGCTCTGCTCCATAGCCTCAAGCTGCTTTTGCAGGTCTGCCCACGGGTTGGAGGAGTTGTCTACCACAGGCTCACAAGCGGCGCTCTCGTCCTCGTCCATCGAAACGCTCGCAGGAGGAGCCATGCTGTTGAGAGCCTCCTCCGCCTCGCGAAGCGCCTTCATCAGGTCGTCCTCGGAGCTTTCGGCAGGCTGCTCGTCGGGCTCATCCATGTCAAGCTCGGTGATGCTGGGCTGAACCGCAAACGCAGCCTCCGCCGCCTTAAGCGCGTCAAGCATGGACTCGCTTACATCGTTGATAGAGCCGGAGGGCATGGTCTGCGACAGCAGGTCGTTGTCAAAGTTATCGTTATAGTCCACCTTGCCGACATTGTCGGTGTCAAGCGGCTTTATCTCCTCAACTATCTCTTCGCCCGGCTCTGGCTCGAACTCACCGGTAAGCTCCTCTACCTTTATGCTGTCATCGCCCTTGAACAGGTCGTCGCCGAACAGGTTCTTCTGGTTGGGATTGACAAGCGGAACAGCGTTCTCTTTCTCGTTGTTGTAGATGGTCTGTGCAAGCTCGTTGCCGCCCCATGCGTCGTCAAAGGTGGCAAACTCGCCGTCGGGAGCAGCGTCCGGCATTCCGCCGTCGTTCTGCGCAGAAACCTCCGGTACTTCGGGAACTTCGGCGGCAGGCTCTTCAACGGAAACCTCCTCGGCAGCCGGCTCTTCGGCAGCCTCGGCAGGAGCTTCTTCAACAGCAGGCTCTTCAACGGGGGGCTCGGGAGCAGCCTCTTCTGCCGGCTCTTCGGCAGCGGCTTCCTCAACAGCAGGCGCAGCCGGTGCAGCGGGTGCAGCAGGCACAGCAGCCACCTCGGGAAGCTCTACCGGCTCTATCGGAGCAAGCTCTGTGCCGAGAAGTCCGGCAGCACAGCCCGAAACAGCCTTGTAGCCGTTGGTGATAGTATCAAGCTGCTGCTTCAGGGTTTCGAGGAACTCGCCTGCCCTGCTCTGCATATCGGCGCGCTGCTCGGCTGCCTGAGCAATGACTGCGGCAGCCTTTTCGTTCGCCTTAGCGATGATGTCCGCAGCGTCCGCGTTAGCCTTGTCTATTACCTCGGTATATGCTTTCTGAGCCTCTGCGCTGACGCCCTTGCCGCTGATAAGCATATCGGACATCTTCTTGCGCTCGCTCTCCAGCTCCTTTTTCATGGCTTCAAGCTCATCCTTAAATTTAGCGGCTCTCTCGCGCTCAACCGACAGCTGCTTGTTTACCTCGGCGATTTTGCCCTCGGCTTCCTTTTCAGCCTGCTTAATGCGGTCGTCAGCTTCGTCTGCAAGCTTTAACGCTTCCTCGGTCTTTTTGTTGTTTGCCCTCATGTCCTCTTCCATGGACTTCATCTTTTTACGAAGATCGGCAATATATGTATTGACCTCGTTTTTATCAAAGCCACCGACCGCCACGGTCTTGAAACCACCATCTCCAACAGCCATTGCGAAATACCTCCTGAGTGAATATTATAATAATGATACAATAAACGTTGTAAAACAACAAAACGCTATACAGCACAGATTGCCCAAAAGCCACTTTTCAGGCTGCCGAGAAGCCGCCGGATGCCGGAAAGCGTTTTTGCTTACCTGCGTTTGTGGCTGCCGCTGCGGCGCTGACGCCGCAGATGACGTTTTATCACAGTCTGCACTACATAACATTATAGCATAAATATGAACGTTATACAAGTGTTTTAGCAAATTTTATAAATATGTAGATTTTACGGCGGCAATTTTGTGAGAATATCCAAACGCGCAAACTTTTTTTTGTGATAATCATAGATTTTCAGCGTGTTTTTATGATTAACGGGTAAAGTATGTTGTTTTTTTCCGCGATAAAGTGTATAATCATATCAGGGCGGAGTAACAGGGCTGTGCCGTTATCCGCCTGCAGGTTCCGCGCGTGCGGATTAAAGGAGGTAAGATATTATGATAGATAAGACCATGACGTTTTCTGTTCACGACGACAGAGAAAATGAGATGAAGGAGATACTGACCACGGTGTATGACGCACTCAAGCAAAAGGGCTACAATCCGATAAATCAGCTTGTGGGCTACATACTGTCGGAGGACCCTACATACATCACCACATTCAACAATGCGAGAGGTCTTATCCGCCATATCGACCGCGACGAGCTGCTTCAGGTGCTTGTAAAGTCGTATCTCGCAGACTGAAAAACTACCCTGCTCCGCGACCGACGGGGCAGTTTTTTTCTAAAAACGGTGCGCATAGCGCGGCTTTTTGCAGACAATAATATACGCGCCGCAATATGCCCCCACCAATTCCACCAAAATATGCAGAGAGGTCAAAAAATGAAGCTAAACTGGAACACAAAGTACACCACCATCGCCGTATACAGTCTTCTCGTGATAATCGCCGCAATTCTGTTTATAGTATTCATTTTCAGATACGAGTCGTTCAACTCGGGCTTTAAATGGTTCATGAAGATACTTGCGCCCATCATCTGCGGACTTGTCATTGCGTATATCATCAATCCGCTGATGATGTTCTTCGAGAACAAGCTTTTCGGCAAAATACGCGACGGCAAGATAACGCTAAAAGACCCCGGCGCGCCCAACGCCGAGCTTCTTGTCGCAAAAAAGCAGAAATTCAGGAGAAATGTATCGCGCTCCCTTTCCATCGTGCTTGCGTATATCGTCATTATCGCCCTGCTGACAGCGCTGTGCGTTGCCATTCTCCCGAGCGTTGCGCAGAGTATCGTCGACCTCACCGACAAGATGCCGCAGTACATCAAAAACCTCGAAACAATGCTGAAGGATCTGTTCAAGAACAACCCCAGCATCTCCCTTTTCGTCAGCGAGGAGTTCAGCGAGCTGAGCAACATCCTGATGAAGATAACGGAATACATCGAGCCAATGGCGACGGACATCATCGGAACGGTGTCCTCGGGACTTCTGGGAATGCTTGCCAGCGTATTCACCGCGCTCAAGAACGTGCTTATCGGTTTTATCATCGCGATATACCTGCTTTTCGGCAAGGAAAGGCTGCTTGCGCAGGTTAAAAAGACGATGTTCGCATTCTTCAAGAACGACTTCTGCCAGCAGGCGCTCGCTGTCGGAAGAAAGAGCAATCGGATATTCACCACCTATATCAACTCCAATCTGCTGGACGCGTTCATCATCTTCGCGGCTATGCTCGTCGGAACAACTATAATGGACATTCCCTACTCGACGCTGGTGTCGCTTGTGTGCAGCGTCACAAACCTCATCCCGTTCTTCGGTCCGTTTATCGGAGCTATCCCCTGCGGACTGCTGATAATCCTCGTTGAACCCGTAAAGGTCATCTGGTTCGCGATATTCGTGCTCGTCATCCAGCAGGTGGACGGCAACCTTATCAAGCCGCTGCTGTTCGGCGAGTCCACCGGTCTGCCGGCTATCTGGGTGCTTATCTCCATCCTCGTGTGCGGAGGGCTGTTCGGCATGGTCGGAATGCTGCTGGGCGTTCCCGTGTTCGCGGTCATCTACCTGCTGTTCGCGGAGTTCATCTCCAATAAGCTCGAGAAGAAAAAGCTGCCCTCCGACACCGACCGCTTCTACGACACCGACCAATATGTAAAGAGCTACGCGGAGCCCGACTCCCCCGATGAACCAGCCTCGCAGAGCGGACAGGAGGCATAGTATGCAGGACATCATCCCTATCGCCGTCGGCATAACGCTGCTGATATTCGGCTATCTCATCGGCATAAAGAAGAAGATACGTCTGGTGCACTCCTACCACTACAAAAGAGTGGCAGAGCAGGACAAGCCTGCATTCTGCCGCGGAGTAGGTCTGGGCAACGCCATAATCGGGCTTGCCGCTTTGCTTGTGCCGGTGCTTACGCGCCTTATCGGCGAGGACACAGCGCTTATCATCGCGGCGGTCGCAGCGGTGATAGCGCTTGTTATCGTGTTCTTCACCATAATCCGATATAACCGCGGACTGTTTTAAGCATGGATTTCACACCGACCCGAAAGGCGCTGCTTTTCGGGTCTAAATCTGTCGAAAAACCTATAAATATATCGCGTAGCGATTGAAGTTTTCGCACCAGCCTTTTTCAAAAGGCTGGTGGGGTGTGGGGCAAAGCCCCACCACTCGGCGCGGCAGCGCCATTTGCGCGTTCAAAAGCGCTAAAGGGGGTGTGGGGGAAAAACAAGAGTTTTTCCCCCACAAGCAGCTTTGGAAGTATGTTTCGACTTTTTAGACAGACTGCGACCCGAAAGGCGCTGCTTTTCGGGTCTTTTTAGTGCGCATTTTCACGTCGTACGGCAATATCCCCCTTGAATTGCCGCGCAAAATATGCTATACTGTTGATACCGCAATAATTCGGAAAGGACGCTTCACCATGAACCTAATCAACGTCAAAAAGCTGACAAAGGAATACTCCCCCTATCGCTGGCAGATAGGCGGAAACGACCCCTACACCGAGGAGCTTACCATGTTCACCCTCACGGGAAAGGGCGTGACCTACGCATTCGCCGCACTGGAGAGCGGCCACCTCGCCCATGTCTACTTCGGCAAGCGCGCGGATGACGAGGACCTCTCCTACCTGCTTCGGCTGGGCGAGAACCCGTTCACCCCGAAAGTGAACGCGCGCGACATGGGCACCTTTATGGATACCACCCCGTTTGAGTACCCCTGCCACGGCATAGGCGACTACCGCGAGCCTGCCATCATGCTGATGGACGGCAAGGGAATGTCCGCGCTCGACCTGCGCTATGTTTCGCACGAGCTGATAAAGGGCAAGCCGCAGCTTACCCAGCAGCTTGAGGACTGCACCGTGCGCCTGCCTGCCACCTTTGCAAACGAGGACGAGGCGGAAACCGTCGCAGTCACCCTCGAGGACAAGCGCACCGGGCTTAACGTTATCCTCTGCTACACCGTTTTCGCCGACCTTGATGTTATCACCAGAAGCGTAAGGCTCGTAAACAACGGCGCAGAGCCGTTCGATGTGCGCCGCGTGCTCTCGGGCTGCGTGGATTTCGACAGCGACGAGTACGACTTCATCACCCTTAACGGCTCGTGGGCGAGAGAGCGCGCCATAGAGCGCTGCCGCCTGCACCACGGAAAGCAGGGCGTAGACAGCGTTAAGGGCGAAAGCTCCCACCAGAACAACCCGTTTGTCGCCCTCGTTTCCCACTATGCAAACGAGGATATTGGCGAGGCTTACGGCTTCAACCTTATGTACAGCGGAAACTTCTTCGCGCAGGCAGAGGTCACTCAGCACAAAAAAACGCGCCTTGTTATGGGCATAAACCACTTCGATTTCAGCTGGAGGCTCGCTCCAAAGCAGGAATTCACCGCGCCCGAGCTTGTCATGGCGTACTCCTCAAATGGCATAGGCAATATGTCGCGCACGTTCCACGACCTGTACCGCACACACCTTATCCGCGGCGAGTATAAGGACAAGCGCCGCCCTATCCTCATCAACAACTGGGAGGCTACATACTTCAACTTCAACACCGATAAGCTTATAGATATCGCAAAGCAGGCTTCCGCCCTCGGCATCGAAATGCTCGTCATGGACGACGGCTGGTTCGGTCACCGCGACGCGGACAACAGCTCCCTCGGCGACTGGTTCGTGTACGAGAAGAAAATTAACGGCGGTCTTAAGCACCTCGTGGACGAGGTCAACAAGCTCGGCATGAAGTTCGGCATCTGGTTCGAGCCGGAGATGATATCCCCCGACAGCGAGCTGTACCGCGCTCACCCCGACTGGGCAATTCAGATAGCAGGAATGCCCATGACCCAGAGCCGCCAGCAGTACGTGCTGGATTACAGCCGCAAGGAGGTCCGCGACCACATCTACGGCATGATGAAGCAGATACTGGACAGCGCCAATATTGAGTACATCAAGTGGGATATGAACCGACAGCTTACGGAGGTCGGCTCAAACGCGCTGCCCGATGACCGTCAGCGCGAGCTGTGGCACAGATACGTCCTCGGCGTGTACGACGTGATGGAGCGGCTTACAAGCGAGTATCCCCACATCCTGCTGGAGAACTGCTCGGGCGGCGGCGCGCGCTTCGACCCGGGAATGCTGTTCTACTCGCCGCAGATATGGACGTCCGACGACACCGACGCTATCGAGCGGCTTAAGATACAGCACGGCACATCCTTGTGCTATCCTGCCTGCGCAATGGGCGCGCACGTTTCGGACTGCCCCAACCATACGGTGGGAAGAACAACGCCGTTCTCCACGCGCGGCAATGTCGCAATGGTGGGCACCTTCGGCTACGAGCTGGATGTAACGCGCATTCCCGAGGCGGACAGAAACGAGATCCCCTCTCAGGTGGAGATGTTCAAGAAATTCAATCCGCTGGTGCGCACGGGCGACCAGTACCGCATAGGCAACGTGTTCGAGGACAATATGTGGGACGCGTGGATGTTCGTCGCAAAGGACAAGAGCGAGGCGGTATTCACCTTTGTGCAGGTGCTTGGCAGACCGAATTTCCGCAGCAGGCGCATAAAGCTCAAGGGTCTTGACCCCGACAGATACTACCGCAGCAGCAAAACGGGAGAGCGCCACAGCGGCGCCGCCCTGATGAACTGCGGTATAGACATCGGACTAAGCGGCGACTTCACCTCCGAGGTGATACACTTTATCGCCGAATAATAAGCTCTCGCCCGTGAAGCGCCGCTTTACGGGCGAATTGCTTTATGTTTTCAGGGTGAATGAGGTACGGATTTCCCCTGACATTGCGCCGAGTTGCAACACAAATGAGGATTAACGGCGGTATTTTTAAGAAATTCAACGTTTTTCTTGACATATCATTGACAATGGTATATAATAATACTGTATTACTTTATTATATAAGAAGGAGCAAAAGAAATTCATGGGACTTACACTCACCGAAAAAATCATCAAGGCTCACATCATCGACGGCGAAATGGTAAAGGGTCAGGAAATCGGTCTTAAAATCGACCAGACCCTCACCCAGGACGCAACCGGCACAATGGCATACCTCCAGTTTGAGGCTATGGGCGTAGACCGCGTAAAGACGGAGCGCTCGGTAGCCTACATCGACCACAACACGCTGCAAAGCGGCTTCGAGAACGCGGACGACCACCGCTTTATCGGCTCTGTGGCTAAAAAGCACGGAATCTGGTTCTCGCGTCCCGGCAACGGAATCTGCCATCAGGTTCATCTCGAGCGCTTCGGCAAGCCCGGCAAGACCCTTATCGGCTCGGACAGCCACACCCCCACGGGCGGCGGTATCGGTATGCTGGCAATGGGCGCAGGCGGTCTGGATGTCGCAGTCGCAATGGGCGGCGGCGCATACTACATCACCATGCCCAAGGTGGTTAAGATAAACCTCACCGGAAAGCTCAACGACTGGGTTTCCGCAAAGGACGTCATCCTCGAGGTGCTTCGCATCCTCTCCGTCAAGGGCGGCGTAGGCAAGGTCATGGAGTACACCGGCGAGGGCGTAAAGAGCCTCTCCGTTCCCGAGCGTGCAACCATCACCAACATGGGCGCAGAGCTTGGCGCAACCACCTCTATCTTCCCCTCCGACGAGACCACGCTTCAGTTCCTTAAGGCGCAGGGCAGAGAGCGGGATTATGTCGAGCTCTCCGCAGACCCCGACGCAGTATACGACGAGGAAGTAAACATCGACCTCAGCAAGCTCGTTCCCCTCGCAGCTTGTCCCCACTCTCCCGATAACGTTAAGAGCGTAGAGGAGATAGGCAAGATAAAGATAGACCAGGTCTGCATAGGAAGCTGCACCAACTCCTCTTTGCAGGATATGCGCAAGGTAGCGCACATTCTTAAGGGCAAGACCGTTCATCCGGATGTAAGCCTTTCCATCGCCCCCGGCTCCAAGCAGGTGTTCAACCAGATAGCCGAGGACGGAACGCTGTCCATCCTCATTGCTGCCGGCGCAAGAATACTCGAGAGCGCCTGCGGTCCGTGCATAGGCATGGGTCAGTCCCCCAACAGCAAGGGCGTTTCGCTGCGCACGTTCAACCGCAACTTCCTCGGCAGAAGCGGCACAAAGGACGCCGAGATATACCTCGTTTCACCGGAAACCGCCGCAGCCTCCGCGCTGACGGGCGTGTTCACCGACCCCAGAACAGCAGGCGATATGCCGGCTTATGTAATGCCCGAGCAGTTCATCATCAACGACAACATGGTAGCTTCCCCGGCGTCCGTCGAGGAAGCTCCCTCGGTCGAGGTGCTGCGCGGTCCGAACATCAAGCCGTTCCCCGTAAACAAGCCGCTTGCCGAGAGCATAGAATCCGCAGTTACCCTTAAGGTCGGCGACAACATCACCACCGACCACATCATGCCCGCAGGCGCTAAGATACTTCCCCTGCGCTCCAACATCCCGGCTATCTCGGAGTACTGCTTCACCGTATGCGACGAGACCTTCCCCAAGCGCGCAAAGGAAGCAGGCAGCTCTATCATCGTCGGCGGCGTAAACTACGGACAGGGCTCCTCGAGAGAGCACGCAGCGCTTGCTCCGCTGTACCTCGGCGTAAAGGCTATCATCTGCAAGAGCTTCGCGCGTATCCACCGCCAGAATCTCATCAACAACGGCATTCTTCCGCTGGAGTTCGTGAACGAGGCAGACTACGATAAAATCTCTCAGGGCGATATGCTCGTTCTCTCGGATATCCGCAAAATCATCGAGGAAAACGGCAAAATCATCGTCCGGAACAAGACCAGGGGCGAAAGCTACGAGGTCAAGTGCGAGCTCTCCGACCGCGGCAGAGGCATGATACTCGCAGGCGGCCTGCTCAACATGACAAAGCAGCAGGGCTGATAAGCCCGTTTCGCGGCACGCGCCGCCCGGAAAGGACGCATCCGATGAAAACGGTCAAAGATAAGTTCAGAGTGCGTAATTTCATAATGCTTACGGCAGCCGGTATCGTCAACGCTTTCGGTATCACCTGCTTTCTCAATCCCGTAAGCCTGTACGACAGCGGCATATCGGGAACCTCAATGCTGGTCTCCCAGATAACGCCCGAGGCAATGTCGCTATCGCTTTTCCTGCTGCTGTTCAACATACCCCTGTTCCTGTACGGACTTAAACGGCAGGGCGGCGTGTTCACCGTCTACGCGATATACACCGTCGCGATATACTCCATAAGCGCGTGGCTGATAACGGATGTGCTTCCGATAGACGTCAGCATCGCCTCGCCCCTTGCTCAGCAGGACCTGTTGCTGTGCGCCCTTTTCGGCGGAATAATCTCCGGCGTGGGCAGCGGTATAGCAATACGCTTCGGCGGCGCTATGGACGGCATAGAGGTGATGGCGGTCATCTTCGCAAAAAAGCTGGGACTGACCGTAGGCTCGTTCGTGATGACGTACAACGTTGTGCTGTATATCATCTGCGGCATACTTATCAATAGCTGGATACTGCCGCTGTACTCGATAATCACCTACGCCGCAGGGCTTAAGACGGTGGACTTTATCGTGGACGGCTTCGACCGCGCAAAGTGCGCGATGATAGTGACCTCACGACCGGACGAGATATGCGGCGCGCTTTCGCAGAGCTTCGAGTGCGGCACCACGCGCGTAGAGGCAAAGGGCGGCTACTCCGGCGCAGAAAAAACCATAGTATGGTTCGTTGTAAACCGCTTTCAGGTAACGCACATGAAAAGCATAGTGCATAACATCGACCCGAGCGCATATATAACCATCAGCGAAATCGCGGATGTATTCAAAGCAAATAACTGACAAACAGAAAGGAAATGATTAAATGGCTGAGAAAATTCAGATGTCCACCCCCCTCGTTGAGATGGACGGCGACGAGATGACCAGAATTATCTGGAAGATGATAAAGGATATCCTCATCACACCTTACGTTGACCTTAAAACAGAGTACTACGACCTCGGTCTGGTTCACAGAAACGAAACCAACGACCAAGTAACCATCGACTCCGCAAACGCAACCAAGAAGTATGGCGTTGCAGTAAAGTGCGCGACCATCACCCCCAACGCTCAGCGTATGACCGAGTACGACCTTAAGGAGATGTGGAAGTCCCCCAACGGCACCATCCGTGCCATCCTCGACGGAACAGTGTTCCGCGCGCCCATCATCTGCAAGGGCATAAACTCCCTTATCCCCACATGGACAAAGCCCATCACCATCGCCCGTCACGCTTACGGCGATGTGTACAAGAACAGCGAGATGAAGGTAAAGGACGGCAGCAAGGCAGAGCTTATCGTCACCGATAAGGACGGCAACGAGACCCGTCAGCTCATCCATGAGTTCAAGGGAAGCGACGGCATCATTCAGGGTCTGCACAACATCAACGGCTCTATCGCCTCCTTCGCAAGAGCCTGCTTCAACTTCGCGCTGGATACAAAGCAGGACCTGTGGTTCGCAACCAAGGATACCATCTCCAAGCAGTACGACCACACCTTTAAGGATATCTTCGCAGATATCTTCGAGGCAGAGTATAAGGCTAAGTTCGAGGCAGCAGGCATCGAGTACTTCTACACCCTCATCGACGACGCAGTCGCAAGAGTGGTGCGCTCCGAGGGCGGCTATATCTGGGCTTGCAAGAACTACGACGGCGACGTTATGTCCGATATGGTCGCAACAGCGTTCGGCTCGCTGGGCATGATGACCTCCGTTCTCGTTTCCCCCGACGGCGTGTATGAGTACGAGGCTGCCCACGGCACGGTAACACGTCACTACTACAAGCACCTCAAGGGCGAGGAGACCTCCACAAACTCCGTTGCAACCATCTTCGCATGGAGCGGCGCACTGAAGAAAAGAGGCGAGCTGGATAACATCCCTGCCCTCACCCAGTACGCAGAAAAGCTGGAAAAGGCTACCGTTCAGACCATCGAGGAGGGCGTTATGACAGGCGACCTGTATGTTCTCTCTTCCCTCGAGAACAAGCGCAAGGTAAACACCGAGCAGTTCCTTATCGAAATTAACAACAGACTTAAGGCAATGATGTAAACCCATAGGCTAGGAAAACTAAAATGCAAAAGAACAATATATCCAATTCTGTAATCCGCAGACTGCCGAGATACTACCGATTCCTCGGCGAGCTTCTCAGACAGGATATAACAAAAATCTCCTCAAGAGAGCTGTCTGAAAAGATGCGGCTCACCGCCTCGCAGATAAGGCAGGACCTTAACTGCTTCGGCGGCTTCGGTCAGCAGGGGTACGGCTACAACGTAGCCGAGCTGCGCAAGGAGATAGCGCATATCCTCGGACTTAATATCAGCGAAAAAATCATACTGATAGGCGCCGGAAACCTCGGCAGGGCATTGTCGATGCACATAGATTTCAGCAAATACGGCTACGAGCTTGCAGGAATTTTCGACAGCAGCCCAGCAAAGCAGGGCACCGAGATATGCGGCATCACCGTAAGCAGCCCCGATACCCTTGAGGAATTCTGCAAGCAGCACAACCCCAAAATGGCGGTGCTGTGCATTCCGCGCAATGCGGTAAAGCAGCAGGTGGAGCAGCTTATGAAGCTGGGTGTCACCGCTTTCTGGAACTTCTCGCACTACGATATTGTGTTCGATTTCCCGGACGCCGTGGTGGAAAATGTGCACCTCACCGACAGCCTGATGACGCTGTCGTATGCGGCAAAGCACAGAGAGCCATAGTATATCTGTAATAAGCCGACACGAAAAATCCCCTCCGGAGTGAGGGGATTTCTACTTATTGATAAAAAAGATATCTTGATAAAAAAGAAATCAGGCTGTCAAGAAGCCCTCAGATTCTGGGAACCCGTGTCACAACTAGGCTTTGGGGCTGCTGCCCTCTGTTGCCCGACATCGTGTCGGGCTTTGGGGCAACTGCGCAGACGTCCTGTCTGCGGCTGCCATTATGTGGTTGACGCCGCAGATGGCGGCTTATCGCCGGCACAAAAAATCCCCTCGCTGTGAGGGGGGGTAATTGTCAAAAAAGTATCTTTCCCAGACTGCCGAGAAAGGTGCAGATGCTAGGAAGCGTTGCTACGACTAGCCTTTATGCATGTTGCCCCAAAGCCCGACATTGTGTCGGGCTTTGGGGCAACTGCGCAGACGTCCTGTCTGCGGCTGCCGTTGCGGCGCTGACGACGCAGATGTGCCTTTATCGACAGTCTGAAATCCCCTCGGAGTGAGGGGATTTCTTCTATATATTCAATTGTAATTAATGTATTACATTGGATTGTACCACCTTATCAAAATTTGCGATAACCAAATTTCAAGTGGACATCGGTCTCATCCTTTCGCAGATTTATAAGCCTTGAAACTATACATTCTTCTCATGGAACCCACCTGCTTTCGATGGACTATCTATGTGAACGCGTATAGCGATAAAACCGGCAGGCTTTGCGCCGCCAAAATCATCTGCGAGCGACCCTATGCTAAGAGTGTTATATGAGCCATACGCTCTGTGTCGGCAGCTGCTGCGACTTCGGGGTAGACATCCCTCGCAGTCCGTTCGCCGTAGTCAGAACCCTCAGCCCTCGGTACGAGCCGCAGATGCTAAGTGCTGAATTTCAGTTGTTTCCATTGGACTCGCCCCTTTCGTTCAGATTTTCGTGTACAGCCGAAGCGTCGTTTCCATCGGAGTGACCCCTTTCGTCAAGTAAGACCGTTTGAAGCGTAACCTCTTAACCCATCGGATTGTACCTCTTTCTTGATATTGGAGCGGAACCCTTGACCTTGTCCGGTCTGCCGTTCCGTTTTCCTTGTATTAATATTACCACATTTTTTGTGCAAAGTCAATAGTTTTTTTCAACTTTTCGCTTGATATTTCACACAGTATTTTAAGCGGATTTTTGTGTAAACTAATGATATTTGACGAAAAACGGCGGCATTACGCCAATTTCTTGAATTTTCATATTGACAAGCGCACCTATATGGTGTAAAATAGATATATAGCGTGCCGCCGGTGCGCCGACATGAAAGGAAATACTGCAATGAGTGAAGATATCAACAACACATTCCTCGACGAGGAAGAGGGCATAATCGAGCTTGAGGACGAGGACGGCAACGTCACCCGTTTCGAGTTCGTAGACGCAATGGAATATAACGGAACGACCTACTACGCGCTCGTCCCCGAGTCCGAGGACGAAGAGGGCGCAGACCAGTTCGTCGTGCTTAAGGAAGAGGAGATCGACGGCGAGGCAATGCTCGCCACCGTGGACGATGACGACGAGTACAACGCTATCGGCGAGATATTCCTGCAGCGGTTCGCCGAGCTTGCCGGCTACGACGACGAGGACGAGGAATAAATTACATCCTCCCTGCGCGGATATTTGCTGCTGAGCTGCGGATAATAACCTCAGACGACAGAAGTGATTTTACTGCCTTGCAGCTGCAGAAATGCAGCGAGCGTTTAAGGTGTGTCGATATGATCCAACGTTTTTTAAAAGGGATTTCGACTCTTTCGGCGGATTGCAGACCTCCCGTACTGCGGATGATAGGGAGCGTGAACCCGAAAGGCGATCTTACCCACCCTGCTGAGTGTGGGTTTTATATGCACACCCACGCCAAGGCGGTTTAACTTAACAGCAGAAGAGAGAGCTCCGGCTCTCTCTTTTCATGTTGCGGCAAGGCGGCTAATTGTGCCAAAAAAACCGGCAAGTCCTTTACAAACATGAATAAGCGTGCTATAATATAAGTAAGATAATAGCAGTCATTTGAGGTGGTAAATTTCGTGTCAACCACACGCCGCCGGTACTGACAGGGGCAACCCGAGAGATGCAGGAGAATGGCACGCCTGCCAAATGACCATATCTTAAGCCGCCCGAATTGCTTCGGGCGGTTTTACTTTTTACTGCGAAATGCCGCAACTGCGCAGACGTCCTGTCTCGCCTGTTGCCCTCTGTTGCCCGACATCCTGTCGGGCTTTGGGGCAACTGCGCAGACGTCCTGTCTCTCCTGTTGCCCTCTGTTGCCCGACGTCCTGTCGGGCTTTGGGGCAACTGCGCAGACGTCCTGTCTCTCCTGTTGCCCTCTGTTGCCCGACGTCCTGTCGGGCTTTGGGGCAACTGCGCAGACGTCCTGTCTGCGGCTGCCGTTGCGCGCAGCATGGATGCTGCGAAAGTCGTCGCCAAAAGGCAGCCGCATTATGCCTACGGCAAAACGCTTACGCCGCCAACAAAGCAACGACCGGGTGACAAAGCAGATGGCGGTTCGCCTCTCCCGACCGACAAGAAGTCGTCAGGTGCACGAATAACACTTCGTGTTACTCTGAACCGCCGCAACGGCTAGCCTTTATGCATGTTGCCCTCTGTTGCCCGACATCCTGTCGGGCTTTGGGGCAACTGCGCAGACGTCCTGTCTCTCCTGTTGCCCTCTGTTGCCCGACGTCCTGTCGGGCTTTGGGGCAACTGCGCAGACGTCCTGTCT
>JBJESD010000006.1:0-5242 GCA_051882595.1 Oscillospiraceae bacterium | reverse complement strand
CCACCCTGAAAAAATCTACTTTTTCGACAAGCTCAGCCCGGGAAGCTATTTCCCGGGCTGTCTGCTTTTCAACCGATGGTCGTCTGTTACATTTACGCCGTCCTTTTCCATAATATAATCGCTTAATGAACACCGAATTTGTTGACATTTTCCTAATTTTGTGATAAAATAAATGATGTATTATTGTGCAATTATGCACATAACAGATATACATTGTCACAGCCGCTGCTGCGGCATATGCTGTGTCAACGATACATCACGGAGATAATAATATGGAAACAAAAAAAGTACTCTTCCTCACTACGGATCATGAATATGTCCGCAGGGTAAAAGCCTATATGGCGAAACATCACAGCGACCTTATAATTCTGCATATTGCAGATGTTTCAGAGCTTTCCTGCGCACTGTCAGCGTGCCGCGTTTGCGCACTTATAGTCGGAATGGAATTCGGCGGCACCGGTATAGCTTCAAAAAGCGATCTGCCTGTCGCTTACCTTTCGGAGAACGCCGCGTATGCCGAGCATAACGGACATCCCGTTTTCTGCAAATACCGAAGCGCAAACGCAATATATGCGTTTATCACCGGAGTATGCGCAGCACCGCAGAAAACCCCCGATATCTGCGCATTCTTTTCCGTGGATGCAAGCGGCTCTTCTACCGCTGCTGCCGCGTATACCAGATATCTCGCAATGAGTAAAAAAAGCGTGCTTTTTATCTGTCTGGACAGATACGCTTCTATCTCCCGACTGTTCGAGTCACGCTGCGGCGTTGTTACCGAGCTTGCGCTTGCGTTAAAGCAAAATAATAATGATCTGTCAAAGCTCTGCCTGTCAAAAACAGGACGCGACAGCCTGACCGGAGCATTCTACATCGACTGCTGCAATGAAGCCTGCGAATATTCCCATTTCAATCTCGCTGCACTGAAGCAGGTGGTCGGCGCACTTATCAGCACCAAGCCATACGACGCAGTTGTATTTGACGGCAGCGTGTGCGACCCGATGTACAGGAATATCGCAGAGCGATATGCAGACGTTATGTGCGTTGTTACCGGAAAAGACGGTAATGCACTTAACAAAACAGCGCCGGTGCTGAAGGATCTTATCACCTCTCGTAAAAAGTACGGCTTACAGTGCACATCCGAGAACGACTTGACGCTTGCGGTAATCGAAAATCACTGCTCGGAAAAAGCCGACATCAGCGGCGCGGACAACGTAAGCTTTGTCGGATGCATACCACACATCGGCGACAAGACCGCAAGCGAGCTTGTAACTGCGATGGCGCAGCTTCCGATATGGCAGCAGCTTGAAAGCGCCGTGCGCGGCAGATGATTTTTGCGTTGAGTGCAGTATATACGGAGGAACAATATGCAGCTAAACAGACTTTCATTACAACCGGCTCCCGATAACTCGGGGCGCATCCTTTTATACAGCCTTGATGAGGGAGAACGCGTAAGCCCCTTTTTCGTCGGAATGTTCAAAAACAACGAAATCAAAGGCGCTGCGCCTTTCAGGGTGATCGAAGACAACAACGGAACCCGACTAGAGTATCTTCCCAAGGGAGACGCAACGCTTGCAATGCTGATGGCACAGCCGCAAAAGCGCGACAGGATGCTCACCGTTATGGCTAATATCGGCTCGGTCATCGCCGACGCCGAAGAATATATGCTGGCGGAAAACAGCTTTATCCTGGAAAGCAATTATATCTTTGTTAACACGCATACGCTGGATGTTCATTTGATATATGACCCGACCTATAACCGCAACGGTTATTCTTACCGTGCATTGATAAAAATGTGGGCGCTAAAGGCAAATCACGACCTTTCCGAGGATGCGATGTATCCCACCGAGATTATCGGAATAATCAACGAGATAAACGCCGACGCCGACGCCGCGGTACTGCAAAGGAAGATAACAGAGCTTCGCGATACCGCGCCAAAAGCTCCCCGGCAGCAGAATGAGACTGCTGCAAATACCGGTCTTGCAGCAAAGATGCTTGGAGGCATAAAGCTTGCTGCGCCCGCCCCCTCGCAGAACGCGCCGGTTAAGAGCGCCCCGGCACAGAACGTGCCGACTCAGAATGTGACTGCGCAAACCGCTCCGGCTCAAAACGCGCCTGCGCAAACCGCTCCGGCTCAGAGTAATCCTATTCGGTTTACGCCCACCGCCATGCGGCAGGCTCCTGTCAGAAGCATGAACCCGGATGACAACGCTACTGTATTCGCCAACGATATGATACAGCCGGAAACCGCTTCCCCCAGCGTCAAAAAGGCGTTTCTGGTAGATATGGAGGGCAGGAGAGTATATATCGACAAGCCAAAGTTCCAGATAGGAAAAGGCAGAGCCACCGCCACACCCAACGACCTGATCATCAGCAACCCCGGAGTAAGCCGTGCCCACGCGCTTATTGAGCACATAGACACAGAGTACTACCTTGTTGACCTGTATTCCCTCAACGGCACATTCATCAACAACGAGCGCATATCCTCAAACGAAAGAAGACGTATCATCAACGGTGATACGATAACATTTGCCAACCAGCAGTATTATTTCTGCACCGAGTGATTATGATGAATATGAAATTTAACTATTATACTATCAGCGATAAGGGCGAATTCCGAAAAAGCAATCAGGATTGCTTATACGCCAATACAGCACAAACCACAGACGGCAGCGCGTTTTTCGGCGTCGTGTGCGACGGAATGGGCGGACTTTCTCACGGAGAGGTCGCAAGCAGCACGGTTGTGCGCGGCTTTTCCGATTGGTTTACGCAGAAATTCCTGACCGCAGGCTCCGCTGCCGAGCGCTGCGCAGGAATGTCCGAGGACTGGCAGAGTGTGGTCGCCACTGCCAACAACACCCTGCGCGAGACTGCTGCAAGCTCAGGCGAAACCATGGGCACGACCCTGTCCGCGCTGCTTCTTTTTGACGGCAGATTTTACGCCGCTCAGATAGGCGACAGCCGCATCTATATCGGAAACGAGCAGGAAAAGCTGTTCGTGCCGCTGACAAAGGACCATTCCTATGTTTCGGATATGGTGGACAAGGGACTTATGACCCCCGAGGAGGCGCGCCTTTCATCCGAAAAGAATGTGCTGACGCGCTGCATCGGAGTTATGCGCGAGGTAAGCGCCGACCTTTTCAGCGGCGAGCTTCACCGCGGCGATTATTTCGTGATATGCAGCGACGGCTTCTGCTCCGGCACGCTGCCCAACGAGGTGCTTGCCGCTATGCGCACACAGGAGGGCGCCCTTGCCGCCACACAGGCTTCGCTGGAAAATGCCGTTGCACGCAGACGTGCAGGCGGCGAGCGTGATAACATAACCGCCGTTTTTGTGTCGGCAGATTGGGAGTAACCACAATATGGACAGTACATATCAGATTTTACAGGTGATTGGTCAGGGAAGCGGCGGCGTTGTCTATAAGGCGCTTCACACCAGACTGAATAAGGAAGTAGTAATAAAGCAGATCAAAAGCGCGGCAAAGCAGACCCTTGCAAACCGCACAGAGGTGGATCTGCTTAAAGGACTTAAGCACACCTACCTTCCGCAGGTGCTCGACTTCATCGAGGAAAACGGCGAGGCATACACCGTTATGGATTTCGTGGACGGCGCCGATGTGGATAAGCTTGTAAAGTCCGGCAGACGCTTCCGCCAGAAAGAGGTAATCGGCTACGGCATTCAGCTGTGCGAGGCTGTGGAGTATCTTCACAGGCAAAAGCGCCCGATAATTCACAGCGATATCAAGCCCGGCAACCTTATGATAAACAGCGACGGCAATATCTGCCTTATCGACTTCAACGTTTCTCTTGTCTTCGACGGAAGCGCACAGGTTCTCGGCGGAACCATGGGCTACGCTCCGCCCGAGCAGCTTGGAGTGCCGCTGTCCTCAATCGGCAGAACAGGCGACAAGCCTGCTATCGGCACAAGCAGAATGTACGTTGACGAGCGCTCCGATATATACAGCATCGGCGCAACGCTGTATTTCATGCTTACCGGTACAAAGCCTGCAAACAACTATTGCGTCACGCCAATAAGCTCTATGGGCATTCCGGTTTCGGACGGTCTGCTGCACGTTATAAACAAGGCTATGGCGCTCAATCCGTCAAAGCGCTACAAATCTGTCAGCGAGATGCTGTCCGCACTCGAAAATATAGGCAAGCTTGACAAGCGCTACCGCGCACTTAAGCTTCGCCGCGAAATCGTAATGGTGCTTGCTATACTGATGATGGCAGGCGGTCTGTACGTCAACAGAATGGGCGCGCAGAAGCTCTCGGAAGAGCACGAGGAAAAGTACAGCGAATATCTTGAACAAATCGAAAAATACAGCGACGACGGCGATTACACCGAAGCGGATGAATACATCAGCCTCGCGATAAATATGGAGCCGTCAAGGCTGTCCCCCTATTACAGCCGCCTGCTTAATATGCAGGCAAAGGGCGAGCTGGAAAAGTGCGTGACATATCCCGACTCTGTGATAAACGCCGATATTCAGGGCAACAGCTACAACGACGACGGCATGAAAGCAAATATGTACATGATAGCCGCCGAAAGCGCATTTATGCTCGAGCAATATAGCGACGCTATCGACCTCTACCGCAAATCGCTTTTCTATGCGGAGGAAAATCCCGACGCATACCGCGACCTTACAATATCCTACGCTAGGACAGGCGATACCGACAACGCAGAAAGCACGCTTGAAAAGGCAAAGGACGCAGGCGTGTCCAACGACCAGCTTTATCTTATGGAGGGCGAGATAGACTACTCCAAGGGCAAGTTTGCCGAGGCATTTGAAATATTCTGCGATACGGTAAACAGCACCGATAACCATTATATCAAGTACAGGGCGCTGCTTATCGCAGACGAGATGGTAAGAAAAAATCCCGACTCTGTCAAGGACTCCTGCTTCACGCTCTCGACGCTGCTTGACAGCACCAGAAAGACGATAGATACGCAGTACGCCGGCACCCTTACCGAAATGCTTGCCAACCAGTACGTGCTGTGCGGAAACCATACAAAGGACAACAGCTACTACGCAAAGGCGGTGCAGTGCTATTTCAGCCTGAATAAGGACGGAAACCTGAGCTATACCCTCAAAAAGAACTGCATAAATATACTCTACGCAAAGCTTGCGGATTACGACAAATGCCTTGAGCTGCTTAAGGAAATGGAAAACGAACAGCCCGAGGATTACTGGGTATGGATGAACTATTCCTACACCTATTCCGCCATAGAGAACAAGGTCAC
>JBJESD010000005.1:0-71229 GCA_051882595.1 Oscillospiraceae bacterium | reverse complement strand
GAATTGCCGTTTTCAGTTCTTGACTTTTTATAATATGCGCGGTGTGTCCACACCTAATTTCCGAAAAGCCTTGACAATTTCCGACCGCCATGCTATAATAACAAGGATAGCACTTTACCGATTTAAAGCTTTTCAGCTACACAGCTTTTGTGCTTTACATCAATCAGCGCAACAGGAGGAAAGAATATGGGTATGCAAACCGCTATCTTTATCATTCTTGCGATATATATTGCAATGATGGTAATGATCGCACTCTACACATCTAGAAGAACAAAATCGGTTAACGACTTTATGCTGGGCGGCCGCAACGTAGGTCCGTGGCTTACTGCATTTTCCTACGGCACGACATATTTCTCGGCGGTGGTTTTCATTGGCTATGCAGGTCAGTTTGGCTGGGACTACGGTGTTTCTGCCGCTTGGATAGGCGTGGGCAACGCGATAATAGGCAGCCTTATGCCGTGGTTTTTGCTCGGAAAGAGAACACGCCTTATGACTAACGGCATCGGCGCAAAGACCATGCCCGAGTTTTTCGAGTGCCGCTTCGGCTCGCCGCGGCTTAAGAATGCGGCAGCGGCTATCGTGTTTGTTTTCCTTATTCCGTATACCGCTTCGGTTTATAACGGACTGGCAAGGCTTTTCGGCATGGCGTTTGACCTTGGCGACAACGGTTATGTGTACATAATCATCGCTATGGCGCTGCTGTCCGCGGTATATGTAATACTCGGCGGCTACAAGGCTACGGCGTTCAATGACTTTTTCCAGGGACTTATCATGCTTGTCGGCATCTCCGCGGTGGTTATCTGCACGGTCAGCAACAAGGGCGGCATCTCAAGTGCTGTACGTCAGCTTGGAGAAATCGAGGTCAGCGGCGTCGGCGGACTTGACAGCCTGTTCGGGCCGGACCCGATAAACCTTTTCGGCGTTGTAATCCTCACATCGCTTGGTACATGGGGACTTCCGCAGATGGCGCAGAAGTTCTATGCGATAAAAAGCGAGAAATCCATCCTTACCGGCGCGATAGTATCCACATTCTTTGCACTTGTGGTGGCAGGCGGTTCCTACTTCATGGGCGGCTTTGTCAGACTGTACAACGACGCGTCCGTTCCCAAGGACGAGCGTGTTCCGGCGCTGCTTGACCAGGCGCTGCCGGATATGCTTATCGGTCTTGTGGTGGTTCTGGTGCTGTCCGCTTCGCTTTCAACGCTTTCGTCGCTGGTGCTTACATCCAGTACCACCCTTACAAACGACCTTATCAAGCCGCATATGAAAAATATGCACGAAAAGAAGGAGATGCTGATTATGCGTGTGCTTATCGCATTCTTCCTTGTGCTCTCCGTAGTTATCGCGTGCAATAAGAATGCCTCTATCACAACGCTTATGTCCTATTCGTGGGGTGCGCTTTCCGGCTCGTTCCTCGGCCCGTTCATGTGGGGTCTGTTCAGCAGGAAGGTTACAAAGGCTGCTTGCGTAACAAGCTTCTGCACGGGTGTGGGCATTTCGATGGTTCACATGACACTGTTCAGCCTTGGCTTCTTCCCGTCGCTTGTGCAGTCTGTAAAGGAGCTCGGCTGTCCGCTTAATCTCCTCTCACCGATAAATGCAGGCGCTGTGGCGATGATTATTTCTATCATCATCGTACCCGTTGTCAGCAGCTTTACAAAGGCTACGGACAAGGCTGTTGTGGACAAAGCCTTTGCAGCCATTGAAGCAAACCGGGTTTGATATCAGCGATTTGCTTGCAGCACAATAAATACAACAACTCCCGTCAAGGCTCGGCTTTGACGGGAGTTCTTTTTTGTAAGAGCTCGTTATTGATTAATTGAAATTCCGGCAGGAGATACGATAACACAAACGGTTCCGTCCGGCTTTACGGTTTCCGATGCGCTGCCAAGGTCGCGGAACGCCAGCCATTCGCGAAGTCTGCCCAGCGTTTCGGGAGAGCTTGCCTCAAATCGGTCCTTGCCGTGGAACACAGCGGCAGGGAATCCCGACATAACAAGCTTTGCGGCAAGCGCGAAGCTCTGCTCTGCGCAGGCTGCGTCCGCGTCGGGCGCCAGAATTATATTGGTGCTTTCGGTTCCTGTGCTCTCGTCAAGCCGCACCATGTATCTGCGTTTTTTCGCGGAAAGCTTGTAGTTTATGCGGCGCGGTGAATCTCCGTCAACATATTCCCGGTGCTCATAACCGGGTCTGCCGCCCGAAATCACGGAGGCTCCGCTTTCGCGCTCGTCATCGGATGGCATCATTGTGGGAACGACATCCGGACCGGTGTATTCTACGACGCGCGGAAGCAGCGCTGCCTCCGACTGCACGGTGAGCTTTCTCTTAAGGCGGAGTATCCACAAAAAGTCCTCGGAATAAATCCTGTCGATAACCGCCCTTTGCAGGCAGCAGCTATGCGCTTTCAGCCTTAGCTCTATATTTGCGCGCTTGCGGAACACAAGTGATGTCTTTACGGTGAAGCTCTCACCGCAAAAGCTGCCCTCAATGGTTATGTAGGGCATTATGCAGAAGCCTGTTTTTTGCAGTGTGATATTGAAAACACATTCATCTCCGACGTTGTACATTCCGGAAAACTCGTCCATTTCTACGGTATAGTGCTTGCGGGATATCACTGTCAGCACTATTGACAGTGCTGTGGCAAGCACAAACGCATAGATAAGCGTCCAGCCTACACTACCGCTTATAAACAGCAGAAAAACCGCAGCAAAAAACACTACCTGCACTAAGGTAACAATGGATGCAAACGTCATTTCATACCACTCTTTCTCACGCGTATCCGCTTAAGACAGCAGAAAAGCTCTTTTGAATCAATGCTGACGCTGCCGCCGGAATAAAGCAATTCATCCGCGGCGGTGCAGATGACCTCGGCTTCTTTTGGAAGTGACAGAACGTTGGTGATAATTCTGCGTGTATCGCCTACCGTGGTGCAGGCGGCTGTTCTGCCGCTTATATCGCAGGCGATACTGCGCGCAAAGCAGTATACTCCCTTGATTTGTGAGCGCTTGCTGCGCAGCGGATAGGTGATAAGAAACAGTCCCTTAGCCAGTGGTCTGCGGAACAAAAACACAAGAGCCAGCACCGCGAGGCATGCCGCAGTGATTATCAGCGCAGCGAAGAGGGTTTTTCCGTCCGCTTTATTCTGCTGTGCATTGAAAACATATTTGGTTGCATCGAAGTTCACCCAGCCGCAGCCTGCTATGTAGATTTGAGTGTATGCGTGAGCGTTTGCTTCGGTGACGATGTATGCACCGTTTTCGTTAAGGTTGTCGGCATTCAGCGCGAAGCCCTCCACATAGCGTGCGCTAAGACCTGCCGCCCTTGCAAGCAGGGTGAGCGAGGTAGCAAAGTCGCTGCATATGCCGCGATTGCTCTCAAACAGGAAGTATTCCGGATCTGCGCTTTCCGGAACATAATCAAGGTCGTACACAAAGCCCTGTTCGCCGAACCACCTTTCAATTGCCGCGGCTTTCTCGTAGTCGCCGACGCAGTTTTCGGTTATCTGTCTGCCAAGCTCTTCTATGCGTTGGTATGGGCTGTGGGAGGCTGTACTCTCCTTGTACGACTGCGCATATCTGTACTCATCGAGGAGTGCGAGTGCAGTGGAGCGCGGTATCACATCCTCGGAGACGGCGTCCGGCAGAAGCTGCTCGAAATCTATCAGCTCAAGCGCCTCGGAATACTCGGGGCAGGGTACATCTGCGGTGAATTTGATAAGGTATTTTCCTGCCGTGATGTCGCGTATCGTAAAAAACTCACCTCTTAGGGTGCGGTAGACCTTGCCGTCAAAGTCCGTTATGCTTATGCTGTATGTGTTCTGCGGATGCAGCACGACAGTGGTGCGCGCGCTGTCTGCGGCGCTGATAAACATGGTGCCTTTTCTCAGCTTTGGTCTGGGCAGGTCGAGCAGAATATCTGCATATTTGGTGAGCTTTCCGTCCTCCGCCGCAGATATGAGCGTATCGAAAAGCTCGGCAGGGCGCTGAAGTGAAGCGTATGCCTCCCAGTCGGGATATCCCATTTCCTCACTGCCGAGGTAACCCCAGCCGTTTTCTCCGTTGCACACATCAAATGCCCAGCGGTCTATATTTACCGGGATATCGGTCTGTACGGTAAACAGCACCTCGTCGGACGGCGAATTGAAGCCGGTATTGACGGAAGAATGCATTGCAAAGTTGCCTATCAGACCTTTTCCGTTGTAAAAGCCGGGACTTTTTATCGCAAAGTCGTCAAGGTATTGCTGAAATACAGTATCTTCGCTTTTCGGAACAAATGCCGCAACAAGCGTTACTGCGACAGCAACGCAGATAGCGGCGTAAGCTCTTTCATTAACCGAGGTCTTGTCGGTGAATGCGGTGCCGCTGTTGGGATACGGCCTTGCGGTGCAGCACGCCGCAGCAATATAGGATGCTGTCAGAATAAGTATCAGCCACATCGGCAGCCTCTGAGAGGTTCGCGTGGATAGGATAAGCGGAATAAGCGCCGGCAGCAGCAGGAAACCTATTCGCGGCATTGTGACGGAGAAATAGCAGCAGAAAAAGCCGATAACTACCGAAAAAAGCGCGATAGTCAGCGCGGCATACTCGACGGTGAATTTGGAGGATGCCGTAAACAGGAAGTAGATATAGCTGTCGGAGTCTGCTTCGCCCATGATGGCTGCCGCTGACGAGAAATCCATAAACAGCACTGCGATGACCGCGATAACGCCGAAGCACGCGGTGGTAAGTATACCGGTCATTATAGCGGAGCCTATCGGCTTTTTGTGAAGCGCGAACAGCATAAAGTATACCGCAGAAGTTGCAAGGCACATTATCACGGTGCATATCAGCAGCTGCTGACGGCATACCGTGTACATCAGCGCAAAGCTTATTACGCAGGCATACAGTATACCGGTTATCGGGTTGGCGCCGCCGAATCGTATTTTTTGTCGTTTCTTCATCATTTGTAATAAGAATAAAGTCGGCAGAGCAGCATACCGTTGTAAAGCTTTCGGTTTTTGTCTGCCTTTTGACCGAAGGTGTCCTCGAATTCCTCGTCCGGAGTTATCAGGTAAAGACGGTTTTTGTTAAGCGGAAGCAGCTTTTCCCCCATGATGCGATAGATTTCGCGCGCTTGCGAAACCTCGAGCATTCGCTCGCCATAGGGCGGATTAGTGATTATCTTAAGCGGCTCGGCAGGGGGAGAAAAATCCCTGATATCCCTGCGCTCGCAGGTTATCTTAACTCCTGCTTTTTTTGAGTTGGCTGCGGTAAGCTCTACGCAGGCGCCGTCTATATCAAAGCCGAATGCCTTGAATTCTGCTCCGCGCTTTATCTGCTCCGCGCACTCATTGCGCGCTGTGCGCCATACCGTTTCGGGGATAAAGCCGAATTTTTCCGCTGCAAAGCTGCGGCGAAGTCCCGGCGCGATGTTAAGTGCTTTCAGCGCCGCCTCGATAAGCAGCGTACCGCTTCCGCAGAACGGGTCGCAGATGATGTCGTTTTCGCCTACGCGCGCTATATCGACAATTCCTGCCGCAAGCGTTTCCTTGATGGGCGCGGCGTTGCTGTCACGGCGGTAGCCGCGCTTGTGCAGTCCGGCGCCGCTGCTGTCCAGAGCGAGAATGACCTCGTCCTTCATTATGGAGAAGCGTATCTGGCATACCGCGCCGCTTTCGGGCATTGTATTGACTCCGTAAGCCTTGCAGAGGTTTACCGCCATTGCCTTTTTGATTATCTTCTGGCAGGCGGGGATGCTTTTCAGTACGGAGTTGAGGGAGTGTCCCGTATTGGGGAATGCGTCATATTTTCCGATATACTCGGACAGGGGAAGCTTTTTGACGCCCTCAAACAGCTCGTCGAAGGTTTTTGCCCTGAACTGACCCAGCACTATTCCCACGCGCTCAGCCGTGGAGAGGCAGAGGTTTGCTTTCGCGCAGACGGAAGCGTCGCCGCTGAACATAACGCGTCCGTCGCTGACAGCGATATCCTCGCCGCCGATTTTCTTTACCTCAAAAGATAGGGTTTTTTCCAGACCGAAATGGCAGGGTGCCATATATCTGTATTTTGTCATCTGATAATTCCTTTCGGTGGATTTTTCTATATTGTATCATATAATGCGCAAAAAGTCCATACAAATGCGGCGTGTTAGCATAAAAAGATTTGCACGCTATTATGTGGAGCCAAAGTGATGATATTATTGGGTTTCACAGTGCAAAAAAGCCCAACCGGTTTTTCCGATTGGGCAGACCTCCAAAAGCCTCGGCTTAGTGGAAGATGTCAAATGTAATCTCTTTTTTTGCCTTTTTTGCTTCGGGTGAATTATCGGAGCGGCAGGTTTTCGGGCTTTTGCCGACTATTATGTTCATTACCGGCTTGCTGCGCTCGATAACAAGCTTGAACAGCGTGCAGCCGATAACTGTAACGGCGATAAGCTCTCCTGCGCCGACGGTCAGCATACCCAGCCAAATGGGCTCATCGAAAGCGACATACAGTTCCAGTGCGATTATAATTGCGTTGCTGACAACGGGCAGCAGCGATGCAACCCAGATGTTCTTGATGTTGTACATCGGGATAACTGCGACAGCGGTCGCAAGCGTTCCGAACACCATATCCATCAGCGCCATAGGGCTGAAGCAGTTAGCGATAAAGCAGCCGAGGATAAGCGCCGGGCAGTACTCCCTGCGGTAGAAGCACAGCAGCACAAGCACCTCTGAAACACGCAGCTGCACAAGACCGAATGAAATCGGCTGAAGCGCAAGGGTAAGCGCTGCATACAGTGCCGCAACAACGGCGATACGAGTAATGGTGTTGATGTTGAATTTGTTTTTTTGCATAAAAAAATCTCCTTGTTTTTTTACGGTGGTTAGGCAAAGAAAACACCGTATTCAATTTTTATTGCAGCGCATACAAGCGGTATTTGCTGCGACCTCACCAGTATAGCATACTTTTTCTGAAAATGCAAGTGTTTTATGACATTTTGCGATAAAAAGTTTCGGATAAAAACGGGCGGTATCATGGCAATGCTGCAAAAATATCCGTTGTGCGCAGTCAGCTGTGCGATGAATGTCTGTATTCCCCTGCGGTCATTCCTGCGCGCTTTTTGAACTGGCGGATGAAGTGAACATCGTTCTCGTAGCCGCAAAGCTCCGCAATACGCGCTATCGGCAGGGTGGTGCTCCTAAGATAGTACTTCGCCATCGAGTGGCGAGCGGAGAGGATGTCCTCGTAGCAGCTGACTCCGAATTCCTGCTTGTAGAGGTGCTGAAAATGGGACGGGCTTAGCGAAAGCCGCTGCGCCAGCATATCAATGCTGAGGAACTCCGCAGGGCTGCGGTATATCGACGCGCGAAGCTCCTTAAGCGCGCCGCTGTGTTGGGAGGTCGCCTCGGCTCCTTGCTCTGCGCCGTCCGCAAGCTTTGTCAGCAGAAGCCGTAACAGCAGGTCGATGCATTCGGCTGAGTTTCGTCCTCCGCTGACGGATTCAAGGCTAAGCAGGTCGAGAACGTGCTCTGCCGCGGAAATATCCGCAGGATACAACAGCGTGTTCAGGTTCAGCCCGATACTGCGGAAAAACCTTGTATCATTTCCGGCGTCGAAATGCACCCAGTGGTCGATATATTCGCCGCCGTCTGCGCCGTAATGCTGGCAGAACTCCGGTGAGTATACCACTGCAGTGTTCGGCGGCGCGTGGATAACATTATTGTTCAGCTTTATCATCGCGGCGGTTTTAAAGATAAGTATAAGGTTATCCCCCGAGCCGCATGGGCGGTCAATGAGGAAATCACTGTCGTGGCGGTAGCCTATACCGAGAACATGAAGCTTCATAGCTATACCTCCTGTCGCAGGATATATCAGTTGTAATAATATGATACATCATTGAAAAAAGATTGTCAAGAGGTATATAATTGTAATATAATATTTTGACCGAAAGGACTTTGCATTATGAAAAAGCTGAATTTGACACTCAATCCCCTTGACAAAAAAAGTCACATCAACCGCGAGATATACGGAAATTTTTCGGAGCACCTCGGACGCTGCGTATATGACGGAATATATGTCGGAGAGAACAGCGACATACCGAATATCGAGGGCTTCCGCAAGGACGTTGTTGAAGCGTTCAGGCAGATAAAGCTTCCCGTACTGCGCTGGCCGGGCGGCTGCTTTGCAGACACATATCACTGGAAAGACGGCATAGGCGACAAGGAGAGCCGCAAAAAGCTGATAAACGTGCATTGGGGCGGCGTTGTTGAGGACAACAGCTTCGGCACGCACGAGTTTATGCGCCTGTGCGAGCTTGTGGGCTGCGAGCCGTACATCGCCGGAAATGTAGGCAGCGGAACAGTGGAAGAAATGGCAGAGTGGATAGAGTACATGACCTTTGACGGAGTTTCGCCCATGGCAGAGCTGCGCAGAAAGAACGGAAGAGAACAGCCGTGGAAGCTGAAATACCTCGGCATAGGCAACGAAAACTGGGGCTGCGGCGGAAACATGACTCCCGAGTATTACTGCGACACCTACCGCAGATATCAGACATTCTGCCGTGATTTCGGCGAAAGCAAGCTGTACAAGATCGCCTGCGGACCGAATGCCGCCGACTACAACTGGACAGAGGTTGCAATGCGAAACATCACTGCGTGGCACATGAAGGGTCTGTCGCTGCACTATTATACCGTGCCGACCGGCAACTGGGAGCACAAGGGCAGCGCAACGGTGTTCTCTAACGAGGAGTACTATGATACCATTGCTTCAACGCTTTTCATGGAAACGCTTGTAACACGTCACTCCGAGATAATGAACCGATATGATCCGGAGAAAAAGGTAGGACTTATCGTTGACGAGTGGGGCTGCTGGTATGATGTCGAGGAGGGAACCAACCCCGGCTTTTTGTATCAGCAGAACACTATGCGCGACGCTGTTGTAGCGGCGATAAACCTCAATATATTCAACAGGCATTCCGACCGCGTTACCATGGCGAACATCGCGCAGGCGGTGAATGTGCTTCAGGCAATTCTGCTTACCGAGGGAGAGGTTACGGTAAAGACGCCGACATTCCATGTGTTTGACCTGTTCAAGGAGCATCAGGACGCAACGCTTATCTACAGCCATATTGAGAATGAGGATGTCGGCTGCACAAAGCAGGTGCCCTGCATAAGCCATTCGGCTTCTGTTTCGGACAGCGGAGATATACTTGTTACGCTATCCAACTGTGCGCTTGACAGGGAGTACGAGATAGACCTCGGCTCTGCATTCGGCGAGGTGAAGTCCGGCGAAGCGCGTATGCTGACAGGCGACGCGCACGCCTGCAACACATTCGACAACTGCGACAATGTTGTGATAACGCCCCTTGAAGTAAAGGTACACAACGGCAGGGCGAGCGTGGTGATGCCTGCGTGCAGTGTTGCGGCTGTCACGCTGAAAATAGTATGATGACAAAAAAGCCGTGTACGCGCTGTCTTCTTGAGGAGGCAGGCAGGGCGGATGTTGCGCAGGCAGTGCGCGCGGCAGCGGCAAAAATCCCTGCGGACAAGCGCACCGAAGTAGCCGAGTACAGCAGACGTCTTGAACTGTGCCGCAACTGTGAGCATCTGCTGGGCGGCACCTGCATGAAGTGCGGCTGCTATTCCGAGCTGAGAGCCGCGCGAAAGGATGCGCACTGTCCCTTGCGCGCGAAAAAATGGTAAACATAATCCCCCGAACTCGGTTCGGGGGATTTCAGGCTGTCGATAAACCGCCATCTGCGGCGTCAGCGCCGCTACGACAGCCACAAAGGCTAGTCGTAGTGGCGCTTCCTAGCATCTGACGATTTCTCGCCAGCCTGTTATTTGACTTTTTCGACAAACTGATCCCCCGAATTTGGTCGGGGGATTTCAGGCTGTCGATAAACCGCCATCTGCGGCGTCAGCGCCGCTACGACAGCCACAAAGGCTAGTCGTAGTGGCGCTTCCTAGCATCTGACGATTTCTCGCCAGCCTGTTATTGACTTTTTCGACAAGCTGGTCCACCGAACTTGGTCGGGGGATTTTTCTTTGCTGTCAATAACGACCTTACGCTGATCACGCATAAATCGAGGTGCAGTACTTCTCTGCCTGAACGTTCCACATTCTGGCGTAAGTTCCTCCGTTTTGGAGAAGCTCCGCATGTGTTCCGCTCTCTGCGATACTGCCGTTTTCGAGGAGAATAATGCGGTCGGCATCCTTGGTGGTGGAAAGGCGGTGGGAGATGAGTATG
The DNA here is from genome assembly GCA_051882595.1 of Oscillospiraceae bacterium. GTDB lineage: Bacteria > Bacillota > Clostridia > Oscillospirales > Ruminococcaceae > CAG-115. The sequence goes on along the minus strand of JBJESD010000005.1, from coordinate 61,021 downwards.
ACCGCCTGATTTTCTGCGTTTTCCAGCATACTCTTGTTCAGCCTGTACTCTGCGATAGGGTCGAGGGCAGAGCTTGGCTCATCGAGAATTGCAACGGGTGAGTTGCTGACGAATATCCTTGCGATAGCCGCTTTCTGTCCTTCGCCGCCCGAAAGCATTGTTCCGCTATCGGAAAACTCCTTGGTAAGCTCGGTGTCGATTCCGCTGTCAAGACGGCTCAGCTTGCCGCCAAAGTCGGCTCTCTCCAGCGCTTTGGTTATCTTTTCGCGGTCGGGGTCATCGACAAAGCTCATATTTACGTTTTCTGCAAGAGTAGCGCCATAAATCTGGAAATCCTGAAAAACCGCACCTATTTTTTTGCGGTACGCCCTTGTGTTAAGCTTTCGGATATCCACTCCGCCGAAGAGGATCTCGCCCTCTGTCACATCGTAAAGCCGCATAATGAGCTTTATAAGAGTTGTTTTTCCTGCGCCGTTTTCGCCAACAAGCGCAAGCTTCTCGCCCTTTCGTATGGTCATGCTGACGTTTTTAAGGACATATTTTTCGCTGTCCTTGTATCTGAAGCTGACATTGCGCAGTTCAAGCGTGCAGTCGTTTTCGGGAACAGGAGCTTCACCCTCGCAGCCCTCAATATTGATTTCGTAATCCATAAAGCGGCGGAACTTTTCGGCATACTGCCCCACGGTCTGGAAATCAACCAGCGCATAGTTCATCTGGTCAAGCTGGCTCTTGATTAAGTTTGTTGCATTTTTCAGCGATGCGACCTCGCCAAGCTGAATGGTCTTTTTCTCAATGGCAAGATATGCAAGATACACAGGCACGGCATAGAACTGGCACAGCGTAAACACGGTTATCCAGTTTATAAGGGTAGGCGCAAGGATTTTCAGCGAGTAGCCGAGTGCCATTTTACGCTCCTCGGCTATTGCCTCGTCATACTGCTCCATAAGCGCCTCTTCAATGCCCGTGAGCTTTATCTCCTTTGCGTATTCGGGCTGGTAGAACACTCTCTTTGAGTAGTCTGCCTTTCTGCCGATACGCTGCTTTTCAAGGTTGTATTCGTACTCAAGCTTTGTGATGATGAAACGGGTTATGATGTTGACAACAAAGCCGATTACAGGGAAAATTGCCACAGTGGGATTGATTGTAATAATCATTGTTCCCGAAATAATCATTGCAACCACGGTGGAAATAATGCTTGCGGCGCTCATTATAGCCTTTTTGCACATTTCCTCGGACTGTGAGGCGGCAATAACGAAGTCGTCGAAGTATTCGGGGATATCGTAATATTTCAAGTCCATGAGCTGAGCCTTAGCCATAAGCTCACGCTGGACCTTACCTGTAAAGCCTATCATCTTCGTCCAGAAATAGTTTTCGAGGTATCTGAAAACTATCATGCTGACAACCTGAAGAGCAAACATTACAGCAAGCACTTTAACAACGCTTAAAATATCTGCCGTTGTGGTGAAAATGTTGATGATCTCCATAAGGAGAAAGGTGTCCATAAATGCATGGGCGCCTCTGAAAACGCATTGGCTTACGATATAGGAAAGGGGCAGCTTTTTATCGTGACGCAGAGCGTATTTCACTACGTACCAAACGTTTGAAACAAGCCTTTTCATCTTGATTTTGTCTTTTTTCTTCTCGCTCATGCCGTCACCTCCTCTGCAAGATAGTTCTGCGCCTGTAATTTCCACATTTCCGCATATTTTCCGTTCAGCGCCATTAATTCGGCGTGAGTTCCCTGTTCAACGACCGTGCCCTGCTCGAACATATATATGCGGTCGGCGTCACGGGTCGCGGAAAGTCGGTGCGAGATGAATATTACAGTTTCGCCGTCCGTTGCGGTAAGCATATTCTTATACATATTGTACTCTGCAATAGGGTCAAGGGCGGAGCTTGGCTCGTCAAGTATCACGATATCCGGCTTTCGGGCGAAAACTCGTGCGATGGCGATCTTTTGCGCCTCGCCGCCCGAAAGCCCCATGCCGTTCTCGTCAAACTCCTTGGTAACCATTGTGTCAATGCCGTTTTCAAGGCTGTCCAGCTTGTCGCCGAACTGCGCTTTGCGCAGTGACTCCTCGACAAGCGCTCGCTCCTCGTCGTTCTTCGGCTTGCGCATCAATACGTTGTGGGAAAGCGGCAGGGCGAACACCTGCAAGTCCTGAAACACCGTACCGAAACGGCTGTGAAGCGATTTCGGCTCGTACCTTGTGATATCCTCGCCGCTGATTTTTATATTGCCCTCGGTAGGGTTGTAGAGCCCCATTATCAGCTTTACAAGGGTGGTTTTGCCTGCGCCGTTGTGACCCACAATGGCAATCTTCTCGCCCTCGCGGATACTGATGTTTACATCATGGAGCGTGGCGCTATCCGCTCCTTCGTAGGTGAAGCTCATGTCCTTGATTTCGATGTCGGAAAGCTTTTTCGCCTTGATAAGCTCGTCAGCGTTGACTTTAGGCTCATAGGAGAGGAACTCGCGGAGATTGCTTACAAATGCGCTCTCTTTTGCAAGAGAAACGATAAGCTCAACAGCGTCGGAGGTGCGCCACGAAAGGGTGGAAAGAGCAGGTATCATTGCCACATAAGCGGCAGTCTGAACCTCGCCCTTGTTAAGCACGAATGCTATGTAGAGATAGGGGAGAATTGTTGACAAAAGGTTGTAGATTATCCACTTTGCAGGCTCGATGACGCACAGCTTTCTGCGTATTTTACGGGTGCGCTCCTCCATTTCCTCATATGCCTTTTCGTGACGTGATAATAACAGCTTGCCGATACCGAAAAGGCGCAATTCTCCTGCGTATTTCTTTTCATAGAACACGCGCTTTGCGTAGCTGCCGATACGTCCGTCACGGGTGTTGGACATATCGAGGGAGTAGTAGAGGTCGCCCTCCTTCTTGCCGAAAAGCATCGAAACCGCAACCATGGGCAGGATGAATATAAGCAGCCACGGGTCAACGTCAGCGACAATAATCGTCGCCGCAATTACCGAAGCTATACCTGCAACGAGATATGCGGAGAAGTACAGAATTGTACTGCCTCGCCATTGGCACTCATTCAGCGCACGGGTGTATTTGTCGTAGAAATCGGGGCGCTCAAACTCGGTGTAATCCATTGAAATGGATTTGCGTATAACGCGCTTGTAGAAATCCCGGTACATTTTCGGCAGAAACTGCTTTTCGCACAGCTGATGAATAGCCGCAGTGATATGTATGCAGATATGCCCGATGCACATTGCCCCAACGAAGGAGGCAAGCGCGGTAAATGGCGTTTTGTTTTCAATTGCGACATAAATCCACTCTGTCAGATACACTGAAAATATCGTCCAGAACACGTTTTCGTTGAATTCCTTGACGAAAGTGTAGATGACATATCCCTTGCTGCCGTGCCAAAGGGTTTTCAGCATATACATAACGTTAGACAGGGCGGAATACTTTGGTTTTTCTTTGATTTTCATTCTTCCTCCTTAAAAATTAAAAAGCGCGCATTGATAGAAAATGCACGCTTTAAATTCAGATAAGAGTAATTTTGCCTTAACCTTTTCGTTGCGGCAAATGCTCGGCGACAGACAAGAGTACATTTTGTATAATATATTTGGTGTGGGGTGATTGCGATATAACATATTGTCTGCCTCCTTTCTTGATAATCGTTAGTATAGTATAGCACCTCGAACGGGATTTGTCAAGATTTGTATGAGAAGTTTTTGCAAATTGTTGTATTTATTGGTGGTTCATATCTGCTTGTGTTGAGGTTACAGCAATGTAAACCTGTTTTTTTCATACCTCAGCAGCCCGTCGCGGCTCATTCTTGACAGCTCGCCCGACATTGCGCTGCGGTCAACGGAAAGGAAATCGGCAAGCTGCTGTCGGTTGAATGGGATTGAGAATGTTCCGCTGCCCTGCCGCTTTGCTTCATCCGAGAGGTATGCCATCAGCTTTTCGCGCGTTGTACGCTTTGACATATATCCCAGCTTCTGCACGAGCTTTCTGTTTTTTTCGGATATTGCAAAAAACAGGTTCTGCGCGACTGCGGCGTGGAATTTGCAGGCTGTCGGGCAGCCCGAAAGAACCCACTCCAAATCAAGGAAAACCACCGCGCTGTCCTCAACCGCGAGAACGTCATTCAGCAGTGCGCCGCTGTCGGGTGCTGCATAGGCTTCGCCGAACATTTCGCCCACGTCCACGATATTGATGATGCTTCGGCTGCCCCAGTAGTCGTCGCACTGGATATGCAGCTTGCCCTGCACAAGTACAGTTATGCTTGCGTGGCGCTCGCCCTGCCGCAGCACATACTCGCCCTTTTTGTATGTGCGGACCCTTGCCTGCAGGCAGGACAGCATGGTAAACAGCTCATCCTCATTAACTCCCGAAAAAAGCTGCGTGTGCAGCAAAACAGGGATATATTTCTTCATAGAAACTCCGTTTCTGTTGTAAATACAACCGACTTTTTAAAAAAATTATATTATAATTTAGGCATAAAGTCAAGAAAGGATTTTGATTTTAAATGATGAAACCAAGAATTACGATAACGCTTGTAGAGAAAAAAGGCGAATGCAGCTGCCACAGAGGGCATAAAGTCGGTGATTCGTTCGACTATGACACCGAGCGCGGAAAGCTGTGCCCTATGGCAATGCACGTGGCTTTTCCCTATATAGACATTCTGCGATACGGCGGTACGCCGCCGCTGTCAAGGCAGGGGGATGTGCGCTTTTGCTGTCCCGACTGTGATGTAATCAACGTTTTCAGGATTGAAAAGGAGGAATTATAATGATAAGAAAGATTATCAAGATAGATGAGGAGCTGTGCAACGGCTGCGGACTTTGTGCCAAAGCCTGCCACGAGGGCGCGATTGAGATGATAGACGGCAAGGCAAAGCTCACCCGTGAGGACTACTGCGACGGACTGGGCGACTGCTTGCCGGCTTGCCCGACAAACGCAATAACCTTTGAGCAGCGCGAGGCGCCTGCCTATAACGAGGCGGCAGTGCTTGCGGCGAAGCAGAAAAAATCGGCAGAGGCGCTTGCGTGCGGCTGCCCCGGGACGCACTCAAAGGCGATATCCCGTGAGAATGCGGCGCCGTCGGCTGCGCCTGCGGCAAGTATGCTTTCACAGTGGCCGGTGCAGATAAAGCTTGTTCCGGTAAACGCGCCGTATTTCGACAATGCAAATCTGCTTATCGCGGCGGACTGCACAGCGTATGCTTACGGGGATTTCCACAACGAATTCATACGAAACCACATCACTCTTATCGGCTGTCCGAAGCTTGACGAGGGGGATTATGCAGAAAAGCTCACCGCTATCATCTCAGGAAACGACATAAAAAGCGTGACCGTCGTGCGCATGGAGGTGCCCTGCTGCGGAGGAATCGAAAACGCTGTAAAGACGGCTCTTAAGGCAAGCGGAAAGTTCATCCCGTGGCGCGTTGTGATAGTATCCACCGATGGAAGAATACTCGAGTAATTCTTCCGAAACATAGCCGAACGGAAAACATACACATCGAAAGGCTTACAAGAGAATAGCGGTTTTCCCGTTATAGTGGAGCAATACCCGGAGATTTGCAGCACCTGCCTGCATAAATCTCCGGGCATTTTTTTGCAAATAATACGGATGTGTGCCTCGTTTTCGGCAGAAATTATCAAATCGGGAGAATATGCTTAAACAAATGCCGCAAAATAGTATGCGGATGATCCCGTAAAATGGCGGAGAGAACGCGGCGGTTTTTGATAATTTGCGGATAGTTCACATCAGACGGCACATCATACATATGAAAGAGGCGGCAGGAGCGCCTCGGCAGAGCAGGAGAGCTTCTTCTCCAAAAGTCTCTGATAAACAAGGGGAGGACAAGTATGACGAGGTATGTTGGCAAGGGTGTATACGGCGCTGTGGCGATAGGCAGGATATCTGTATTCCGCAAAAACGACGCAGCAGTTTCGCGCATCCATATAGAAGATATAAAGGCGGAAATCGAAAGGGTAGAGGCTGCAAAGTCCGCCGCGTCCCGGCAGCTGGGCGAGATATACGAAAAGGCTCTAAGAGAGGTGGGCGAAACAAACGCCGCGATATTCGGTATACATCGGATGATGCTTGAGGATGAGGACTATAACGAATCTATCTGCAATATAATCAAAACGCAGCAGGTCAATGCGGAGTATGCTGTCGCGGTAACTTCGGATAATTTCGCGGAGATGTTCTCAGCTATGGATGACTCCTATATGCAGGCACGCGCCGCAGATGTAAGGGATATCTCCAACCGCATTATCGCCAACCTCAGCGGAAACGGCGCGGACGCTATCCACGCCGACGAGAGGATGATAATTTGTGCGGATGACCTTGCCCCAAGCGAAACGGTATCGCTTGACAAGGAAAAGGTGCTTGCGTTTGTCACCGCTCACGGTTCTTCCAATTCGCATACCGCCATACTTGCGCGCAGCATGAATATCCCTGCGGTAATCGGAGTGGGCGACGAGTTCCTCTCCTCGCTGAGGGAGGGGGATGAGGCGATTGTTGACGGCTTTACCGGCGAGGTGTTCATCTCTCCGGACGAGGCAGCGAGGGAGCGCCTGCTGAAAAAGCAGACAGACGACCTTAACAAAAAGCGCCTTTTGCAGGAGCTTAAGGGCAAGGAAAACATCACCCTTGACGGAACGAAAATCAACATCTACACCAACATCGGAAGTATCGACAACATCGGCGCAGTACTGCTTAATGACGCAGACGGAGTGGGTCTGTTCCGCAGCGAGTTCCTGTATCTCGGGAACAGCGATTATCCCACCGAGGAGCAGCAGTTTGCAGCATACAAGCGCGTTCTCGAAAGCATGGGCGGAAAAAAGGTGATCATCCGCACCATGGATATCGGTGCGGACAAGCAGGCGGACTACTTCAACCTTAAAAAGGAGGAAAATCCGGCAATGGGTTATCGGGCAATACGAATCTGCCTGACCCGTCCCGAGATATTCATAACGCAGCTGCGTGCGCTGTTCAGAGCGTCCGTTTACGGCAATCTCGGCATAATGTTCCCGATGATAACAAGCGTTTCGGAGGTCAAAAAGTCCCTTGAGATATGCGATAAGGTAAAGGCAGAGCTTAAGAGCGACGGCATTGAGTACTCCGACAAAATCGAAATCGGCATTATGATAGAAACCCCTGCGGCGGCGCTGATAAGCGATATGCTTGCGCCGATGGTGGATTTTTTCAGCGTGGGCACAAACGACCTTACGCAGTACACTCTTGCCTGCGACAGGCAGAATCCACAAGTAGAGCAGTTCTGCGACACTCACCACGAGGCTGTACTTCGGCTTATACGTATGAGCGCCGAGAATGCACACAGGCATGGCGCGTGGATAGGGATCTGCGGCGAGCTGGCGGCGGACACCTCCCTTACAGAAACATTTCTGCGCATGGGGGTGGATGAGCTTTCGGTTTCGCCCTCGTTTGTACTTCCGCTAAGGGACGCTGTAAGAAGAATAGACCTTTCGGCAGAATAACTCCGGCTTGTCGGGAACTCCGTCTGTCGGCAGCGAAGCAGGCATGAAATCCATACGCATATGAATAAGCAGAGCTGCACGGCACCAGATTTGTGGTGTTGTGCAGCTCTGCTGTGCATTGTACGGCTGCGAAAACGAAGCGGCGGCGCTTGATGTATTTTACGGCTTGCCTTAATCGTTTGGCGCGGTTTTGTTACATATTTTTCTTGAGTATTCCCTAGGCGAAATACCGACTTGCCTGCGAAACTGCCTGTTGAAGTTGGAGAGATTGGTAAAGCCGCAGGAAAATGCAATTTGGGATATATTGCAGTTATTCTCCCTTAAACACTCGCAGGCGGCTTTAATTCTTATCTGGTTGATGTATTGAGCCGCTCCCATACCTGCGCATTGCTTGAACGCTTTCATGAAATAGCTTTCACTCAGATGAGATATATCGGCAAGGCGGTTAATGGTAAGCTTTTCAGCGAAGTGCTCGTTTATATATTCGATAGACGGTCTGATAAGCTCGCTGTACTTTACCTGACTATCCGAAGCGGAAGTCAGCTCGGCGTTTTTGAATATGGCTGCGAAGAAGCAGAAAAGCTTGCCCTTAAGTATAACATCGTCAAGGGCGGAGTTTTTCTTTGAAGCGGCGATAAATCCCTTTGCATATGAGAGCAGCTCCCGATAGCATTTGTGTTCGGCAGTGATATGCGCAGCTATACTGACAGCGTGATTTGATAACGGGATAATGTATTGCAGGGAACTTCGGTCGTCGTTCCTGCTTAACAGCATATCGCTGCTGAAAACCAAAGTGTCGTATATCAGCACGGTGTTGCCGCATTGGTGGACTGAGTGCGGTATATTGGGCTGTATGATTATAATATCTCCCTCGTCTGCTATAAATCTGTCATCGCCGACGGCAAATTCGCCGCATCCCGATAAAACGAGATTTATCTCAAACTCCTTATGGCAGTGCAGCGGCACGTTGGGGAAATAATCGGGTATTCGGGATTTGTAGTAGCTGAAAGGAATAAGACGGCTGCTGTGCTCGCGGTTCTCCCTGTGATATGTGTTAGGCATGACAGACTCCTGAAAATAGTATAGTATCAGAAATTGATAGTTTATCGGTAGAAACATTTATTTTTTTATAGTATTATATCATATATAGAAAACAAAATCAACACATAAGGAGAGAAATGTAATGAGCGGTATCAATTATCCCGAATGGCTTGAAAATGCGGTGTTCTATGAAATATATCCCCAGTCCTTCAGGGATACCAATGCAGACGGCATAGGTGATTTTAAGGGCATAGCAGAAAAGCTGGACTATATCAGAGGGCTTGGATGTACGGCGATCTGGATGAACCCCTGCTTTGAATCGCCCTTTGGGGATGCAGGCTATGATGTATCGGACTATTACAGGACGGCTGCCAGATACGGCACAAACGAGGATCTGAAAATGCTGTTTGATGAGGTGCATAAGCGCGGTATGCACATTCTGCTTGACCTTGTACCGGGGCACACCTCTGTGCAGCACGAATGGTTCAGGCAGTCTATGCGCGCCGAAAAAAATGAGTATACGGATCGCTACATCTGGACCGACAGCATTTGGGAGGAACCGACAGGCTGCGCTTCGATAAGAGGAATATCCACACGCGACGGAAGCTGTGCGGTAAATTTCTTCAGTCATCAGCCCGCGCTGAACTACGGGTACTATAAACCCGATCCGCAAAAAAAGTGGCAGCAAAGTATGGATGACCCGGGTCCTCGGGCTACTATCGAGGCGTTAAAGGACATCATGCGTTTCTGGCTTAGGATGGGCTGTGACGGTTTCAGGGTGGATATGGCAGGCTCTTTGGTGAAGTGCGACGAAGACGGCAAGGGCACAATAAGGTTGTGGCAGAATATCAGAGCCTTTCTCGATGCGGAGTTTCCCAATGCGGCAATGATATCCGAGTGGGGTGAACCCGACAAGAGCCTTATGGGCGGTTTTCACATGGACTTTCTGCTGCACTTCGGCCCTTCGCATTACAATGATCTTTTCCGCTGCGAAAGACCTTTCTTCGCAGGCTGCGGTGATGCTTCAGAGTTTGTGGCAAGATACAAGGAAAGCTATGAAAAGACGCAGCGCAGGGGACTTATCTGTATTCCATCCGGCAATCACGATATGGACAGGCTTTCGCGCTATATCAAGGGGGAGAAGCTGAAAATTGCTTTTGCATTCCTGCTTACGATGCCCGGCGCACCGTTTATCTATTACGGCGACGAAATAGGTATGCGTTATGTTGAGGGTCTTGTTTCGGTGGAGGGCGGCTATGGCAGAACCGGCTCTCGCTCGCCTATGCAGTGGGATGATTCGGTCAATGCAGGCTTCAGCAGCGCGCCAAAGCATTCCCTCTATATACCGCAGGACGAAAGCGCTGACAGACCAACCGCGGAAAATCAGCTTAATGATCCCCATTCTCTCATCAATGAGATAAAACGTCTTATAGAGATAAGACAGTCGCACAAGGCTTTACAGAGCAAAGGCGAGATAGAGTTTGTATATGCCGAAAAGGACGAATATCCCCTTGCGTACACCAGAACCGACGGCAACGAACGGCTTCTTGTTGTGCTAAATCCATCGGATAGCGAGGTTGGATTTGCTTTTGTCGGCGAGCTGAAAAGCAATATCTATTCTTTCGGCGGACAAGCAGAGCAAAAGGGCGGTAAGCTGGTTGCTTCACCCTGTTCGGCTAACATATTTGTGATGTGAGCTGACATATAACAAAATCCCGTCAAAGCCTTTTACAGCTTTGACGGGATTATTTGTTCAAGATTAGGCTCGGAGATTTACTGCTTGTAATTAAAACTCGGGTTTATCCTCTTGGTTATTTATCCGCTTGGTGCGAAGAACGGCAAGCGTGAGGAAATACATCATCACTGAGATAACCACAGCAAGCAGAGCGCCTACGATAATGCTGGGGACTTCTTTTGCAAGGGAGAAGTCCTTTTCGTTCATGCCATGCGAGAAAATATAGTACAGGGTAAAGGGGTTGAACTTTTCAAGATTCATGGCAAGCAGTATTGCGGAGACGAGCGAGTGACCGAAGTATACCGCGATGGTCATAATTCCGGGGCGGCTTGTGCAGAGTCCCAGCGCCATATATATCGTCATTATGAATGTGAGGTATATCGCGCACAGCAAGGAGCCGAGCAGGATAGTGCCGAAGCCTATCGGCTCGGGGAAAAGCGCGTTGGAAAGACCGCCTGCAATCATTCCGGATACGATCGTTGCGGCAAATATCACGGCAGGGTACAGCACAAACTTTGGGATAAGGTAATACTCATTATCAAGGCCGCTGCATGAGGGGATGAGCGTTGCGCGCTTTTTCTGCTCTCCGCCGAACGGCGACATAAGCACAAGCAGCAATACAAGCAGAGCTGTGTTGCAAAAGTCAGACAATGCGGCGCTGAAAACGATAGGACTTGTATACTCTGTCGAAAGCTCGGCGATTTCCTCACCCGAAAGCTCGGACAGCATCGGTTCTGCCATAGACATCATAGTGTCCATCATATACGACAAGGACTTTATCATAAGCGGATTTACAAGCGCTACCGAAATAAGCGCGATGAGAATTCCGCCGAAACGGAAGGTTCGGGAAAAATGATACCATTCTTTCTTGAATCCGAATTTAAACGCGCCCATCAGCCCACCACCTTTCTGTAAACTTCTTCAAGCGACGCTGCGCCTACGGAGATATCCAGCGGAATGATCTGCTCATCTGCCAGCAGGCGAAGCAGGCGCTGAGTGCAGTCGTCAATATCCTGTGCACTGAAGGTAAAGGCAGCGCTGTTCGAGTCGAACGCAGCGGCGGCAAAATCCACGCCGAGAAGCTTGAGCTTGTTCTCGTGAGTAAGGTCGCGGATGTGCATTGTTATACGGGAAGCGCCGTATTTTTTCAGCAGGTCGGCGATATCGCCCTCTTCGGCGATAATGCCGTTGTTCATTATTCCGATCCTGTTTGCAACGCGCTCTACATCATGCAGAATATGAGTGGAGAGGATAATGGTTGCGCCGGTGCTTTTAAGGTTGTTGATTATTTCGATTACCTCTGTTCTGCCCTGAGGGTCAAGCGCGGAGGTAGGCTCGTCAAACAGCAGCAGCTCGGGGTTTCCGATGATTGCCGCGCCCATGCCCAATCTCTGGGTCATTCCGCGCGAAAAGGTCTTGGCGCGCATATTGCGCGAAGCCGACAGACCGATAATATCAAGCACCTGATCAACGCGCTTATCAATATTACCGCTGTATCTGCAGCAGTATGCGATATACTCCAGATACTCCTTAGCTGTCATATAGCCGTAGATAACCGGGCTTTCGGGCAGATATCCCACGGTAACGGGCTGACCTTCCCCGAGAATTATCTCGCCGCTGTCCTTGGGGATGATGTTGGTGATTATGTTCATGGTAGTTGTCTTGCCGCTTCCGTTGCGGCCGAGGAAGCCATAGACATCTCCGCGGTTTATGTTCATGTTAAGTCCGCGCAGGACGGACACCGCGTCGTATCTTTTTGTTAAATTGCGTATACTTACCAAGATATGACCTCACTTTCGTATAATATAGTCGGGGTTCTCTAAAAACCGGGACACGAGCGGATTTGAGTACATGACAGTTGCCGGATACGAGGCGCACAAACCGCAGTAATACTGGATGTATTTCAAGGTTTTGCAACGAAGTAGATGGCGGCTGTCATAGCAAATCAGCCGTGAAGGAGGTTTTTAGAGGTTCCTATAAGTCATCTTATGATAAAGTTTACTCCTATTCGCACGATTTGTCAAGGGGTAAATGTGCGGCAACAGAAAGCCCCCATCCACTATTGCGGACAGGGGTAATAAATTTTGTAAAAAAGTATAACTTCTGTTACAAGTTATTAGATAGCTCTCTGTACAAGACCGGAACGCAGGCAGCGTGTGCAGGCATTTACTCTGCAAGGAGTACCGTTAACGATAGCCTTAACCTTCTTAACGTTGGGCTTGAATGTTCTGTTGCTGCGTCTGTGGGAGTGAGACATCTTGATGCCGAATACTACGCCCTTGCCGCAGATTTCGCACTTTGCCATTTGAAGCACCTACCTCTCTAGTGTGTTTTTTTCAGTAACGTATATTATTTTAGCAGAAATCACACGAAAATGCAATAGTAAATTTTGAATAACCTGAATTTTTGTAAATATTCACAGCTATTTCTTCAATGAGTATGCGCAATTTCGTGTAATATGACTAAATCAGAATATGTCGGATATATCTTGCCGCTGCAGAAGCCGGCTAGATTTTACAGAACCATAAATCCAACCTTTTTCTGCGCTTTTTGCAGGGTCTTTCTTGTGGACTTGTATGCCTTTTCGGCGCCCTGCTTCATGCAGGTCTCGAGATAAGCCTTGTCGCCGGAAATGCGCTTGAACTCCGACTGCATGGGGGCGAGCATATCTGCGGTCGCCTCGCCTACTGCAAGCTTGAACTCGCCGTAGCCCTTTCCGCTGAACTCCGACTCGATTTCCTCAAAGCTCTTGCCGGTAACGGCGGAGTAGATGGACATCAGGTTGATTATGCCGTCCTTGCCCTCTCTTGCGCACACCTCGGCTTCGCTGTCGGTGACTGCGCGCTTGAACTTGCGGATGATGGTATCCCTGTCATCCAGCACCCATACCGAGGCGTTGGGGTTCTCGTCGGATTTTGACATCTTTTTGGTGGGCTCCTGAAGCGACATTACCTTTGCTGTTGTCTGGGTGATGTACGGCTCGGGCATGGTAAAGGTCTCTCCGTATACGCCGTTAAAGCGCTGGGCGATATTTCTGGCAAGCTCAAGGTGCTGCTTCTGGTCTATGCCGACCGGAACAAGGTCAGCCTGATAAAGCAGGATATCCGCCGCCATAAGCACGGGATATGTAAACAGTCCTGCGTTGATGTTGTCGGCATACTTTGCGGACTTATCCTTGAACTGGGTCATTCTGGACAGCTCGCCGAACTGCGTGTAGCAGGAGAGTATCCAGCTGAGCTCTGCGTGCTGAGGGTTGTGGCTCTGAACGAAAAGCGTGGATTTCTCCGGATCGAGACCCATTGCGATAAGCAGCGCGTAGCTTTCCTTTATCTGTGCGCGAAGCTTTACGGGGTCCTGTCTTACGGTGATGGAGTGCAGGTCTACGATACTGTATGTGCAGTCGTACTCATCCTGAAGCTTTACCCAGTTTACCATTGCTCCGAGATAATTTCCGAGATGAGGAGTGTTAGTCGGCTGAATGCCGCTGAATATCTTTTTTTTCTGTTCTTGCATTGTATTTCCTTTCATAGGTGCGGTGCTGTCACCTATATGAATTTATTACCGCAGTATCTCTCTTGCAGCCTGACCGAGTATCTGTACGCCCTTGATGATCTGCTCGTCGGTAGGCGTCGAGAAGTTCATGCGGAAGCTGTGGGATACTGCATTCTGGTCGGCGGTGAATGCGTTTCCGGGAACGAGTGCGACCTTGCGGTGAACCACCTCGGTGCAGAACTCGTTCATGTTGTACTTTTCGGGAAGAGTTCCCCAGATGAAAAGTCCGCCCTCGGGATTTGTCAGCTCGATGAAGTCGGGAAGCTCCGCTTTAAGACCGTCCAGCATCAGCTTGCACTTGCTGCGGTAAATGCTGCGAAGTCTTGCAAGGTGCTGGTCAAAGTCAACGGTGGTAAGGAAGCGATAGGTCAGCATCTGTGCCCAGATGTTGGTGTGCACTGTGCTTGTCTGCAAGCCAACGGTAGCCTTTGCGATGATCTCTGCGTCGCCAAGCAGATAGCCTACGCGCAGACCGGGTGCGAGGGTCTTGGAAAAGCTTCCGCAGTAAATAACGTGCTTGCTGTCGTCTATCTCCTTGATATTTGTTACGTCTTCGCCTGCGAAGCGCAGAGCGCCGTAGGGATTGTCCTCTACGATATAAACTCCGTACTTCTTTGCGAGCTCCAGCATCTGCTTTCTGCGCTCAAGAGTGGAGGTCTTGCCGGTGGGGTTCTGGAAGTTGGGGATGGTGTAGATGAATTTTGTGGTGGGGTTAGCCTTGAGGGCAGCCTCAAGCTCGTCCATTATCATTCCGTCGCTGTCCATGGGTATTCCGACAAGCTTTACACCGTAGGAGCGGAACGCGTTGAGCGAACCGATGAAAGCAGGATCCTCGCAGATGATCACATCGCCCTCGTTGCAGAGTATCTTGGCGGTGGTTTCGATAGCCTGCTGCGCACCGGAGGTTATAACAAGATTGTCGCCCTCCTTGAAAAATCCTTTTTTGGAGAGGTCGTTCTTAAGCCACTCGATAAGCTTGGGATAGCCCTCGGTGATGGAATACTGGAGGGCGTTGATAGGCTCCTCGGCTAAGATATCTGCGGAGAGCTTTGCGATGATATCGGTGGGGAACGCCTCGGGAGCGGGGTTGCCTGCCGCAAAGCTGATTACGGTAGGGTCGGCGGTGAACTTTAATATCTCACGGATAGCCGATGGCTGTAAGGATAAAACCTTATCTGAAAACTGTTTGTACATAATATATTCTCCTGTCTGATGTAGTTACAGCACAAGCCGCCTGAATTCTGGCGGCGATACCGCATAATTACGGGCGCAAAAAGTCGGCAGCCCGGAATTTACGGTGTTGTCCAATATTGATTATACCACAAACCCGGGCTGTTGTAAAGCGCTGAATTCACAGTTATTCGCTAAAACTTCGCTTATTTTTCACACAAAATATATAGTTGTTTCACAATTGTGGTGTAATATCATAACAAGACATCCGCTAAGGCGGTTTACATATATCATCGGCGGCTGCGATGACAGAACGCGGCTGCCGGATCGGACAGTATCGCGCGTTTTCCGCCGCCCCTTTTGCAGCGGAAAGGCAAAGACTTCCGCGTACATCACTGCCGCAGTGTTTTCCTCCTATTTTTCACTGCGGCGCAATACTGCTGGACGACCCGGGAATCTGCACTCCCGGGTCGTTTGGCTTGTAACGCAATCCGTTTTCCCGCAAATCCGATGGAAGCATTCACAATATGGCGATATAGTCTTGTGCCCTCGCTGTGCAGTCGGGATGTTCAGTTGGAAAAGTCGAAACATACTATAAAGCTGCTTGTGGGGGAAAAACTCTTGTTTTTCCCCCACACCCTGCCGTCTTTTTCAAAAGACCTGAGCGAAAACTTCTACTCGCTACGCGCTATATTTATAGGTTTTTTGACATCGTGATGTTTTCTTCTCTTTTTTTATGAAAAATGCGGTTTTGGCTTGAAAAAATAGCTTTGCCGTGATATACTATAATAGTATAATTATGTTTGGGTTATTTTGAACGAAGAACGAAAGGATGTAATATATGCAGGTAGTAGCAATCGTGGGACGCCCCAATGTCGGCAAATCCACACTATTCAACAAGCTTGTCGGCAAGCGCCTGTCCATAGTGGATGACAAGCCGGGCGTTACGCGCGACAGAATATACAGCAGGTGCGAATGGCTGGACAAGGAGTTCATGCTGATAGACACGGGAGGCATCGAGCCAAAGACGGACGATGTTATCCTTGCCCAGATGAGAGAGCAGGCAATGCTTGCGATAGAGCGTGCGGACGCTATCATCTTTGTCACGGATATCACAACAGGCGTAACGGCGAACGACAGCGATGTAGCGGCTATGCTTATGAAAAGCGGCAAGCCTGTCGTGCTTGCCGTAAACAAGGTGGACGGTATCGGCGAGCCGCCGCCCGAGATATACGAGTTCTACAACCTCGGTCTGGGCGATCCTATCGCGGTATCCTCGGTGCACGGACACGGCACGGGCGACCTGCTTGAGGCGGTGTTTGACCAGCTTCCCCCCGACGAGGGCGACGACTATGAAGAGGACGCAATAAAGGTTGCCGTTATAGGCAAGCCGAATGTGGGAAAATCCTCGCTTATCAACTACATCGCAGGCGAGGAGCGCTCTATCGTATCCGATATAGCAGGCACTACACGCGACGCTATCGACTCAACGGTAGAAAGAAACGGCGAGAAATTCATCTTCATTGATACCGCCGGTATGCGCCGCAAGGCAAAGGTAACGGAAAACATCGAGCATTTCAGCGTGCTGCGTGCGCTTATGGCGGTGGACAGGGCGGATGTCTGCGTAATCGTTATCGACGCGACCGTAGGCTTCACCGAGCAGGACAGCAAGGTAGCAGGCTATGCTCACGACAAGGGCAAGGCGTGCGTTATCGCGGTCAACAAGTGGGACGCCGTTGAGGACAAGACCGACAAGACCATGAACGAGTTCAGGAAAAAGCTTGAGGTGGACTTCTCCTTTATGTCCTATGCGCCGTTTGTTTTCATCTCGGCAAAGACGGGTCAGCGCGTGGATAAGCTGTTCGATATGATAAAGTATGTGCACGAGCAGCACTGCATACGCATTTCTACGGGTGTGCTTAACGATATGCTGAGTTATGCCACATCAAGGGTACAGCCGCCCTCCGATAAAGGCAAGCGGCTTAAGCTTTACTATATGACTCAGGCGAGCACAAATCCCCCGAATTTTGTGGTTTTCTGCAACAGCAAGGAGCTTTTCCACTACTCCTACCAGAGATATATAGAAAATCAGATACGCGATACATTCGGGCTTGAGGCTACGCCCATCAAGATAACGGTGCGCGAAAGAGGCGAGTGATGAAGCAGATATTATCCGATCATCGCAGGCAGTGCCGTGGAATGATCGTTTCAAGCGTCGGTCTGGCAGTGCTGCTGCCGACACACTGCGTATTAAACATTATCAACGCAGGCAGATGGGATTCCGCGCTTGGCAGGCTGCTGGTCATACTGGCTGTATTTGCTGAAATAATGGTGCTGCTGACGATCGCTGATATCTTCGTTTTCACTCCTCGTAAGCTGAAAAAGCATCTGAATGAAATGCGCGAGGAAGAACGAAACGAGATACTTGCGGAATACCCTAACGCAAAATGTGTTGACGGTCATCGGTACATGGAGAACCATTTCGTTTTTTACAGTGTTGAAAAGCTTTATCTTCTGCGATATTCCGATGTACTGGCGATAGAAAAATACGGCGCGCGTCTCAGGCTTACGGTAAACGGATACAAAAAGCCGATAACCATGCCGTTTACAGACTACGGCACAAATGCTGTCGCGCTGGCATTCCTGCGCGGCAAAAACCCCGGAATAAAAATCATTTCACCCGAAAGGACAGAATAAACGACCATGGAATGGATCTGTTATATCATCATGCTTGTTGTGCCGTATCTTCTCGGCGGCATTAACACCTCTATAATCATCACAAGGATAAAAACGGGCAAGGACATACGCACAATGGGCAGCGGAAACGCCGGACTTACAAACACGCTGCGCACGCAGGGAAAGGCAATCGCAGGAATTGTGCTGCTTGGGGATGTTGCTAAGGCGGTGCTTGCGGTGCTTGCTGTAAGGTTTTCGTTTCTGCTTATCGGCGGCGTTGATATCACCGACGCGGCAGGCGGAATGAGCTGGGTCGGCTATATGTCGGTACTAATGACGGTTTTGGGACATATCTATCCGGTTTACTACGGCTTCAAGGGCGGCAAGGGAGTGCTTGCTGCCATCTCTGCGATATTCACCCTTGACTGGAGAAGTGCTGTGATACTGCTTGGAGTATTCATTATTCTTGTGGCTATTACGCGATATGTTTCGCTTGGCTCGTGCGTTGCTTCCTCATTGTTTGTGTTTACTGCGCTTATGTTCTCTTACTTCATCGACAAGGACGCCGCAGGCATTGCAAATGCGATAGTTGCCGGCTTTACCGGCGGTATCATCATCTATATGCACCGCGGAAATATACAGAGGCTTCTTAACCACACTGAAAAGAAGCTGGGCGAAAAATCAAAGTAACAGGAGGTCGCGCAATGGCAAAGATAGCAATACTCGGCTGCGGATACGGCACAGCTCTCGGCGTGCTGTACAGCACCTACGGACACGAGGTAATAACATGGACAAAGTTCGAGGAGGAGGCAGAGCAGCTGCGCACTCAGCGCGAGCATAAAAGGCTGCTTCCCGGGGTAAAGCTTCCCGACGCGCTCGGAGTTACCACGGACATAAGCTGCGTAAGCGGCGCGGATATGGTGGTGGTGGCTATTCCCTCGCCGTTTTACCGCGATACTGTAAGGCTTGCAAAGGCTCACATCGACAAAAGCACCGTTGTTATCAATGTAAGCAAGGGCCTTGAGGCAGACACGGGCAACCGCCTGTCGCAGATACTTGCCGAGGAGCTTCCCGACAATCAGATAGGAGTTATCACCGGTCCGTGCCATGCAGAGGAAATAGCAAGGCTTGTGCCCACGACCGAGGTGTGCGCCGCATATGATACGGAAACAGCGAAATATATACAGCAAACGCTTTCAAACGAGAGATACAGAATATATCTTAATGATGACGTTGCAGGCTGCGAGCTGGGCGGCGTGCTTAAAAATCCTATCGCACTGGGATGCGGCATCGCCAGAGGCATGAATCTTGGCGATAATACCGTAGCAGCGCTGATGACAAGAGGCATGACCGAGATAACGCGCCTTGGCGTTGCGCTGGGCGCAAACTGGAAGACCTTTACGGGAATGGCAGGAATAGGCGACCTTATCGTTACCTGCACATCGCAGCACAGCAGGAACTACCGCGCAGGTTTTCTTATCGGCAGCGGAACACCTGCGGCGGAGGCGGTCGCACAGGTGGGCACGGTTGAGGGCTACACCAGCAGCAAGATAGCATACCGCCTTGCTGTAGAGCGCAGCATTGACACACCGATAATTGAAGAGATAGTAAATGTATGCTACAATGGCGCAAATCCGAAGCACAGCATTTCTTCACTGATGACAAGAGAAAGCAGACATGAGCGAGAAGTATTCTGGATGGATTGATGAGCACAATGCGGTGCCGCCCGGATCGGAGGACAACATGGCAAAGAAAAAGCTGCCTGCAACACTTCAACAGCAGATCGACAAGCTGCGCGAGCGCGGCTGTATCATCGAGGACGAGGAACGTGCAAAGGAAACGCTGAAATACATCAACTATTTCCGCCTTTCCAACTACTTCAAGCCGTTCTGCGTCAGCAAGGATAGGTACGAAGAGGGCACCACCTTTGAAAACATCCTCAGGGTATACGAGTTCGACAGAAAGCTGCGAAGCATCCTTATCGCAGCGCTTGAGGAGATAGAGATAGCACTGCGCGCCGCGATATCTAACTACCACTCGCTGAAATACGGCGCACTGGGATATCTCAACAGCTCAAGCTTTGATTTCAGGCATAACCACAACGCGTTTATGTCCAAGATACGGCATCTTGTCGAGGTGAACGAGGATCGCGAGTTTGTGCGTCACTACAACAACAAGTACCGCGGCGACTTTCCGCTTTGGGTAATAATGGAGCTGTTCAGCTTCGGCACGCTTGCATTCTTCTTCAAGGATATGCAGAACGCCGACAAAAAGGAGCTTGCGGAACAATTCTACGGCTGCTCAAGCTCCGAGCTGGATAACTGGATATTCTGCCTTAACGAGCTGCGCAACTACTGCGCCCACTACAACAGGCTGTATGGCAATACATTCCCCGTAGAGCCGAAAGCTCCGCGCACAATGGATATCGAGCTGCTTCCCAACGTTTTCGGCTACATAATCGTTATGAAGCAGGTTTATCACGACCACAACAACTGGAATCTTCAGGTGGTTACACCGCTTGCAAGGCTTATTCACAAAAATGCCGATGTTATAAGGCGCGAGCATCTGGGAATGCCCGAAAACTGGGAAGAGCTGATAACCTTTAACTAATCCGTTTCGTCACCTGCGGAGGTGAACAGATGTCAGATTTTTTCAAGCTGCTGATAAGCAGCAAAGCGAAGACGAAAAAAGAAATACAAGAAGAAATTCAGAGAATTATCCGCGTAAAGATAGAAAATATCACGGAAAACGCAGACGCCGAGAGCCGCGGCGAAAAAATACCGCCCCGTGACAATATACGCTATGACGCGCCCCGTCACAGCAGCGCTGCGCCCGAAGCAACGGAGCTTGCTTATGCTCCCGAGCTGCCGGACGAAACTGCCCCAATTGCCGATAGGATACGCGAGATGCGAAAGCTGGGTCAGACGCTTTATCGCGGCTTCACAATCCGGCAGTGCGCAGAGGTAAGCATCGTTAAGCAGGGCGAATATATGTGCGATGTTGCTGACGATTTCAACCGAAGCGTTTACTGCGGCATTGAAAGACCTGTTTACGGCGCTCTCTCGTTCGAGCAGCTGCGCACCTATTTTACATGGAGGACGGACGTGCGGCGCGGAGTGTTTGCCCGTACCGACAAGGCGTACATCACGCTGTATTGCTACGAGCTGCTGAACAAAATAGGGGTACTGTCGTCGCAGGACGCGTTTGACCGTCTTATCGCCGTGTGGGAAAACTGCCGCAGCTTCTGCCCGTCGCTTGACGAAACCATGCCGCAGTGGCTCGGCGATTTTTACGCGTTCAACGAGATAGAGGGCGAGTTTACGGATATCGCGGCAGCGTTCCCCGTGCAGGATGAAAGCTGCGGCAAGGACATCTGCGAGCTTGAAGCAGGCAACTACGAAAACAAGCTGGAGTATCTTATGGGCTGCTCGTCCTATAATCTCAAGGGCAGCATATTCTTCTCCGAGGAAACCGCGCCTGTATTCGAGGCTGTGCTTAGCGATGTGCTTCGCTCGATGAACGAGTATTTCAAGGAGCGCGGAATATCGCTGTTTGAGCTTATCTGCGGCAAGCCGAGAAAGGACCATTTCTGGACGCCGTTCTGCGGAGCGTTTGTTGACCTTGACAGAATGGACGGATTTCATGCCTGCCGTATCAACTCATACGGGCAGTACTGCACCAAGCGCGGAGAGCCGTGCCTTGAAAGATTTGAGTGTGCGCCGTACCGCAGTCTTATCGGGTATATCCTGAAATCCACAGAGGCGGTGCTGAGAAAGCGGATGGGCTTCCGATACAGCATTTCGGCAAATCTTTCGCCTGTGCTGGATGACTTCACCAACCGAAGCAAGCTGCACAAGGCGGCAAGCGAAGAGGCGTTTTCCTGCATTATCCCGGACGCTGTAAACGAATGGTGCGACCGCCACGGCATAATGCCGCCGAAAAAGGAGAGCAAAAAGAAAAGCGGCAACCATTTTGCCGCAGATGATATAAGGCAGGCTGCGCCGCAGACTCCGCCGAAAATTGAGATCAATGTAGAAAGCCTTGCGGCGATACGCGAAGAAGCGGAGCAGACCGCAAGAAAGCTTATAATCGAGGAATACGAGGACTCCATCCCCACCGAGGAGATAGAGCAGATAACCGCAAGGATAGTTGACGAGGTGTTTGACGAGCAGACCGAAAACGCCTGTGCACAGGTCGGATCGGGCTATGATTTTTCCGGGCTGCCCGAGGGCTGGCGGCAACTTGCCCGGTCGCTTGATGTGCCGCAGCTGGAGCTGCTTAATGCGCTTATGCACGGCAGTGCGGAAAGCCTTTGCCGCGAGCGCGGAGTTCTCCCCGAAACGGCTTACGAGGAGCTTAATTCTGCCGCGCTGGAGCACATCGGCGACTGCCTTATAGAAAACGGCGAGGTCATACCGGACTATATGGAAGAGATATCGCTGATACTGGACTGCATGGCTGAATAGCTTTTCCGTCGCAAACGCTGTATGGCGCTGTCAGTTGTGCTTATACCTGCAAATGTCCTTAAGCACGCAGTCCGCGCATTTTGGGGACTGTGCGCTGCATACCCCTCTGCCGTGGTGAACAAGCCTGTGACAGAATTTAAGGCTTTCTTCCGGCGGAATTACCTCGCGAAGCTGTTTTTCGACCTTTCCTGCGTCCTTTGTGTCGGACAGACCGAGCCTGTTTGTGAGGCGTATAACATGAGTGTCGCACACATAGGCAGGCTGACCGTACAGGTCGCCGACGATAAGGTTTGCCGTTTTTCTGCCCACACCGGGAAGCTTTGTAAGCTCCTCTATGCTGTCGGGCACTCTGCTGCCGTAGATGTCGCGCAGCATTACGCACATCGACACGATATCCTGCGCCTTTGTCTTGAACAGTCCGCAGGTTCGGATAAGCTCCTCTACCTCGGCGACATCCGCCTGTGCGAAAGCCTCTATGCTGTTGAAACGGCGGAACAGTTCCGGGGTAACCATATTCACACGCTTATCGGTGCATTGGGCGGAAAGCCGCGTTGCTATCAGAAGCTCATGCGGCTGTGTATATATAAGTGCGCACTTTACGTCGGGATATTCCAGTGCAAGAAGCCGGATTATCTCGGCGCTTGCTTTTTTTCTGTCACGTCGCATAACGTTCCTCCTTTATCGGATAAGATAGGATTTTACGGCAAAATCCATTGCTTTGCTTTTTCGTAGTCATCGAAAAAATTCACTGCACAGCCTTTCAGCCGCTGAATTGTACGGAATGCAGAGCGCTTTGATTTCTTTATTCCGACAAAGGCAATTTTTACATACCTTTTTGCAGAGTGGATTATTGTATCTGTAATGCATGATATTACATCGTCAAAAAGCTCTGTATTATCAAGATTGATTATCATAAATGATGTCATGGATGGCTTGCTGAATGTTTTATAGTCGTTGAGGAATTTGTCTTTTACCTCGTCAGCACAGCACCCCATTGCGTCGAGGTGCTCGCACCAGATAGAGCCGCCGTTATAGAACAGCTCGAACGACTTTTTTTGTATTCCTGCATTCATGATCAGTTCTCTGTCTGTCATATCTGTACCTCCGCAATAATGACGGGCAATGTATTACAAGCCCACATAAATATTATATCAGCGCGGACAATAAAAGTCAATCTTCGATAGCGAAACAAAAGCCGTTCCTGTGTGGGAACGGCTTAGCTTGTCGAAAAAGTAAATTATCAGGCTGGCGAGAAGCCGTCATATGCTAGGAAACCGCATAACGGCTAGGCTTTGTGCCTGCCGTTATGTGGTTGACGCCGCAGATGGCGGTTTATCGACAGTCTGAGCCGTTCCTGTATGGGAACGGCTTTATTAATTATTCCATATTCTCGTTTTCCGCGCAGGGCTCTGTCCTTGACGCTCTCACCTTGACTATGCACCTGTCCTCGATTTGCAGTGCAACGAGGTGAACTCCCTCGTAATCGACATAGGGCGGTACTATCTCGTCGCCCTCGGGGATATAACCGAGCTTATCCGTGATAAAGCCTGCAATCGTGCGGTACTCGTGCTCCTCGGGGAGATGTGCGTCAAACAGCGCCAGAACATCCTCCGGGTCCGCCTCGCCGGTGACATCATACTGGTCGTCGCCTATCTTCACTATCTCGCTTTTTTCGTCGTCGTACTCGTCCTGAATATTGCCCATTACCGCCTCGATGATATCCTCTAGGGTGACGATGCCTGCGGTTCCGCCGTACTCATCCACCACCACCGCCATGCCGGACTTGAGCGAGGTCAGCGACTGGAACGTATCCGAACACGGGCACGCCTCGGGAATAAATATAACATCTCGCAGAAAATCGTTGATATCAAACGAGCTGAGATCCTTTTCTCCGACAAGACACAGCAGATCCTTTACGATGATGATGCCGATTATCCTGTCGATGCTTCCGTCATAGACGGGCAGTCTGGAAAAGCCCCTGTCAAGCGCAATATAGATGATATCGTCCAGCGAAACGCCCTTTTCCACGCCGATAATAGAGGTGCGGTGGGTCATTACATCTGCGGCGGTGAGGTCGTTGAACTCGAAGATATTGTTTATCATCTGAGCCGAGGTTTCCTCGATAACGCTGTCGTCGCCGTCATCTCCGGGAGTTTTCGACAAGGCGTCCACCATATCAAGCACCTCGTCCTCGGTGAAATCGCGGTAATCATTGCCCAGTGCCCATTTTAAGAACTTGGTTACGCCGTTGTTAAGCGCAATAAGCCAGCCCAGCATAAATCTGCGCAGCTTGCGGCGTTTGGGTCTGTCTGCATTTTCTGTTGTGTTTGTACTTCGACTGTCTGCGTCCATATTTACTCCTTATTGTTATTCGATACGGCTATATCGGCTCAGATGCCAAACAGTCTTTGCGCGTTCTGTTTGGCTATATCTATCATTTCCTCGGTAGAAACGCCTTTTATCTCAGCCATTTTTTCTGCGGTAAAGCGCAGCATGGTGCTGTCACAGCGCTTGCCTCTGTGCGGCACGGGCGCCATGTACGGGCAGTCCGTTTCCAGCAGAAGCCTGTCAAGCGGCACAGCCTCGCACGCGGCCAGCGCTTTTTTGGCGTTTTTGAACGTAAGCACTCCGGTGAAGCCTACATACATACCGAGCTTTACTACCTCTGCGGCGGTTTCGGCGCTGCCGGAAAAGCAGTGCAGCACGCCGTTGGGCTTGTGTTCTCTCAATATTTTCATGGTGTCCTCGCACGCGTCGCGCGAGTGGATTATTACGGGTTTTCCGAGCTTTTGCGCAAGCATGAGCTGCTTTATAAACACCTCAGCCTGCAAGACCTTGTCGGTGTTATCATAGTGGTAATCAAGACCTATCTCGCCGAGGGCACAGACCTTTTCGTCCGAGACAAGCTGTTCTATCCTGTTAAGCCAGTTTTCCGGCAGGTCATAGCAGTTTTCGGGATGGATGCCTGCGGCGGCGAAAACGTAGCTGTACCTGTGAGCAAGCGCGATCTCCTCTTCGCTTGAATTAAGGTCGTATCCGACGGCGATAAGCTTTTCTACACCGAATGACGGCATACTGTCTATAAGCGGATACAGCTCATCTCCGAAATCCTCGCGCAGGTAGTGCGAATGTGTATCAATAAGTCCCATAGTATTACAAAGCCTTTGCGTTGAAGTATTGCTGCCGTATTATCTCGCGTGTTTCGTAGCTTTCCAGAGGAAGTCTGCCCCTGCCGCCGAAAAGCGCTTCTGTTTCGTTGAATGCGCCGTTAAACGAGCGCTCAATCATGGCGGACTTGTCATCCTCTATTGAAACGCACTCGAAAAACAGCATCAGTCTTTCTGCGGTCGGCTCTGCCGCCCAGTATTCGGGAGAGTTCTCCTGTGCGGAATTGCTGCCGTACAGCTGCCGAAGCTGAGTAAGCAGCTCCTCGGCATACAGCTTTGCACCAACGCTGGGCACATTGCCTGACAGCACCTCGCCCTGCTTTACAAAAATGGCGCGGATGATATGCTGTACGCCCTCTGTCACAAGCTCTGCTTTGGTTTTGCCCTCGCCCTGTTTTATTGCGCCCACCTTATCCTCGGAGTTTTCGCGCTGGAGCAGATTGTTGTCGCTGTTCTGCTTTTTTGCGGAGCTTCTGGTGTAGGCAGGAGTGTATGCCTGCTGCGACTTGATAAAACTGTCCGTATGCTCGGAGGCAAGCGTGGAGTCCTTTGTCATGGTCCTGTGCTCCGAGGATTTCGTCAGCGTAGTCTGGTTGACCGAGGCGATGTTCGCCATTCTTGAGATATCCATACTGTCTTGCCCCCCTTGTTGTCGATAGTGCCGATGCGCAGGGCATCGGGGCTTATTTGCTTATCAGCGGATGGTGCTGCCGTTTGGAACGTCCTTGTCAAGGAACAGCACCCTTACGTCCTTTTCTCCTGCGTCGCAGGCGAGTATCATACCCTCGCTCAGTTCGCCGCACAGCTTTGCCGGAGCAAGGTTCGCAACGAACACGATCTTCTTTCCGACAAGCTCCTCGGGCTTATACCACTCAGCGATGCCGGATACTATCTGTCTGCCGTTTCTGCCGTCGTCAACGGTGAGCTTAAGCAGCTTCTTGGACTTCTTCACCTTTTCGCAGGCGGTTATCTCGCCGCTGCGCAGCTTTACGTTTGCAAAGTCCTCGATGGTGATGACATTCGCCTTGTCAAGGTCCTCGTCCTCGCGGAAGGTCTTTGCAGGCTTAAGCATGGAGTTAAGCTCGTCTATCTCCTTGTCTATGTCAATTCTCGGGAACAGCACCTCGCCCTTTTTAACGGTAACGGTATCGCAAAGTCCGCCGAATGTGCCGAGAGTATCGTAAGCGGTGCACTTTTCGCAGGCGCCTATCTGCTCCCATACCTTTGGCATTGTCTGCGGCATGAACGGGAACAGCAGACCCGAGCATATTCTGACCGTTTCAAGCAGGTTGTAGAGGACTGTTGCAAGCCTTGCCTTGTTTGCCTCGTCCTTTGCGAGTATCCACGGAGCGGTCTCGTCGATATACTTGTTGGCGCGGGAAACCACCTTGAATATCTCCTCAAGCGCCTTGGAAAGCTGCGCATCCTCGATAAGCGGAGCTACCTTGCCCAGAAGCGAGGAAGCCATTCCCTTAAGCTCATCGTCAAGCGCGTCTGCCTGTCTGTCCGCAGGAAGAGTGCCGCCGAAATACTTGTCTGCCATTGCAACTGTACGGGAAACAAGGTTGCCCAGGTCGTTTGCAAGGTCGGTGTTTATTCTGCCTATCATTATCTCGTTGGAGAAGTTGCAGTCGCTGCCGTAGGGCATATCGCGCAGTATCTGATAACGCACTGCGTCAACGCCGTAGCGCTCTGCGAGAACAAACGGGTCGATAACGTTGCCGAGGGATTTGGACATCTTCTGTCCGTTGAAGTTTATCCAGCCGTGACCGTAAAGGCGCTTGGGAAGCGGCAGGTCGAGCATCATAAGGATGATAGGCCATACGATGGAGTGGAAGCGGACGATCTCCTTTGCGGTCATATGCATATCCGCAGGCCAGTATTTGTCGAAATCGCTGTACTCGTCATTCTCGTAGCCGAGCGCGCTGATATAGTTGGAAAGCGCGTCCACCCAAACATAAACGACATGACCGGGGTCGAAGTCCACAGGGACGCCCCATGTGAAGCTGGTTCTGGAAACGCACAGATCCTCAAGTCCCGGCTTGATGAAGTTGTTTACCATCTCGTTTACGCGGCTTTTCGGCTGGAGGTAGTCGGTTTCGGTAAGGAACTTCTCAACCTTGTCTGCGAAGTCGGAAAGGCGCAGGAAGTATGCCTCCTCGTGCGCGTCCACAACATCTCTGCCGCAGTCGGGGCACTTGCCGTCCTTAAGCTGACTTTCTGTCCAGAAGCTCTCGCAGGGGGTACAGTACTTTCCGGAGTATTCGCCCTTGTAGATGTAGCCCTTGTCGTACAGCTTCTTGAATATTTTCTGCACCGACTTGACATGATAGTCGTCGGTGGTGCGGATATATCTGTCATAGCTTATGCCCATTGTCTCCCACAGGCGCTTGAAGTTGGCAACTATCGGGTCAACGTACTCCTTGGGAGTAACGCCCTGCTCCTTTGCCTTAAGCTCGATTTTCTGTCCGTGCTCGTCCGTGCCGGTGAGGAACATCACGTCATAGCCCTGCATTCTTTTGAAGCGTGCGATGGTATCGCAGGCTACCGTGGTGTAGCAGTGACCGATGTGCGGCTGTCCCGACGGATAATATATCGGGGTGGTAATATAGAACCTTTTTTCTTCGTGATTACCCATAGTATAAATTACCTCGTTTTCTACGATTTTTAATATTTCGGCATAGCGATATGCCGAATGATACACATATATTCCATTTTATTATATTACTTTTTGATGTGTTTTTCAAGTGCGGCAAAAAAAAACAAGAAACTTTTACATATTACATAAAAAAGACTTGATTTTTTTTGAGTTTTTTAGTACAATATAGAATAAGAGTATGTGCTCCTTGCGTCAGCTATGTCTTTTTTCGGAAAGTCCAATGTGAAGAATGCACAAAGCTGCGTAATTACATACAGACACAGGAGGCTGTCTGCGTCCGACCTGCCGACCCAGAGGGGTCTGTCCAATGGCTTGGGGAGGATAGCGCAGCATTCCGCGATTTTAAGAAAGAGGTATAAACAAATGTCCAACAGATTGTTCCAAGGTATTGTTCACCAGATGAAAGACGCTGTGAACAGGGTTATCGGCGTTATCGATGAAAACGGCACAATCATCGCTTGCAGCGACCTTACGAGAGTAGGCGGCGGCAACGACTTCTTCCCTATTGAGCTTGGAGATTCCCACGAGGTGTTTATCCGCGACGGCTATACATACAAGCCCTTCGGCGTTCACGTTAAGCCCGACTATGCTGTGTTTGTGGAGGGCACGGACGAGCCTGCTGCAAAGTATGCAAGCGTTATTGCCATCTCGCTTTCCGGCATAAAGCAGTACTATGACGAAAAGTATGACAGAAACAATTTTGTCAAGAATATCATTCTGGACAACGTGCTTCCCGGCGATATCAGCCTTAAGGCACGCGAGCTGCACTTCAACGCGGATATCAGCAGAGTTGTATTCCTCATCAGCGTTATCAGCTCAAACGATGTTTCGGCATATGATGTTATCCAGAATCTCTTCCCGGACAAGAACAAGGACTTTGTATTCAACATCACAGAAACGGATATCGTGCTTGTAAAGGAGGTCAAGAACAACATTGATGTGCGCGACCTCGAAAAGCTGGCACGCTCCATCTCCGATACGCTTTCAAGCGAGTTCTTCACAAAGGTCAATGTCGGCATCGGCACTCCCGTTGTCGGAGTAAAGGATCTTGCGCGCTCGTTCAAGGAGGCGCAGACCGCGCTCGAGGTAGGAAAGGTATTCGACACCGACAAGAACATTGTAAGCTACGACAATCTCGGTATTGCAAGGCTTATCTATCACCTGCCCACGACGCTGTGCGAGACCTTCCTTAGAGAGGTGTTCAAGAAGAACTCCATCGAGTCGCTTGACCACGAAACGCTGTTCACCATCCAGAAGTTCTTCGAGAACAGCCTTAACGTTTCGGAGACCTCCAGAAAGCTGTTTGTTCACAGAAATACGCTTGTATACCGCCTTGATAAGATAAAGAAGCTTACGGGACTGGATCTGCGCGAATTTGACCACGCTATCATCTTCAAGATCGCGCTTATGGTAAAGAAGTATCTTGCGGCAAATCCGACAAAGTTCTGATCGCTACAACAAACCTCGGCTGCCCCGAAACAACTCGGGACAGCCGTTGAAATGTAATATATCAGCGGCGTCTGCGCAGAATCGGCGGATGACGCCTGTGCCGCGCATATTCGGCGCTTTGCGGCTTGTGCAGGGCGGCAGTGCGGCATTGTTTCAGAGAAAGACGTCCGGCAGCAGCCGGCAAGGGGAATTTTTATTTCAGGAGTTATAAATGGTAGAGTTCAAGAACGTCAGCGTGCACTATTCCAGCGGCGTTGACGCACTTCAGAATATAAATCTCAGGATAAACGACGGCGAATTTGTTTTTATCGTAGGCGAAAGCGGCGCGGGAAAATCCACGCTTATGAAGCTTATGATGAGAGAGGTCGTGCCAACGACCGGCAGAGTTTTCGTCAACGGCTACAACCTTGCAAAGATCAAGGGCAACAAGATAGCAAAATTCCGCCGTTCGATAGGAATGGTATTTCAGGATTTCCGTCTTATTCCCGAGCTTAACGTATACGAAAATGTGGCTTTTGTTTTGCGTATCGCAGACCAGCCTATGAAGATGATAAAGCAGCGCGTACCTTATGTGCTTAATCTAGTCGAGCTTGCGCACAAGGCTAAAAGCCGTCCCAAGGAGCTTTCGGGCGGCGAGCAGCAGCGTGTTGCGATAGCGCGCGCTCTTGCAAACGATCCGGGGCTTATCATCGCAGACGAGCCCACGGGAAATATCGACCCAAAGCTGTCCTACGAGATAGTTGAGCTGCTTAAGGAGATAAACCGCTGTGGTACTACGGTCATAATGGTAACTCACGAGCACGACCTTGTAAAATACTTCGGCGGAAGAATAATCAATCTTGACGGCGGCAACATTACATTTGATGAGAATATCGGAGGTCAGAATGAGGACGAGTAATGTCACATACCTTGTAAAAAAAGGTATATCTTCGGTATGGAAGAATTTCATCATGTCGCTTGCGAGCTTCAGTATTCTCACTGTAAGCCTGCTGCTGATAAGCTGCACAGCGCTTCTGATGGTAAATGTAAATATCATCATGGGCAACATCGAAAACACCAACGAGATCGCGGTGTATCTCAAGGAGGACGTTTCGGACGCGCAGGTGACCAATATCAGAAACACCCTGGAGAACAACGACGAGCTTACCGAGGTTCGTCACATCACGAAAGAAGAGGCGCTGGAGTCCTTCAGAGAGGACATGGCGGAGTACTCCGAGCTGCTTGACAGCCTTGCGGAAAATCCGATGCCGGAAACTTTTATGGTGCGCGTCACAGATCTGACAAGAATTCGTCACATTGTTAATGTATTATCTGAAATAGACGGAGTCGAAAAGGTAAAAGCGCCCTATAATTTCGCAGGCGTGCTTGTAAATATACGCAATACATTCTCACTTATCGCCCTTGTGGTGCTTCTGGTGCTTATCGGCGTCAGCATTGTAATTGTCAACAACACCATACGCTCCAGCGTGTATGCAAGGCGCAACGAGATAAGCATAATGCGCTATGTCGGCGCTACAAACGGCTTTATCAAGGCGCCGTTCTTTGTGGAGGGAATGTTTATCGGCATGATTTCCGGTGTGGCTTCGTGGGGAATAACATGGTTCTTCTACAACTCGGTTTTCAAGCTTTTCAGCGAGGGAGATATAACCCTCTGGCAGATGTTCGGCTTTTTCAACCTTATCCCGTTTGAGGATATCAGGTGGATCGTGCTTGCAATAAACTGTGCTGCGGGCGCCCTGCTTGGCGCAACCGGTACTGTTATCAGCATGGGAAAATATGTGAAGGTATAAAAACACGGACAGCCGGGATAAGGTCGGTGCCGTATATTATTCCGCAGGCATCCGGCTTTGCGGTACAGACTTATTTGCAGCTAAGAGAGGATAAGTATATTTGAACAAGAAGATTTCACTGGGTGTGGCGATAAGCCTTGTTGCTATCGGCTGTGCCATAACCTTTGTTCTGACATGGGCGGTTTCGCTCAAGGTGTATAATTCGAAAATCGGAACAGCCGAGAAATACGAGGGTATGTATGCAAAGCTGCGCGAGATAGACGCGGCGGTCAGAACCAATTACATTGGCAGCTTCAGCGAGGATGCCGTAGAGGCGTCGGCGATAAACGGATATATCGCAGGTCTCGGAGATAAATACGCCAGCTATATGACCGGCTCTGCATACTATGAGATACAGCAGACCAACAACGGCGTTATTCTGGGCGCAGGCTTTGAAGCAGAGGACGACGGCAGCGGCTATCTTAAAGTAACCACCGTTTACAGCGGAAGCTCTGCTGACATAGCAGGAGTAAAGGTCGGGGACATCATCACGGATATCGACGGAAAAAGCCTGCTTTCTATGGAGCCGGGTACCGCCGCCGACAAGCTTTCCGGCGAGGTAGGCACGCGTATTTCTCTAAAGATACTGCGCGAGGGAGAAGCTGTGGCGGTAAACCTTATACGTCAGCAGCTGGAGATAGAATCCGTAACAGGTCAGATACTCGACAACGATATCGCCTATATTCGTATCACTTCGTTCAATGCAAAAACGGCAGAGCAATTCGGTAACGTTCTTAATTCTATGACAGCGGTGGGAGCAAAATCGCTGGTTATCGACCTCAGGCGCAACGCAGGCGGCGTAACATCCGCACTTAAGCCGATGCTTAACCGTTTTGTGTCTTCTGCCATAATTGCTACTGCGGAATACGCGGATGGCAGCCGCAAGGCAATTGTAGAAACCGAAGCCGGAACGGTAGTTGATCTGCCAACCGCTGTTTTGGTTGACAGCGGCACTGCCTCTGCCGCCGAGCTTTTTGCCGGGGCGCTTCGCGACGAATACGGCGCGGTTATCGTAGGAACGCAGACCATGGGCAAAGCCCTGCTGCAAAACACTTATGAGTTTTCCGACGGCAGTGCACTGACCATCTCGACTGCCAGAGTCTACCTTTCAAAGTCGGGCACATGGGAGGGAACCGGAATAAAGCCGAACTATATCGCGGAGCTTAATGTCGACGCACTTCCCGAAAACCTCACTTATGAGATAGACTCTCAGCTTCAGAAGGCGATAGAAATACTTTCTGCGTCTTCTTCATAATACAGCAGATTTATCGGCTAAAAACCGTATATTAAGATTAAAAACATCATTGGAGGACAACACAATATGAACAAACCCATTACTGTATTGACAAAAGATGGAGTAGCCAAGCTTGAAGCCGAGCTCGAACAGCTCAAAACCGTAAAGCGCCGTGAGGTAGCCGAGAAAATCAAGGTTGCGCTCTCGTTCGGCGACCTTTCCGAGAACAGCGAGTACGACGAGGCGAAAAACGAACAGGGTCTGGTAGAGTCCCGAATTGCGGAGATCGAAGCAACGCTTGCGCACGCTCAGGTTATTGATGCAGACGATATCACGACAGAAAAGGTTGGTATCGGTACGGTTGTCACCATCCTCGATATTGAGATGGATGAGAGGATGGAGTTCCAGATCGTCGGTACAAGCGAAGCAAACATCGACAAGGGTCAGATGTCCGACGAGTCGCCTATCGGCGCCGCTCTTATCGGTCACAAAATCGGCGAGGTAGTTGACGTTGAAACTCCCTCGGGCGTGATCCAGTTTGAGATACTCGAGATAAGCAAGAAGGAGGACGAAGAATAATGGCAGAAGAACAGACAGAGATGACAGAGCTTACCGCGGAGGAGCTTGACGAACAGCACCGCGTAAGGCTTGAAAAGCTTGCTGCCCTGAAGGATGCCGGCAAGGATCCCTATACCATTACAAAATATGATGTATCCATCATGAATAACGAGATACGCGACCGCTTTGACGAGCTTGAAAATACCGAGGTGGCTATTGCGGGCAGAATGATGTCCCGCCGTATCATGGGCAAGGCAAGCTTCATTGATGTGCGCGACGGCTCTGACAGAATGCAGGTATATGTACGAAAGGACGATGTCGGCGAGGAGACCTATGCCGAGTTCAAGAAGTGGGATCTTGGCGATATCGTTGGCGTAAAGGGCAAGGTATTCCGCACAAAGATGGGTGAGATCTCCGTTCATGCAGAGGAGATCACGCTGCTGTCCAAGTCCCTGCTTCCGCTGCCCGAGAAGTGGCACGGTCTTAAGGATAAGGAGGAGCGTTACAGAAAGCGCTATCTTGACCTTATTGCAAACCCCGAGAACAAGGATACCTTTGTAAAGCGCTCGCTTATCCTGCGCGAGATAAGAAGCTTCCTTGACTCTCACGGATATCTCGAGGTGGATACTCCCGTGCTGCATACGCTTGAGATAGGCGCTGCTGCGCGTCCTTTCAAGACGCATCACAACGCACTCGATATTGATATGTATATGCGCATTGAAACCGAGCTGTACCTCAAGCGCCTTATCGTCGGCGGATTTGATAAGGTCTACGAGGTAGGACGCATCTTCCGCAACGAGGGCATGGACGCTACCCATAACCCCGAGTTCACCTCCATCGAGATGTATCAGGCGTACACCGACTACTTCGGAATGATGGACCTTATCGAGGATCTTTACAGAACGGTTACGCTTAAGGTCTGCGGCACAGACACCGTTCCCTACATGGGACACGATATCGCTGTGGGCAAGCCGTGGGAACGCCTTACAATGATCGACGCCGTTAAGAAGTATGCAGGCGTTGACTACTACGACTGGGCAGACGACGCTGCGGCAAGAGCCTGCGCAAAGGAGCACCACATCGAGGACGAGCTTGATGAGAACTCAACAAAGGGTCATGTACTTATCGCATTCTTCGAGGCTTTTGTAGAGGACAAGCTTATTCAGCCGACTATCATCTACGATTATCCGGTGGAGAATTCTCCGCTCGCAAAGAGAAAGCCGGATTTCCCTGCATTCACCGAGCGCTTCGAGTACTTCATCAACGGAACGGAGTTCGGCAATGCGTTCTCTGAGCTAAACGATCCTCTTGACCAGCGCGACCGTTTCGTAAAGCAGGTTGCAGCAAAGAGAGCACAGGGCGGAAACGACGCACAGGTTGACGAGGATTTCATCACCGCTCTGGAATACGGTCTGCCCCCGACGGGCGGACTTGGCTTCGGCTTCGACAGACTTGTTATGCTGCTTACAAATTCCGCAAGCATAAGGGATGTCCTGCTGTTCCCGACAATGAGACCTATTTGATTAATTTATTGCAGCCGCCGCAATTCAATGCGGCGGCTGTATGATTACAAACTGCGGCAAGTGGTTATTCAACAGCTATCCACGGGAGGTTTTAATGGCAAGTAAATATCAGGATGAACAAGAAAAGCTTCGCGAAAAGCGCGAGCTTCTTAAGCTTAAGCAGGGGCTCATCGAAGAGAGCGATGTCGTAGAGGACTACGAGATATCTCACGACTATGAAAAGCCGGTCGGCAAAAAGGGAATAGAGAACTTCTTCTACCACTACAAATGGCATGTTATCGCTGCTGCGGTAATTGCGTTTTTTGTAGGCTTTATGGTGATCGACACGATCACAAAGGAGAAAGAGGACCTATATATTCTGGCGATATCCACAACGAACGCTTCAAGGATCTATACCAAACAGGTGGATATCGAAGAGGCGCTGGAGCGGTACTGCCCCGATTTTGACGGAAACGGCTATGTCCATGTCGGCATAAACTTTATCAATATTTCGGACGAAAACCCTATGACGGACTATGCGAACACCGAGGGAATGAAATTCACCGCAGAGCTGCACACCGGCGACAGTCAGATGTACATTACCGACACCGGAATGCTAGAAAAAATCGCTGAGATCGCCAAAAGCGACGATATACAGTTCTTTCTTGATCTTTCGGAGGAGTATCCCGACGCTGTTCTATATGAGGGACAGGGACTTCAGCTTAACACCACAGGCTTTGCAGAGCAGGCGCGCTGGACAGACTGCCCCGATATCGTGGGGCTGTATATCCGCGGAGATTTTGTGGATATGACGGGCAATAAGAATAACATCGCCGAACAGCGCAGCCGTGCTAAAATAGTATTTGACAACATCGTTAACGGAAACATCGTTAATCCTGCGAAAAAGGATTGATCATACTCCTGTTTCGGCTACCAGCTCAACGATAGGCGTGGTGTTTCGGGGAAGAAGCTGCGCAGAGCATC
The DNA here is from genome assembly GCA_051882595.1 of Oscillospiraceae bacterium. Classification (GTDB taxonomy): domain Bacteria; phylum Bacillota; class Clostridia; order Oscillospirales; family Ruminococcaceae; genus CAG-115. The sequence goes on along the minus strand of JBJESD010000005.1, from coordinate 25,519 downwards.
CGTCATCCGATATCCCGTTCTTAACAGCGATGTCATACACGGTGAAATCGGTGCAGGGCTCGCGGCTCACAGATACTTTTTCAGACGGTCGCAGAATTGCTGCTCGCACTTAAGCAGCTCGTCAGCCTCCCTGATAATGCGCTCATCAGCCTTTGTTGAGCGGTTGACTGCGTGCTGCATATCAATGATACCCATTGTCGTGCCGCGCACCATAAGCTCAGCCAGCTTCGGGGGATCGCTGTCTTTCATGGTTTTCATCTCAATTCCCATTTTCGACATCATTTTAATATGTGCAGGGTATGGCTTTGGCGTGCTGCCGCGCCGCAAAAGCTCGCTGCGTGCCTGCGAGGCTACGCTTTTATAGCGGCTGCGCTCCGCGGAAATCTCTTCTCTGAGGCGCGCATTATTGCAGTGCTTAAGCACATCTCCACTGGCTTCATATGCCATATCAGCATTACGGTATACGCTTCTCAGTATCTCGTTGCTTTGTCTGTTCATATTGAAAACCTCATTTCGTTCAGTATATAAGTATTCTGTTCAGGCTCGCACCAATTATTCATGAGTGCAATAAAACATCATTGCAGTGCTGCCTGATAAATTATCATTGAAAGGAGCATAAATGAAAAGAAGATCCTTTTTCTCGCTTACCCTATCAGGAATAGGATATATCATTCTTGGCAATATAATGTGTCTGGTAATGACAATGGCGCTTGCCATGTTCGGAGTAAGCCTGTTTACAAATGCGATTTCCATATTCTGCTGTACTGCTGTGTTTTACCTGCTGGTATTTACCGTTGCATGGAAGGACGGCACCGCGGAGCGCAGCCTTGTCAAAAACAAAAGAGTGGACAAGCCGCTGAAATTCCGCTGGGTATTTATCGGAATGGTCATGTTTGCCGTAGCGGCATTACCGACAGCGGTGCTTCTGCTTAACAAGCTGTTTTTCCCGGCGGCGGATACGCTTTTTCTGTATCGCTTTGTAAGCGGCAGCGCTTATCCCTTTGTCAATACATTCATTCCTGCTGTTATCACCGAAAATGAAGTATGGGTGCCTACCTCGCTAAGGCAGATAGATAATATGTCGATATTGTTTCCGGTGTTTATGATGGTATATTATATGCTTATCCCTGCCGTCACACAGCTGGGTTACTACTGTGGTTACAACGACAAGCTGAATACGGATAACATTATGTATAAGTGAAGACCGATGTGCGACGGCGCTGCATGGCGTAGCAGAGTGCCTCAGTGTTTCGGAGCTAAAGGAATTCGAGAATAACAACAGCTATAAAATGCAACTCACATACAAAAAAGGCACTTTTGAATTGCTTCAAAAGTGCCTTTTGATTTACTATGCGATTAGCATCATCAGATGAAAGCGTAATTGGATTTACCGCTCTTCTTAACGGAGTACATCGCGTCATCCGCTTTACCGATAAGGAACTCAACCTGAGTGTTGTAGTCATCCTTGATAACTGCGATACCGATACTTACGCTGATTTTAAGGTGCTCAGCGCCGTCGCAGTTGAAGCCCTCGTTAAGTCTTGCAATGATCTCCTGTGCTGCGCGTGCAGGGTCGTTAAGCTCTGCATTGCGTATGCAGGCGATGAATTCATCGCCGCCGTATCTGCCTGCGAAACCGTATTCGCCGACAACGCTGTTGACTGTTCTGGCAACAAACTTGAGAACCTGGTCGCCTGTCGCATGGCTGTACTGGTCGTTATAGTGCTTGAAGTCGTCAACGTCAACAAACAGAACCGCCATTTCGGATTTTCTCGCTTCGGAGAGTGCGATCTCGTTATTGATCTGGCTCTCAACGGTTTCTCTGTTATAAAGGGATGTAAGCGAATCATAGCTTGCACGGGCTGTGAGCTGCTGCTCGCTCTTCTTGGCACGGTCGATATCTACGATAACGCCGACAATCTTGGAGGGGTTGCCTTCCTTGTCGCGCAGCGTAGCGGTTCTCATAAGAACCCAGATGAAGTCGCCGTAGATGTTCTTCATACGGTACTCGTTGCCCTTGAACTCCTCGCCGTTGCCGAGCTTTTCAAGGTCCTCCTTGTAGCGCTCTGAATCGTCGCTGTGGAGCTTTGCTTTAAGCAGGAAGCTGTCCGCGAAGTGGTCGGACGGAGCACGATAGCTGAATTTCTTATTGAAGTTATTGGAGAAGAATACCTCGTTGGACTTGAAGTTCCACTCGAAGATGATATTGTCGGACATCTCTATGATAGTTCTGTATCTGTCCTCGGAAACTACGATTTCGTCCACAAGGTTATTGAAAGCACGGGAGATCTGACCATACTCGTTGTTGCTTACGGTTGTAATACGAGCCTCGTGGTCGCCGCGATGGATCTTGATAAGCGTTTCCTCAATGGTAGCGAGAGGTCTGGTAACCATTATGGAGGTTGTAACAGCACCTGCAATTGCGAGTATTGCAAGGATAACAAGAGCTACTATTACAGTGGATACTGCCTTGTTGGCGTATACGCCGGCATACTTGACTGCGCAGCTTGCGATGATAACCGGATCGTTTGCACCGCCGACGCGCTGGATTATCTCCATGTTCTTTTCGGTGAAGTTGTTTTCCTTTACATCATAAAGAATGGGCTCGGAAAGCTGACCCTCGCCAAGCTGTGCTATGCGAGTCTGGACATCCTCGGAGAATCTGGAAAAACTTCCGCCGGGGTCGCTTGCGTTGATGAGTATGTATTCCGAATTAAGCGCAGGCACGATTACTCTGATGCTTCCCTCTGTGTAGAAGGTGCTGTTTGCGGGAACCTTGCAGAGGAAGGTATCGGCTGCGACATTATAGAACACCACCAGTGAGGAGGATCCTACCTTTGTTTTGACGAACATCAGTTTTGTCGAGGTATCGACAGCATAAAGCACATCATCCTCGCACTTAATCAGCTTTTCAAAGTCTATCTGCGAATTGGTTGGTGCTCTGCCGAGGATAAGACCGCCCTTGGAATCCACCAGCACTGCGCTGTTGATATCCTTGTTGGTTTCGGCAAGCGTAACAAGGATGTTGCCTGCCGCATTGTTGGCTTTTCCTTTAGCAGCTTCCTTTATCTCTGCCATATTTGCAATTGCAGCAGTCTGCGCATGAACGGTGTCAAGGTACGCATTTATTGTGTACACCTGATTCTGCACAAGCTCTGATATCTGCCGATTGAACTCCGCGTCGCCGTTCTTGCTTGAAAGGATATTTGCGCAAGTAACATAAATGATCATCGGAATGATAGCGAAGCACATCGCTGCAATAACAAGTATTGTTTTGATTTTCATGTGTGTATACTCCCCCGTTTCCATCCGCGCCGGGCGGATAAACAAATATATAAATGTTAATATTCTGCGGCATAAATTACCCGGAACATAAATTACGGCGAATAATTGCCTTAAAATGGCATAGTAAACGCTACACTTTGATTATATCATATATTTTTAGATATGTAAACACATCTGACATAATTCTATCGGCTATTTAACAAAATTCATTAAAATTGACCAAATCCCCAAAAATCAATTTGGTGAGAATATCATGACTTTTTCGTGCAGCGCGCCTCGGCACCAAAGCAGCTGCTTAATCAGTTTCGCGGCGCCTTTAGTATGCCGGCTATTTTTTGCATATGGGACATCGACAGTGTTTCTGTGCCGTGGTATTCCTCAAGGAATTCCAGCAGCTCCTCCTCGCTTGAGCAGACGTAGTCGTTTTCGCGCAGGGTGAGCCTTAGCTTTGCGTTTGGCGAGGAGAAGTACAGCACGGTGTCTATCCATATGTTTTCGCCTGCGGCGCTGAGTATGCTTTTCACAATGTCGCGCTGACGGCGCATCTGCTTTATCGGGTTGTCGATTTCCTGCTGAGAGTGCTTGCCGTCGCGGTAGTACTTCTTCTGAACCCACTTGTCGGATTTCCAGCCGCCGATTATTGTGCCGGAGTGATTTTTGACCTCCACAATAATAATACCGCTGTGGGATATTATCAGAAGGTCAAGCTCGGAGCGGCCTCTTTTGTATCTCACCGGCAGATTGCGGAAGATAATATTGTTTCCGCTGAGCCTTTTTACGGCACGGTACAGCCGCTTTTCACCCTTAAGCCCGGAGTAGAGGACGTTATATCTGCGCGCAAGCACCACATAAAGGATATTGCAAAAGAAGATAAGCAGGATGAAAACGATCGCCGTTTCCTTTTTCTCATACAGCTTAAAGGACACAAAAAAGACCAGCAGCAGCACGGGCATAACACCGGTAAAGACCTGTGCCAGAAACAGTGCCATCGCTTTTTTGTTGTTGCTGTTTTTGTTGCTTATGACTTTATTCATGGTAATTATACGTTAAATCTGAACAGCGTTACATCTCCGTCTTTCATAACATACTCCTTGCCCTCTAGGCGGACAAGACCCTTTTCCTTTGCTGCTGCCATACTGCCGCAGGCAACGAGGTCGTCAAAGGCAACTATTTCTGCTCGGATGAAGCCCTTTTCAAAATCGGTATGGATCTTTCCTGCCGCCTGGGGAGCCTTGGTGCCGTTTGTGATAGTCCATGCGCGCACCTCCTGAGGTCCTGCGGTCAGGTAGGAGATAAGTCCCAGCAGACGGTAGCCCGTCTTGATGATACGGGCAAGACCCGACTGCTCAAGGTTCAGGTCTGCAAGGAACATTGCCTTATCCTCGTCGCTCATATCGGATATCTCCGCTTCTATCTGCGCGCATATGGGGAGAACCTCGGCGTGCTCCTCCTGAGCGATAGCGCAGACAGCCCTGTATTCCTCGTTGTTGTTGATGTCGCCGGTGAAATCCGCCTCGGACAGGTTTGCCGCATAGATGACGGGCTTGTTCGACAGCAGGGGGCAGGTTTTTATCATCTCGCGCTCGTCGTCGGAGAAGTCGTAGCTTCGTGCGGTCTTGCCGTCGCTGAGGTGTGCGATAAGCGACTCGAGGAAATCCACCTCTTTCTGAAGGCTCTTGTCGCCCTTCATCAGCTTTTTTGTGCGGTCAAGGCGGCGCTCAAGTATCTCGATATCCGAGAAGATAAGCTCCAGATTGATGGTTTCGATATCTCTTGCCGCGCCGATGCTTCCGTCAACATGGATGATGTTGTCATCGTTGAAGCAGCGGACAACATGGACGATAGCGTCCACCTCGCGGATGTTGGAGAGGAATTTGTTGCCAAGTCCCTCGCCCTTTGAAGCGCCCTTTACAAGACCTGCGATATCAACGAACTCCAGCGTGGCGGGAGTGAATTTTTCGGGCTTATACATCTCTGCCAGAACATCAAGCCGCTCATCGGGGACGGATACTATGCCGACATTCGGCTCTATTGTGCAGAACGGATAATTGGCAGACTCTGCGCCTGCGTTGGTCAATGCATTGAAAAGCGTACTCTTACCGACATTAGGAAGTCCTACCATGCCTAGTTTCATTGTTAACAACCTCTCTTTTTATGAAAAAAATAAATACATATTAATTCTACCACTTTTCTGCTTTTTTTGCAAGTGGTATTTCAATGATATTTGCAGATAGCTGCCGGTAAGTAAATTTTGCTAATAATGTTGCTTAATTTACTTAATAATGCGGCTTATTTATGTGCGATATTACATAAAATCACACTGTAATATTGTATGAAATAAATATTGCAATCGGTGCCGATTTGCGGTATAATAAAAATAACAAAGCAGAATTTTCATTTGTTTACTTAAAATTATATTAATGGAGGTACATCATGAAAAAATTCAAGGCACTCATGTCGGGTATGCTTGCGGCTGCCTGCGTTATGTCAATCACAGCGTGCAGCGATGGCGGCAACAATACATCCGACAACAAGACAAGCGGCGGCGCTAACAGCACAGAGCCCACAACATCTGCCACCACCACAACATTTGCAGAGGATTCCGCTGTAAATGAGGCTGTTCACAACATGGACGTTACAAAGCTTGACAATCCCGATCTCGAGGTTTCACAGCGTATCGAGTGGATGGCTTGGTGGGATATCGACGAAACCGCTCCTGCTGCTATTCTCTTCAAGGATGTTTACGGCGTACCCACAACAGGTAAGTATGCTGAACGCGACGGCAGAATTTTCGACTACACGAATGTAAGTTATGGTGAGCGTTATGACAAGCTGGCTACTGCTATTGCTTCCGGCGACTCTCCCGATTTCTTCCCGTTCGAGGCTCTTGACTTCCCCTACGGTGTACTTAAGGGCAGATACAATGCAGTAAGCGATATCATCGACGTTGAGGGTCCCAAGTGGGACGCTGCAAGAAGCATGATGGAGCAGTTCAGATTCGGCGAGGATTACTACTGCGCATTCTATGAGATCTCCTTCAACAACATCATGTACTATAAGAAGAGCAACATCGACGCTATCGGTGCTGACGACCCCAGAGAGCTGTTTGAGAGCGGCAACTGGACATGGGATACATTCCTTGATATCTCCCGCAGCTGGCAGGAGAGCGGCGACAACAAGTACTGCATCGACGGCTACAACCCCGAGAACGACTTTGTTATTTCCACCGGTGTTCCTATGGTTGGCAACGACGGCACAAAGCTTGTAAACAACCTGCACGATCCTTCTGTTGAGCGTGCTGAGGAGCTGCTTGCTACACTTCAGAAGGAAAATCTGCGTTACCCCAGACACGAGCTTAACGGCTGGTCTGTAAACATGAAGGCATGGGCAAATGACATGATTCTGTTCTATGCTGACGGCGGTACATGGGTATTTGAGGACAAGAGCGGACTTAAGAATTTCGTCACTGCATTCGGCTGGTCGGATGATGAGATCCAGGTAGTTCCTTTCCCCAAGGATCCTCAGGCAGACGCTCACTACGTTACTGCTAAGCAGGATTCTCTGATGTGGGTTAAGGGTTCGGATAATCCCAACGGCGCTGCTGCATGGCTCGACTGCTGTGTAACAGTATCTCAGGATCCCGAAGTAAGAGCAGCAGCAAAGCAGCAGCAGAAGAACAACTATGGCTGGTCTGACAGAAACCTCGACGCTATCTATGCATGGACAGCACTCGACGGCAGCAGCCCCCTGACTCCTATCTTCGACTTCAAGGGCGGTCTTGGTGAAGTTTCCGACGGCTCTGCTTGCCAGAATCCCGTACAGTCTCTGACAAACCTTGTTTACCTGACAGGCGACCAGTCATACACTCAGCTGCGTGCAGAGCACGAGCCTGCAATTCAGGCAGCTATTGATGAGATCAACACTTATATCGAGAAGATGTAATTGAAAATTTCATGATAAAACCATAATACCAATGGTGCCCCACAGTTCACTGTGGGGCACCATTCAGCTTGTCGAAAAACTTAGTTTATGCTCGCGCAGCGAGCATTTGTAATCTATTTTTTGCGAGGGTTTCCCTCGCAAAAAATACCGCTGTCCCGACAAGTACCTGCGCGCAGGAGGGACGACTCGGGATGGCGTTAGCCATTCCGACCTCCGCTTTTGCGGAGAACCTGTCGAAAAAGTAAATTATCAGGCTGGCGAGAAGCCGTCAGATGCACGAATAACACTTCGTGTTACTCTAAACGCGCTCAACGGCTAGGCTTTGTGCCATGTTGCCCTTTGTTGCCCGACGTCGTGTCGGGCTTTTGGGGTAACTGCACAGACATCCTATCTGTGCCTGCCGTTATGTGGTTGACGCCGCAGATGGCGGTTTATCGACAGCCTGTGATGCCCCACAGTGAACTGTGGGGCATCATTATATATTAGGCGTACATATTAATGGCGGCTATGCTTGCCGCGATTTTCAGGCGTTAGACTGTGCAAGCATCTTCTTCACTGCCGCGAGGAAATCCGTTTCGTTTGAGGGACGGCAGAAGTAATATCCCTGAAGGTACTCAACTCCCTTGCCGATAAGCAAATCTGCCTGTTCGGCGGTTTCAACGCCCTCTGCAACGATATTTGCGCCCAGCCGCAGTATCATGTCAATGCAGCTGTCAAGTATGATCCGCGGTTCTTCGGTGTCGCTATCCCCGAAGCATGGCCAGATAAGGCTCTTGTCCAGCTTGATAAGCTCGAAGTGTACTCTTGCCATCTGCGCCAGATTGGAGTAGCCCGTGCCGAAATCGTCCATGGAGAAGTGGCAGCCGAGCCTGCGGAACTGCTCCATGTTGTATACCAGCATATCACCGCCGTCTATTGAGGCGGTTTCGGTTATTTCGAGATTGAAAAATCCCGGGTGCACGCCGTAGCGCTTCATTATACCGGTGAGCGTCGCGACTATGCTGAGGTCAACGCTCTGAACGCCCGAAAGGTTTACTTCGATATACTCGATGCCAAGCTGCCACAGCTTTTCGCGTGCGGCAAATTCGCATACCTTTTCAAACACGATGTTTCCGATATCGCCGATAAGCCCCTGCTCCTCTGCAAGAGGGATGAAGTACTCGGGTGAGATAAAGCCGATTGTTTCGGTATCCTTAAGGCGCACCAGAGCCTCCGCCGAGGCAAAGCGCTTTTTGTGCGCGGAATATATCGGCTGGTAGACTACGGTGAAAGCCTTTTCCTTTACTGCCTTTGTCAGTATATCGAGAACAGCAAGGCGGTAATTCTTGCTGTTGATTATCTCATCGTTGATGTAGTAAATTTTGCCCTCACCGCGCAGCGACGGCTGTGAAAGGCAGTAATCCAGAGTATCGTACAGCTCGTCGGTATTGGCGGCATATTTCGGACATTCCAGTATCGTAAGGTGATAGCTGGGTGTGAATGTTCCGTCGGACAGCGAGGCGGTGCATTTGAAATTCCACAGTTCGCTTCGCGAGGCAAGCTTGTCGAGGTCCTCCTTGTTCTCTATAAACGCCGTAAGGGTATGCGAGCGCGAATGATAAAGCTGTATTCCCGGAACGGCGAACATTATCTGATCGGCAGCCTGACGCAGTATTTTTTTCGTCATGTCATAGCCCATGGTTTTCTGGATGCTCATGATATTGTCAAGGGAGAAGCTGACGAGATAAAACGGTTTTTTTCTGGCGTACATTTCGGGAACCATTATATGGAATGCACGGCGGTTGAACGTGCCTGTTTCGGAATCGGCGTATTCGCGCGGATTTTCAAATCTTATGTAAACATACATAACCATAAGAGCTACGCCCATTCCGGAGATAAGCCAGTATTTTGTGATGAACTGAACGAGTGCAACCACGATCCAGATGCAAAGACCTACGGCAATGGATATCCTTGCGCGCTTAAGGTCTGCGATAACATCCGAAACTGAGCTGTCGCTGTTGAAAACACTGTTTTTTCTGAAAAGAATAATAAAGATAGATATTATGTATACAGCAATGGAAAGGTAGAATACAGTGACCATCGGGCCGTACGAATATGCGCCGTGCTCGTTCGCTACATAGTATATGGGTGCAAACAAGGCAAAGGCAAGCGCCACGAGAAACGGCAGCGAAAAGCCGAGCATCAGTATTTTGGGAATGCGCCGCTGAACGCCTGACAGCAGGCAGACATATATGAACAGTATAAATACAATTGCGTCAAGCGAGCCTATGTATATCTGGTGAGCCAGTCGGTTGGCCCACTCCGGCACGCTGTCCATATGCGTCAGGGTGTAGTAGGACGCAATATCTCCCAGCAGATTTACCATAGAGGCGCCCCAGAACAGGTGGAATGCCCTTGTAGAAATCAGCGGCAGCCTTTTGCTGAACAGAGAATCTGTCATTATAACTAACAGCACGCCGATTGCGAGAATCTGAAACTTGAAACACAAATCCATGCTATTCCTCCGGATCATTTTTGACATTAGTGAAATAATATACATATTTATTATAACATAGTAGCTCGGCAAAATCAACTATCATTATCAATAATTTTCCAAAAGGATAATGACGGTGCAAAAATACTCCCACTTGAAAAAAAGCTAGAAAAATGTTATAATCATCTTATCAAATCAATTAAGAGGTGAATATCATGGGTGCAAAAACATTCAAGGTCGGCGACAGGATACCGCTTGAGCTCGGCGGAGAAGCCGAGATAACCCGGACTCTGGGTCAGGGCGGACAGGGAGCGGTATATCGCGCGTCGTACCGCGGACAGGACTACGCGCTGAAAATGTACTTTACCAACAAGCTTAAGCAGCCCGAGCTTTTCAGAGAAAATCTCAGTGCGCTTGCGTCAGGTGCAAGCGTATCCGAGGCATTCATGATGCCGCTTATACTTACCGAGAACAGTGACGGTGTATTCGGCTTTCTTATGGAGCTTATCCCGCCCGAATATGCGCCGTTTTCCGATATACTAAATGCCCGTGTGAGGTTCTCGGACTTGTACGCTATCGTCAATGCTGCAATTCGCATTGCTTCTGCGTTCCGCGAGCTGCACAACAGCGGAAAAAGCTATCAGGACCTTAACGACGGCGGCTTTTTCATACGCCCTGCCGACGGGGATATAAGGATCTGCGACTGCGATAACATCGCTCCATATGGCGAGCACTTGGGAATTGCCGGAAAGCCCGGCTATATGGCGCCCGAGATAGTTCGCGGCGAAAAGGCGCCGGATAAGCTTACCGACCGATATTCGCTGGCAGTGCTGCTGTTCCGGCTGCTGCTGCGCGGCGATCCGCTTGAGGGCGGCAAGGTGCTTAAGAGCGTATGCCTGACAGAGGACGCCGAGCGCCGCCATTACGGCTTTGAGCCGATGTTCGTCTATGACCCGGAGGACGACTCCAACCGACCTGTGAGGGGCGTGCACAATAACATCATCAAGTTCTGGAAAATCATGCCCGAGTACATACGCGAGGCGTTCACACTTTCGTTCACCACAGGGCTTCATCAGCCGGAAAAGCGTCTTATTGAAAAGCAGTGGCTTGACCTGCTTGTAAGGCTTCGCTCGGATATCTGCTGCTGCACCTGCGGCGCTCAGGGCTTTGCGCCCTCATACGCCAAGGATGAGGACGGAAAATTCATCTGTCCGTGCGGAGCTCACTTTGCACCGCCTCTTGTTCTTGCCGGAGGAAAGAACCGCATTCTCCTGTCCGACGGAACCAAGCTGTTCGGCGATGATATTTCAGTAACCGCCGAGGTTGTACGCAACAAGGTAAATCCCTCGCTGTGGGGGCTTAAGAACCACACTTCGGATGTATGGAGGTGCGTGCTTCCCAACGGACAAGAAAAGGAAGTTCCGCAGGGCTCGGCAGCGCCGATTTTTCTGGGAACAAAAATTGATTTCGGCTCGGCTCTCTGTGAAATAACCGAGTACTCCGATTGACCGTGTATGCAGCAAGCGCTGACATTCGGCACATGATAGCGTCAATTCGTGCGCGAAAAAACATCGCAGCTTAAAAAAATCATTCTATTTTGATTGACAAACCGCAACAATTGCTTTATAATGAAAAGTAACAATATCAGTGCAGCTGTGCGCTAAAGCGTGACAGAAGACGTAGCTTTATGTGACGTTTATGCTTCTTTTTGCTTTGGCGCTTAAACATAATGAAGATTGCGAAGGTAAAAGATGGAGTATATTTATGAATATGATATAGCCGCGTGCTTTATCATTCTTATTTTTGGTTTGCTGCTTGCCATACGGCGCAACTTTCCCTCTTACGCAAACAAGCTGTATGCAGGTATGCTTGGCGCTAACTTTTTCGCCACAGTAATGGATCTTGCCACGGTTTATACCATTGGTCATTCGGATACTGTTCCCGTTTGGCTTAATTATGCCGCAAACATGGTGTATCTTGCAGCGTTCAATGGATGTGCTGTGTTGTACTATGTGTATGTACTTGCCATTACAAAGGAAAACCGTACCACTTTGTTAGACCGCTTGATTGCGGTTGCGGTAATACTGGCGGATGCGCTGTTGATTTTTAGCACACCGATTACAAAGTGGGTGATTTATTTCGACGAAAACAACAACTATTGTCACGGTCCTCTGATGTCGGTGCTTTACATTTTGGCAATATTAATGCTGTTCCACTGCTTCCTGCTATGCGTGAAGTTCCGCCGCAATCTTACCAAGTACCAGACCGTTTCGGTTATTATCTTCAATCTTTCGCTTATCGCCGCGATAATTTTGCAGGCTGTTTTCAGCAATGTGCTGCTTCAGAGCTTTGCCTGCGCGCTTTACCTTATTGTGGTTTATGTGTCGCTTCAGAATCCGGACGATTATATCGACAAGACGACAGGCTGCTTTAATCAGTATGCTTTTAATAAGACTATCGAAAAGCATATGCTAAAGGGAACACCGTTTACGGTTGTTTCGTTTGTTCCGGATGACTTCCAGTATATCAACTGCATTCTGGGCGTCAAGAACGCAAACGAGCTTATCGACTCTATCTCCCGATATCTTATGAAGGAGTTCGGTTCGCGCGATGTCTATCACCTGTATGGCTGTCGCTACGCCATTATGATAAGCGAATTCACCGGCGACCTTGAAAGCACCGTGATACGCATCAAAGCACACTTTGCAAAGCCGTGCATCATCAACGGCACAGAGGTTCAGCTCTCTCCGCGTATGTGCAGTATCGACTATCCGGACTTCGCCGAAAAGCCCGAGGATGTTACGGATGCGCTTGAGTTCTGCCTCAAGCAAAGAAGTCAGGATGACAGCAACGAGGTTATCAAGGCTACCGCGGAAGCGCTTGGAAAGAAGAACCGCGAAAATCAGATAGTTCACATCATGAAGCGCGCTATTCAGAACGATGAATTCAGGGTATATTTCCAGCCGCTTTATTCCACCGAAAAGGGCAAGTTCACCTCTGCAGAGGCGCTGGTAAGGCTTATTGATCCCGAGCTTGGCTTTATTCCGCCCGACGAATTTATTCCGCTTGCCGAACGCAACGGACTTATTGTTCAGATCGGAGAAATAATCTTCCGCAAGGTATGCGAATTTATGCACCACAGCGACATCTTCCGCCTTGGAGTGGAGTACATCGAGGTCAATCTCTCCACCATCCAATGTATGCAGGAAAACCTGTCCGCTACGCTGCTGGCAATAATGAAAGAGTTCAAAATCGCGCCGGGACGCATCAATTTTGAGATAACCGAAACTGCGCACAGCATCAATGACAAGGTGCTTATCAATACCATGGACGCACTTGTACGGGCAGGCTCGTCCTTTTCCATGGATGACTACGGTACAGGCTTTTCCACGGCAAACTACCTTATCCGCCTGCCGCTCTCCATTGTTAAGATAGACAAGAGCATTCTGTGGCCGGCAATGGAAAATGAAGAGGCGATGAACGTGCTTAAGCACACTGTAATGATGCTGAAAAGCCTTGACAAGGGCATCGTGGTGGAGGGCGTTGAGAACCGTGAGATGGCGGACCTGCTGATTGAACTTGGCGTGGATTATCTGCAGGGATACTACTACTCCAAACCAATTCCGGAGCGGTCGTATATAGAGTATCTTGAACAGCACAATGCATAATCCAACCGTCGCTTGACAAGAGTATCGAAAAACAGCCCATCCAATTTGCACCGAAATAATAAAGCAGCCCTCCTGTTGTGAAGCTTCACAACAGGAGGGCTTATGTTATGCGGAAAGGCTCGCTGCGTACATATGCTGCGATATACGTCAGGGGGATTTATGCCCTATCGTTAATGATCATCAGCAGTATGGAGAAGTAATGGAATACGCTTCCTGCAACGGTGAAGATGTGCCAGACGGAATGGAAATACTTCTTGCTTTTTATCGCGTAGAAAATAATTCCGCCGGTATAGCATATTCCGCCGATAAGCAGGAACCACAGTGACAGCGCTGAGACGTTTTCCAGCATAGGCTTTATTGCGATGATAACCACCCAGCCCATGGCGATGTAGCAGACTACGGACGGCTTGCGGAATTTCTCAAGATCGATGGAGTTAAGCACAATTCCCAGCGCTGCGGCGCCCCATACAATTCCGAAAAGCACCCAGCCAAGCGCACCGCGCAGTGCAACAAGCGTAATCGGCGTATATGTTCCGGCGATAAGAAAGAATATTGTGTTGTGATCCATAATGCGGAAAAACGCCTTTGCTTTCGGGTGAGTTATCGCGTGATACAGCGTTGACATGGTGTATAGTATTATCAGCGAGGCGCCGTAAATTGCGCAGCTTACAACGCCCCATGCGTTTGAGTATATCGCGGCAAGCACAATAAGCACTGCCGTGCCTGCAATGGACAGCAGACTTCCCACCCCGTGCGTTACGGAATTGAATATCTCCTCGCCCAGAGAATACCGCTTTATCGGCTTGTTTTCCTCGGGTGTCATATTATATATCATCTCCTACGATAGTATTCTTATTGCGGCACTGCACAATCATCGTATGATACATTTGCCGCGCAGCAGCCATATTTCCGTATTTCTTACATAAGTCGGAAAACGGTGTTACTGTTATTTCTATGTAACCTGACCCGGGGCATTAATTTATGGTATGCCTCAGCCATGAATTAATTATACTACACCTCAACGTTATTGTCAACACAAAGCCGCCGTACCGGGTCGTGGTACGGCGGCTGTTATTATGCTGTATTAATCAGCGTCAGCTTACTTGTTGAGTCTTGCTTCAAGCTTGTCAAGCTCTGCCCAAAGCTCAGCAGGAATCTTACCGCCGTTAGCAGCGATATCATCCTTGTAGTAGCGGCGCATTTCAGCGATCTCTTTCTTCCACAGGTCAGTGTCAACTGCAAGCAGCTTGTCCTCGATCTCGGGAGTGATCTGGTCCTCGATACCCTCGAGGTTGATGTCTCCCTTCTTGGGGAGGTAGCCGATAGCTGTTTCTACTGCGTCAACAGTACCCTCGCATCTCTTGATGATCCAGTCGAGTACACGCATATTGTCGCCGAAGCCGGGCCAGATGAAGTTGCCGTTCTCGTCCTGCTTGAACCAGTTTACATTGAAGATCTTGGGAGCCTTGTCGCCGAGCTTCTTGCCCATTTCGATCCAGTGTGCCCAGTAATCGCCAACGTTATAGCCGATAAAGGGCTTCATAGCCATAGGATCGTGACGGAGCACGCCTACTGCACCTGTTGCGGCAGCTGTTGTTTCGGAGGAAACGGCAGAGCCGATATATGTGCCGTGCGTCCAGTCAAAGGACTGGTATACCAGAGGAGTTGTGGAAGCACGTCTGCCGCCGAATACGATAGCGGAAACGGGAACACCCTTGGGGTTGTCGAACTCGGGAGACAGGCAGGGGCAGTTTCTTGCCGGTGCAGTAAATCTGGAGTTGGGGTGAGCCAGCTTCTGGGGCTTGCCGTCGGCAGCGATAACGGAGGTGAACTCTACGCCGTTGACCTTTTCGCCCTTCCACTCGGTAGCGTTAACGGGAGGATTCTTGTCAAGACCTTCCCACCAAACTGTCATATCGTCGTTGTTGATAGCTACGTTTGTAAAGATAGCGTCCTTCTTTGTGCACTCGAGCGCATTGAAGTTGGACTTTGCATTTGTACCGGGAGCAACGCCGAAGAAGCCGTTCTCGGGGTTGATAGCGTACAGTCTGCCGTCCTCGCCGGGCTTCATCCATGCGATATCATCGCCGACTGTAAACACCTTGTAGCCTTTTTCTGTGTAGCAGGCAGGGGGGATAAGCATAGCGAGGTTTGTCTTGCCGCAGGCAGAGGGGAATGCAGCTGTGATATACTTTACATCACCGTCGGGCTTCTGAACGCCGAGGATAAGCATATGCTCTGCCATCCAGCCTTCCTTCCAGCCCTGATAGGAAGCTATACGCAGTGCGAAGCACTTTTTGCCCAGCAGAACGTTTCCGCCGTAAGCAGAGTTAACGGACCAGATAGCGTTGTCCTCGGGGAACTGTACGATGTATCTCTTCTCGGGATCAACATCAGCCTTGGAGTGCAGGCAGCGAACGAAGTCGTTGGACTCCTCACCGAAGCTGTCGAGAACAGCCTTGCCCATTCTTGTCATGATATTCATGTTGAGTACAACGTAGATAGAGTCTGTGATCTCAACGCCTACCTTTGCGATAGGGGAGCCGATAGGACCCATAGAATAGGGGATAACATACATTGTTCTGCCCTTCATTACACCGTCGTAAAGGGGAGTAAGCTTTGCGTACATCTCCTTGGGATCCATCCAGTTGTTTGTGGGACCTGCATTTTCCTTTTCTCTGGAGCAGATAAAGGTTCTGTCCTCAACGCGCGCAACGTCGTTGGGCAGGGTTCTATGGTACAGACAGCCGGGGAGCTTCTCCTGATTCAGGCGGTACATGATATCCTTGCTGTCCGCAGGGAGCGAGCAAACCTCTTCTGTCAGCTTGTCGAGCTGCTCTTTGGAGCCATCGATCCAAACTACGGAATCGGGCTTTGTGAGGGCGATCATTTCGTCAACCCACTTGATAATGTTAGGGTTTTTTGTTAAAGCCATGATTATTATCTCCTTATGTTTTTATTGGTATCTGAAGTACATAACGCCTTGTGAAAAAACTGTCAATCGAATGTTCGCGTTATGTAACATTCTCCACATATAACATTATACATGATAATTTGCAATAAGTCAAGCGCAAATACAGGAAATAAATTTTTTCTTTTGCAATATGTGCTTTTTGGCGTATGTCGAGAAAACGACAAGCCCAGCGCTGAATCATTTCAGCACTGAGCTTGTCGAAAAAGTCAAATATCAGACTGTTGAGAAATCGTCAGATGCTAGGAAGCGCCGCTGCGACTAGCCTTTGTGGCTGTCGCAGCGGCGCTGACACCGCAGATGGCGGTTTATCGCCAGTCTGAGCGCTGAATAATTTCAGCGCTGATGATGTGATGATATAATGAACTTATTACCAGCGAACGCACCACGATGCAAATGCGTGCTCGGGCAGGTAATTAAGCGGATACATACATACTCCGTTGATACGCACCTCGAAATGGAGATGGTTGCCGGTGGAGCGTCCTGTCGAGCCGACATCTGCTATTGCCTCGCCCTGGGTTACGCGCTGTCCCTCGTAAACATGGAGATAGCTTGCATGAGCGTACACGGTTACAATGCCGTTGTCGTGCTCTATCATTACGCAGTTTCCATAGTCGCCGTACCACCTTGCCAGGATAACGGTACCGTTATCTGCGGCATATATCGGAGTGCCGTAGTCTGCCGCGATATCAATGCCCGAATGCGCGTAATATCCGCCGTAGCCGTAGGGGAGCTCGCTTATCAGTCCTCCGCTGCCGCCGACAGGCCAGAGCATCTTGCCCACTTCGACAGTGGAAATGCTTGCGTTAGGGGGCGGCGGTTTTGTTCCGTTTGCCACTATCTTCGGTATGGGTGCTTCGATCGTTGTTCGGCTGATTATCTTTCTTCTGACCTCAATGCCGTTGATGTAGGATACATCGGCGGTGATTCGGTCCTTTCCGTATTCGCCGTCCTGCACGATAACGGATGAGCCCTGATATTTCGTGCTGTCGTCATAGTACTCTACGTCGTAATCGGTCGGCTCGGTATATACCTCGGTGCGCGTTACGGTGACTGCAAGGAATGGCTCTTCCTGCTGTATGAGGAACGTACTGCCGATGAATACTTCAGTATCCTCGGAAAAGCCGGGATTAAGTGCGGCGATCTCGCTGATGGACATATCAAGTTTATCTGCTATGGCTAACGGAGAATCGCCCTCAACCGCAGTATACGTAACAGCAACGGACTTTTTGGATGTGATGATACTGATGATAGACTCCGGATCTACTATACTTTCGGACAGATACATTCCCGGCTCGTATGTGATGATATTCTCAAACGCGACAGTTTCGTTTCTTGCGCCGGTGCGGTATTGGTCGAGCAGTTCCTCAAGCGTGTTCTCGATCGGGGTTTTATCCACCAGAGCGCCGTAGAACGAGTTGCCGATGTACATTCCGTAAGCGCGTTCTATTTCGGCACCCAAAGAAATAAGCAGCTTGTCCGCAAGCTGATATTTTGTCATGGTATAGTTGTTTTCCACGTTTTCGAGCTGATAGGTAGCCTCGAACGAAACCGGTTCGGTATTGCTGTCCATGTAATTGATACGCTGCTGAACGATTCTTTCGGCGTCGGTGAATACCGTTTCGCTGCTGACATACCCCATAAACTCATCGTTGACGTAAAGCTTTAGCGTATATGTCATGCTGTTTGCGTAGGATACTATATTGAACAGCATTACCATGCTGATTATGGGCAGCGCGTAATTGAACAGCGAATATGCGATGCCGTGCTTTCCGAATACAAACCTGCCGAACATAGCAAGTGTTTCGAGAAAAGCCTTGAGAAATCCGTGTTCCTCTCGCGTCTTTTTTATTTCCGCAAGGCTCATTTTGGTTGCCTTGTGGTGGCGCGAGAACGGATGAATCAGCTTTCTTCCGAGCTTTCTGAACCATTTGGCGGCAGCGGCAAGTCTGTGCTCGTTGCGGTCCATGAAATCCAGAAAAGCGCTTTTCACAGCAGAGAAAAAGCTCAGGATAACGGAAAAGATATATTCGCCGAAACTATATAAGCCGTTGTATAGCTTGCCTGCCGGGCTTTGTGCCGCTTCTGCGGATGTATTTGATATTGTTTTGTTGGAAACCATGTTTCCTCCTAACATTTTTATTTCTTCTGATAACCGAATTAAATGAGGCAAATTTTGTGACGGTTGCCTTAATCTTATTAATTGAAGTATAACATTTTTGTAACCGTTTTGCAACCTTTTGTAACCGTTTTGTAACTATTTGGAGATTTTTTCAGACAACATTCACATATTTTCCGTTGCAAAACTGTATCATTTGACAATCGGACAAGCTATTTATAAAGTAAACTCTGTAAACCGATTTTCGGAAAAAACGTGCAGAGTGCTATTTTTCCAGCGCGTCCACGGGATACGGGAGGTCGAAAACGTTATTCATATTGTCTACATTGATACGCACGTTGATATCGCGCAGCGTTCCGGAATTATCCGTGACAACAGCGGTCTGGGTATACTCCGTGATGTAACCCTCCGGGTTTATCTCGAACACGGTTTCGAGCGATGAAAACTCGCTGACATTATCAAGGATGCCCTTTGTGGACTTGTTGAGCTTATCTGCGTTGTATTCGTAGCTGACAGAGAGCGAGCCGTCGCCGTTCTCGGTCACGCGCGCCGAATTGACCGAGGTTCCGTCGAGGAAGAATATCCCTCCCTCGGCATAGGGATAGCGGTATTTCCTGTTGTACAGATTATACAGATAATTCTCATCGTCAGAGCCTATGACCTTCCATTTTTCTGCGTCCGGCTCTTTATAAAAGTACTCGGCTCCGTTGCTGTACGCATACATCTCATCGTCGCCGTCCTTGCCGTAATAGTACAGCACCATTTCATCCTTTTGGGTGAAGAAGAAGCTGAACTCCATTATTTTTTCGCCGGTCACAAGATCGGTCATTGTTGTTGTGGCGCTGTCCAGCGTTTCGTATTTCTCCTTGGCGGCTTTTACCTGCTTATAACCATCCGGCAGCTGTGCGCAGCCGCTCATAAGCATCACAACTGCGGCGGCAGCTGCGATAAGAAGCTTTCTCATAGTCCCTCCGAAAAACAAACGGGCAGAAACCCGACCAAAAGCCGATTTCTGCCCTGCCGACCGCACTATGCGGTAAAATTACATAAAAAAACCAATCAGTGCCGGATTACTCAGCAAAACCGCTCTCAACAAGCTTAACAAGACCGTCAACAGCAAGCTGCTCGTCGCTGCCGTCAGCGATGATGCGAATCTTTGCGCCGCCAACAATGCCGAGAGAAAGGATACCGAGAAGGCTCTTTGCGTTTACTCTGCGCTCTTCCTTCTCAACCCAGATAGAAGACTTGAATTCATTAGCCTTCTGGATGAAGAAAGTTGCGGGTCTAGCGTGCAGACCAACCTGGTTTTTAACTTCGATGTCTTTCATGCACATGGTAAAAATCCTCCGTATGATAAAATATTATTGCCTGTACCGAATTACTTCTTTGCTTCTGTCTCTAATACCATCAAGACAACAGCGGGACGCTGTTTAATCTCTTGCTTATAGTATATCCAAAAACATTTTTTTCGTCAACACAATTTTCGGATTTTGTGATTATACGGGATGATTTTCTGTTTTTTGCAGAATAATTAATCAAGTATTATTATTAGGATTGTCTAAATTAAACAAAAAACTTTCAACAAAATATTCAACATATCTAGGAGTTTTCAACTTAACATCTTCCAAAATCAGTATTTTTCGTCATATCATAGGATATATTATTTGATTTGCAGGGATTACCTTGAATGAAATACTTATGAATTGCACAAAAAATAAGCCCGAGATATTATCTTCAGGCTTATTGTTGTATGATTGGACAATATGAACAAATCAGAAGCCGCCGCCGGTGATGGAGTCGAACTTTTCCTCTGCGGCGGTTTCGGCGGAGTTGCCGCACCATTCGCATACTGTTTCGTTTTCACCGTTCCAGCAGGTTGTTTTGCCGCAGTCTGCGCACTGGAAGAAGCCCTTGCCGCCGCAGTAGGGGCAGGTCGGGTATTCTGTGGTAACATAGATGTTTCCGCTTATCTTGGTGTCGCCGAACTTTTCACGCTGTGCGGTATCCTCGGATACTTTGAATGCCCATGTTGCGTACCAGGCGCCGTCATCGCGCTGCTCGGTGCGGATACCGAAAAGCTTGTGCTCCTGTCTGCATTTTGTTAAGATAACTGCTGCTGTCAACATTTCATATTCCTCCGTATTTCGGCAAAACTGCATAATTCCTGCGGTGCTGCCTTATTTTAGCTTAGCCAGTATTTTTTCAGCCTCTTGGTGACCGTTGCGCGCGGCAAGCTCGAAGAAGCGCTTTGCCTCGTCGCGGTTTTTCTCGACATAAACTCCCTTAAGGTACATTATGCCAAGGTTATACTGCGCAATATCGAGGTTTTGCTCGGCTGCCTTTGCGAACCATGCAAATGCTGCGGCAGGGTTCTTTGCCGTTCCGCTGCCGAGATACAGGCATTTGCCGTAGCTGCACTGCGCCCTTGCGTGACCCATTTCGGCAGCGCGCTTATAGAACATCGCTGCGCCCTCATAGTTCTGCTCCGAAAGGCAGCGCCTTGCGCTCTGATACAGCTCCTCTCCGTCGCTTACGAGCGGCTGCGGCTGCTCTGCCTCTTCCTCTGTGTATTGCTCGGGAGTGAAGCCGCCGCGCCATTTCGCGGCGATTTCCGCATTTTTTGACACATACACGCCGTTTTCGTAGCACAGCGCAATGACGTTGATAGCGTCCTCGAAGCCTGCAAGCGCTGCGTCCATGAACCATTTGAATGCCTGCTCCTCGTTCCGCTCGCAGGAGATGCCCTCTGCCAGGAACTGGGCGGTCATGTATTGCGCTGCCGGCACTCCGTTTTCTGCCGCGCGCAGGAACCATTCCCACGACTGCCCGACATCCTGATTGCAGGCTCTGCCCTCCAGCCGGTACGAGCCGACATAGTATTGCGCCTCGCCGCAGTCCTGCAGGGCGGACTGCTCGAACCAGTACAGTGCCTTGTCGTAGGCTTTTATTCTGTCGAAATGTCTGCCGAGGCTGTATTGCTCGGCGGGGTCGGTGATGTTCTTTTTGCACTCGGTTTGCGAAACGGGAGTTTCTGCCGGCCGCTTGAAAGCAATTTCGCAGCCGAGAGCCTGACCGATAGCCTCAACCGCATCCGCGGCGCTTTTGCCCTTAAGTCCGACCTCATCGCGCAGGGATTTGACGCACCTTGCGGCGGCTGCGCAGCGCACCTCGAACGGTTTTCCCCGAACACCGATAAGCTTTTTGGCGCAGCCATCGTAGAGGGCGACATAAAGCTGTCTGCGGATAGCGTTCTCTTTAGGGAAAATATCTGCGACAAGGGAATCTGTTTTTCTGCGGTCAAGCAGGACATCTGCGCCGAAGCGGTCTGCTATGTACTTTACTACGCCGATGATATCGCGCACGGGCTCGCCCTCGGCGGTGTGAACTGTTTTGCAGTAGCTGCAAAAATCCTGTTTATTATAGTCGAATTCGCGTTCGCATCTTCCGCATATCATAGGCAGCCCTCCCCACAATTTAATATGTACAAATATACATTATTATTGTATCACAAAAGCTTTTCGCTGTCAATCATGAGATTTCGTGTGCGGATACTGTGCTATATATTTAAATATGTATTATGTCAGCTCGGGGAAATGCGCATATATATTAACTCCGCCTGTCTTTGCGGCAAGCGGAGTTTTGCAAGTATACCGTGAATCAGCGCTTGATGACCATTTCGCTGTTTTCTAGCTCGATATTGGGCTCTATGAATGAGTCAAGGGTTTGTACGCCGCGGACATACCATTCCATGGCATATATTTCGGCAGGCTCCAGCCTGCTGCCGCGCTGCACCATAACGTTGTCGGCGGTGTTCTTAAGCTCGCCGGAGAAGATATACGCCTCGCCGGAGGCTATTTTCGGAACAAGCTTGTCTATGATGTGCTGTGTGCCGTCCGCCGCAGCCTCAAGTGCGTCGGATACGCAGACAACTCCGTTTGAAAGGTCGCCGACATATGCCTGCGGCTCCCATGTGCCGAGCTGTATCAGCTTGCTCTGCGCCAGATAAAAGCTGTCGTGGTCGACGTGGAAGTACATGATCATGTTTTCGTAATCCGAGGCATTTTCGCTGTAATCAAGGCAGCCGATAACCTTTATTCCCTTGGAGTTGCAGTAGTCGACTGTTTCGGCGGATTCGGTATAGCTTATGATGACATCGCAGTTTTGTGCGACAAGCGCGTCTGCCGCTTTGTGTATCTCGTTAGTGCTTGAAGCGAAGGCAACGACGGTCTGTGCGTTTTCAAATACCAGCTGCGTTCCCAGTGCGGCGGCATTGATCACCGGCTTTGAATGGAGCATATCGGGATCCACAACAATGCCGATCTTTTCCGTTTTGGAGTTAAAGGCAGCTGCCATACCTGCTACATAAGCGCCCTCGTATACCTGCTCGGTGTATGCGTAGACGTTGACTGTTCTTATGCGCGCGCCGTGGCTGACGAAGTTTATATTCATGTTTTTGCCTGCGACATTGCTGACGGCATTGTTGTACAGCCAGCTTCCGGAGATTATATAGGTGCAGCCGTCTGCGACAAGCACGTCAACCGCCGCCGGAAAGTCGGTGATGCTTACGTTGTCGATATAGCAGGATTCTACTTTGGTATAGGCGGAAATTCCGAGGCGCTGTCTGTTTGCCTGCGCAGAATAGCTGTCAAGACTGCAGTCGCCGTTGAATATGTATCCGACCTTAATAATTTCCTCTTGTTCAGCCTCGGGTGTGGCTTCTGCGGTGCCCTCGCCGGAATCGGTGTTTTTATCTCCATTGCAGGCGGATAAGCATCCTATCGTCATGCAGAGAGCCAGCAGCGCGGATATTTTTTTCAGCCAGCTTATTGACATATCGAATTACCTCCGTTTTTATCTTTGCGAAACTGCCGCGCTTTGCCCGGCAGGCTTCGGTATTCTGTTTTTTGTACAAAGCAGTAAAATCCTCGAAGATATGTAATTGTCCGACGCACGCAGCAACTTATTATGGCAACCCGTCTGTCGGAATTTTCCTTAATTCCGGAAATTGTTTTAGGAGTGTCAGCCGAACGATCCGGCTTTACATCTGTATGGTAATAGTTGTGTGGAATTACTCTTGAGCTGAAAATGTATGAGGATTTTGATTGTATAGTAGACACTTTAATCTATTATATCATACTTTTGAGAAAAAAACATCACTTTTTCAGAAATATTTCATATTTTATTTACATTTTACTGTTTATTTTTGATTGAAAGTATGATATAATGGTATATGTATAATCGGGTCAGTGTGCAATCATGCTCTCTGTTCCGTATAATTGATTTGATTTCGTCCGAAAAAAGAAAGGAAAAACATGAAGACCAAAAGATTATTAACTGTGGCTGCGGCAGCTGTTGTTGCTTTATCGATGGCAGGCTGCTCGTTTACAACGGGAACGAAGTATTTCGAGTCCTGCATCGTTTCCGTGGATCTGGATGACGATGACATAATCGCCGCCCCTAAGGGCGCAGGTATACAGAATGCGGATCAGCTTGCCGTAAATTATCTCGATTTCAAAAAGGAGTATCTGTATTATCTCAAGTCGGTGGCGGATTCCTACAATGGCGAGGGAAGATTTAATGATATGCTGACCGAGTATCAGAAAAGTGCCGCCGATCGCCGCAGTACTATTATAAGTTATTTAGTCAGCGAGCGGATCATCAACGATAAGGCAAGACAGCTTGGCCTTGACGTTTTAACGCAGGAGGAGCTTGACGCTCTGAATGAGGAGTATGAGAAGAACCTCAACAATCAATACAAGTATTTCGGAGAAGCTGCCGATTACGGCGACTCCGTCGATCCGTCTACCATAAGCGACGAGCAGAAGCTCGAGCGCGGTAAGCAGGAGTTTGACAAGTACCTCGCGGACTGCCTTCTGACTAAGGAAGATCTGCTTATGTGGCAGCGCAATGAGCTTATCTCACAGAAGGTTGAGGAGTACATCACAAAGGATGTCGTGATTGAGCGCAGCGAGGCTGAGGACGTGCTTAACAAGTATATCGAGGATGTCAAGAAGCAGTACGCAGAGGATCCCGTAACCTACGAAACAGGCGGAACCGGCACGTCGTTCTGGCTGCCCGAGAACTCACGCAATATAAAGCACATCCTCATCGCGTTTGAGGAGATAGACAGCGACGAGATAATGGCTATGCGCAAGAACGGCGATGAAGAGGGCGCAAACGCACTTCGTGAGGAGAAGCTGGCTGAGATAAAGGAAAAGGCGGACGAAATCCTGAATATGCTTGACAACGGTGCGGATTTCGACGAGCTTATTTCCGAGTACAGCGCGGACGCAGCAGGCTCCGAGGCGTTCCCTAACGGATACACCGTTATTCCGAACAGCGTTTCTTATGTAAAGGATTTTGTTGACGCGGCTTATTCGCTGGAGAATATCGGCGATTATGTGCTGGCGGCGACGGATTACGGATGGCATATTGTGATGTATGCTTCCGACGCAAGCATTCCGCAGGAGAATCTTGATATGTTCATCGGATATATTCTGGAGACGCTTACTGAAAAAGCCAAGACAGCAAAGTACGAGGAAACCATCGCGCAGTGGGAGGCGGAATATGCTTTTGAAATAGATTACGCTGCCATTGCGGTAACAGCGCCCGAGCAGACCGGTACGGCTGCTGACGCTTCTTGATTTTGGGGGAGAGTTAACACAGATGAATAAAAAACTGATTTCAATAATCGCCGCGGCAGTCATGCTGCTTACGGCGGTGGGCTGCGGCTCGGATAAAAACACATTGCCGGTGGTCGTCACACAGGGCGCCTCGGTGCTTTCCTCGGGCGTTGCATTAAGCAAGACCGTGGTGGAATTTGACGGCAGGAAAGATATGAATATCACCTTCGGCGACTTTATGAAAGAGTACAAGTACTATCTTGCCGGTTACATGATCACCGACGATTCGCTGGAGCAGTATCAGCAGGTGATGGCAGAGCGCAGAGAGTATATTATCAACTACCTTATCAACGAGAAGATAATGGCGGAGAAATTCTCCGCTTTGGGGCTTTCGCTGACGGATGAAGAAAACGCCGCGATAGACGCGGATACCGCAGC
>JBJESD010000004.1:0-22688 GCA_051882595.1 Oscillospiraceae bacterium | reverse complement strand
GCTTAATTTATTATTTTTTTGGAGTGAGTGTCACCTATCATTGACAATTCAACACGAATTCTATCTAATCATTGATAAAAAACGATTGACTTAATTGAACTTATGTGGTACAATAAATAATGTATAAGTTAAATTATCATAGGACAGGTATGTATGAACAAAGGAAAAATAATTGTGTTGGAGGGGCTTGACGGCTGCGGCAAGTCCACACAGCTTCAGCTTGCGGCAGATGAGCTTTTGCGTTTAGGTCTGCCTGTAAAACAGATAAGCTTTCCGGATTATGAGTCCGACAGCGGTAAAATTGTGACACGCTACCTTAACGGAGACATTCCCTGCGACGGAACAGCAGGAGCGTATGCAGCCAGCAGCTTTTATGCAATTGACCGATATATCAGCTATAATACTTCATGGAAGCAGGATTACGACAACGGCAGCATCATTATTTGCGGCAGATATACGACTTCAAACGCAGTATATCAGATGACAAAGCTTAATTCCGAGGAAGAAAAGATGAATTATCTGAATTGGCTGTGGGATTACGAGTATAATAAACTGGGACTGCCTCGTCCGGATGCCGTGCTTTTTCTTGATATGCCTATCGAGGTGTCGCAGAAACTGCTTTCTGCAAGATACGGCGGAGATGACAGCAAAAAGGATATCCACGAGCGGAATCTTGCGTTTATGAGAGAATGCCGTGACAGCGCTTTGCTTACTGCTAAGCTGGACAATTGGAAAATGATACCGTGCTCGGACGGAGATGCTGCATTGCCGATAGAGCAGATACATAGAGCAATTCTATCGGTAATCAAGGAGTATATCAATGAGTGAGCTTCGTTTCAGAGGTATTGAGATAACCGACCGTGACTGGATAATGCGAGCTTTGGAAAAATCACAGTTCCGTGGCTGCGAGTACACCTTCGGTAATAATTTTGTTTGGCGCAGGGCTTATAATGTCGAAATTGCCGAATACAGCGGCTTTTACTTCGTTCGTTGGGGAATGGGCAAGGGAAAGTACAAATTCTCCTTTCCGACAGGCGGCTGTGATGTCAGCACAGGTATATCGCTGCTTAAGCAATACTGTGCAGAAAACGGTATTCCTTTGCTTGTGTATGCAAACAAAGAAATAACAGAGCAGGTATGTTCGCTTTTTCCCGAGGCATCCGCTCATTATAACCGTGACGGAAGCGACTACATCTATCTTGCGGAGGATTTGTCCGAGCTTAAAGGCAAAAAGTACCACGCAAAGCGGAATCATCTTAATCACTTTTATGAGAATGATTGGAGCTTCGAGCGCATTGATGATACGAATATTGTAGAATGTATTGCAATGAACGAGCAGTGGTGCAAAGAGAACCTCAGCGGCTGTGACCTTTCGCTCGAAGAGCAAAAAAGCAAGGAGGACGAAACCTGTATCGTAAGGTGCAGTTTCAAGTACTTCGACAGGCTTGGATATACTGGGGCACTTATCCGTGTGCGCGGCGAGGTTCAGGCTTTCTGCTTCGGCGAGCCGTCTTCGGACGATACATTTGTTGTTCATGTTGAAAAGGCTCTGCGCACCTATCAGGGTGCATACACGGCGATAAACCGTGAATTTGTCAGAAGTCTTGGCGGCAGATACAAGTATATAAACAGGGAAGAAGACACCGGCTCACTTAATCTGCGAAAAGCAAAGCTGTCCTATCATCCTGTCTTTCTTGAGGATAAATATGATATTGTATTTGGAGGTAACTTATGATATACGTTTTTATGGCTGATGGATTTGAGGAAATAGAGGCGCTTGCGCCGATTGATATTCTTCGCAGAGCTGAAAATGACGTGGTAACGGTCGGAATAGGCAGCGATACTGTCTGCGCTTCGCATGGGGTCACAATGCTTTGCGATATCACTGATATGCAGGTTCAGTTGGACGAGCGGCTTGAGATGATAGTGCTTCCCGGAGGAATGCCGGGCACGCTTAATCTTGAGAAGAATGCTGTGGTCAATGCAGCGATAGATTATTGCGTTTCACATGATATTCCTGTTGCCGCAATATGCGCAGCCCCGTCTGTTCTCGGCAAAAAGGGACTGCTTCGCGGTAAAAAGGCTACCTGCTTTCCGGGATTTGAGAAATTCCTTGAGGGAGCAGAGCTTTCGGCAGACAGCGTCATTACCGATGGAAAAATAACAACCGCTGTGGGTCCCGGCGCAGCCGTTGACTTCGGACTTAAGCTTGTCGAGATACTTTGCGGCAGGCATGAATCTGAGCGAATTGCGGCAGGTATGCAATGCAGGAAGTAAAGAGGGCTTTGCGCAAGGAGCTTATGCTAAGGCGCAGTCAAATGCTGCCGGAAAGCAAACGGCTTGCGGACGAGCGTATTTTTTTGAAGCTTAAGCCGCTTATTGATAATTCCGATTCTGTGCTCACATATGTTTCTACGGATATCGAGGTCGATACACGCCGTGTGATCGAATACTGCTTTGAAAAGAATGTCCCGGTTGCAGTTCCTGTTTCGGGAGATACCGAGCTTCAATTTCATCGCATTTACGGGTTTTCGGATCTTGCTTCGGGCAGATTTGGCATAATGGAGCCAATCAATCGAGAGGCTTGCTTTACGTCAGGGGAAAACACCCTTTGCATCGTACCTGCACTTTGCGCTGACGGAGAGGGTCTGCGGCTGGGCTATGGCAGGGGCTACTATGATAGATTTCTGCGCAGCTTCAACGGAAAAAGCGTAATAATCTGCTATGCTTCATTCCGTATGCAGGTGCCGTCGGAGCCTCATGACGAGAGAGCCGATATGACAATTTTTGATTAATACAGGAGGTCACAATGGATAACAACGATTTCCTTGATGATAATGTTCCTCAGGAGCAGTCGGATCTGGGCGTAACTCAGGAAATGGACAGCTTCACGGATGATTCCGACTTTGACGGAAGCGAAAGCAGAATAATGCCTCGCGAGAAGTTCACCGACCTTAACAGCTCGGAAGACACCGAAAAGACTCGCCTTATGGATTCGGTTATACCCGACGAGCAACCATCCTTTGATGATGAACAGCCTTTGCAGACTCCCGTCAGAAAGCGCCGCAGAAAAAAGAAGAAAAACAGAATAAATCATACGAGAACATTCGGACAGATTTTTCTTGGCGCGCTGCTTTCCGTGGTGTCGATATGCGTGGGCACTTTCCTTGCAGTCAAGCTTATTACCGCGATGAAAGACTTTACCGGCATGGCAAAGGAGTCTCATGAATACGAGATAGTTGTAAGCGAGGATATGGGCGTTGATCAGATTGCCGCCGTGCTTCACGAAAACGGAATTATTGAGATGCCGTCTCTCTTTAAGATGTATCTAAATCTTTCGGGAAAGGGAAACGGTTTCCTTAACGGCGAATATATTGTTAAATCCAATATGTCCTACGACATTATTGTCAGCACATTAAAGACCGTCAAAACATATACCGAAACTGTCATGGTAATGATTCCCGAGGGTTCAACCGCACAGGATATCGGGCGTATTCTTGAAGAAAACTATGTGTGCCGTGCCAAGGATTTCGAGCTTTACTACAAGTCCAAGATAAACAAGTATGATTTTGAAGAGCAGATTCCCGACAGCGATGACAGGTTTTATTATCTCGAGGGATATCTGTTCCCGGACACCTATCAGTTTTACGTTATCGACGACCTTAAGGAAAACCCGAATTTTGATACGCTTGAATATGCTAAGGCAGCTGCAAACAAGATGTATTCGAATTTTGAAAACAAGATTACAAAGGGCATAGAGTACCGTGCCAAGGAACTCGGATTTACTCTTGATGAAGTCATTATTCTTGCTTCACTTATCCAGAAAGAGGGTACAAATGAGGAAAACTTCGCTATGATATCTTCGGTATTCCATAACAGACTGAATAACCGCGGAGAATTCCCTTGTCTGCAATCGGATACGACCTATACCTATATTGATAACTGCATTAAGCCCGAAATTCCGGATTCCGCCGGAGATACATTTGATGATATCTTAGCGGCATACGACACTTATCAGTGTGAGGGTCTGCCGGCAGGTGCTGTCTGCAACCCGGGTCTTGATGCCATCAAGGCGGCATTGTACCCTGCGGATACAAACTACTTCTACTTCCTTGCCAGCGAGGACGGAGCTTTCTACTACGCTGAAACCAACGAAGAGCACGAACAGAATATTATCGACGCTGCGCTGCGTGCCGCCGATAATGAAGAATAAATCTACGGGAGCTTAACTATTTTGAAAAGAAAACTTGAACTGCTGGCACCTGCAGGTGACGAAGAGTGCCTTCAGTCTGCAATTGATTACGGCTGCGACGCTGTGTATCTTGGCGGAAAGTCCTACGGAATGAGGGCAGGAGCAAAGAACTTCGACGCGGATGGATTAAAGCGTGCGGTTGAACTTGCTCATTCGCGCGGTGTCAAGGTTTACCTCACCTGCAACACCATTCCGCTCAACGAAGAGCTGGATGCCTTTCCTGAGTATATCACATACGCTCAGCAATGTGGAATTGACGCCGTTATCGCCTGCGATCTTGGTGTTATTTCCATGATAAAGCAGTATGCGCCGGGGCTGGAGCTTCATGTATCCACCCAGACGGGCGTTGTCAATTACAAGACTGCGCAGGAACTGTATAAAATGGGCGCAAAGCGCATTGTGCTTGCGCGCGAGGTTGATCTTGAAAACATCCGTACCATAAGAAATCACATACCCGATGATATGGAGATTGAGGTTTTTGTACACGGTGCAATGTGCGTCAGCTTCTCGGGAAGATGCCTTATATCGGAATATCTTGTGGGCAGAAATGCTAACCGGGGCGAGTGCGCACAGCCTTGCCGCTGGGGATATTATCTCATGGAGGAAAAGCGCCCGAATGAGTTCTATAAGGTTTTCGAGGATGAGCGCGGTTCGTATATACTGAATGCGCGTGATATGTGCATGATACATCATCTTGATGACCTTATTGATGCAGGTGTAACCAGCTTCAAGATAGAGGGCAGAGCCAAATCCGCATACTATGTTGCGCTTACCGTAAATGCCTATCGCGCCGCACTTGATGCAGCAATAGAAGGCAAAAATCCGCCGCAGTGGGTGCTGGACGAAGTCAATAAGATAAGCCACCGCCCTTATTGCACCGGATTTTTCTATGGCCATCCGAGAGACGGCTCAGAAACTCAGGACCCTTCAGTAACGACAAATGGAGGTCAGTATTTTTCCGACAGCGGATATCTCCGTGAATATGATTTTGTCGGAACTGTCGATAGGTGCGAGAATGGAACAATGTATCTCACACAGAGGAATTATTTCACGCTTGATGATGAGCTGGAGATACTTGCTCCGAATACAGAGCCGATAAAGTTCGCTCCTACCGAAATGTACGGCGCTGACGGAGAGCATATTACTATCGCACGCCATGCCACCGAAAAGCTTACAATAAATACCGATATCGTGGTGCCACCCCATTCTATCTTAAGGAAGCTTGTTAAGTAAACTAGGGCGGCGAACCCGTGCCGACGTGACATTTTTCACATATTTTCAGTACTTTTTGCGGTCTTATATATATTCAATTATAAGCCTGCCTTTAATCACCGGTTGTACAATTGCTGTTTTTGTTTATAAAATAGGAGGAATAATATGGCAGAATATAGGTTTCGTGACACAGCGCTCAGTTTTGACGAGCGCACAAAAGCACTCCTTATGGAGCTCACCCTAGAGGAAAAGCTGCTGCTCATACATAGCCGTATGGCAGAGATACCGCGATTGGGCTTAAAAGCTTTTGGAATCGGCACCGAGGTTGCACGCGGTCTTGTCTGCCGAGGAAACGACTTTGGCGAAAAGCCTTCTACCGTTTTTCCCGAACCGTTCGGTATGGCGGCTATGTTTGACGCCAATATCATGAAAACGATCGGCGAAGTTACCGGCACAGAGACTCGCATATACAATGCAGAGGGCAAGTGCTCGCTTGCAGTATGGGGTCCGACCGTTGATATGGAGAGAGATCCCAGATGGGGCAGAAATGAAGAGGGCTACGGCGAGGATCCTTTCCTCACCGGAACTATGGCGGCAGCATTCTGCAAGGGTATGTACGGCGTGAATGATAAGTATGCGCGCGTTATCCCAACGCTTAAGCATTTCTATGCAAACAACCACGAAGAGGACAGGGGAGTGGATAACGCCGTAATTCCTACTTGTCTTAAGTACGATTACTATTTAAAAGCGTTTGAAAAGCCTGTTAAAGAGGGCAATGCATACAGCCTTATGACCTCGTATAATGAGATAAACGGCGTCGAGGCGCTGTGCAACCCTGAGATACAGTCGATATGCAAGGATAAGTGGGGATTGCTTTTTGCGGTTACCGATGGAGGCGACTTTATCGACAATGTTCAGAGACACCGCCATGATAAAAATCATGTTGATGCGATTGCCAAGGTTTATTCACATCACGGCGCAGATATAATGACCGACCATGAGCAGGTTGTCACAGACGCTGCACGCGAAGCATTAGCACAGGGTAAAATCACCGAAGCGGATATTGACAAAGCATTGTACGGTGTACTCCTTGCAAGATTTATGCTCGGTGAGTTCGACAGCGATTGTCCGTATAATAATACCGATCCGCAGCTGCTTTGCTGCGACGAATACATCCACATTGCCGAAAAAGCAGCTGAAAAGTCCGTGATACTGCTGCGCAACAGAAATGCGGTGCTTCCTCTTTCAAAGCACGATAAGCTTGCTGTAATTGGATATCACGCGGATATGAACTTCCGTGACTGGTACACCGGTTTTTCCGAGAAGAAGAGCACTATTCTCGACGCACTTACATCTGAGGTCGGCAGAGAGAATATCATTTACGAAAGCGGCAATGATGTCATCGCACTGAGAAACGAGATAACCGGTTTTTATTTCTCTGTGGATAATGACGGAGTACTGGTATGCGACAGCGCTAGTATAAACGAAGCCTGCCTGCTTGAGGTGTTCGAGTGGGGCGACGGCGCAGTATCGTTCAAATCAACGTATAACGGAAAATTCCTTTCGGACTGTGGTGTGCTCAAGTGCTGTTCAGATGAGCCGTATGGTTGGTTTGTAAAGGAAAAATTCAACATTCAGCGAAACGGAAATGTCTGCGTAATGCGTAACTGGCAGGACAGATTTATCAAGATCGATAAAAAATCTCACCTTACAGTGAGTGAAAGCCTTAAGGCGGATAGTGACAGCATGCTGCACATCGAGCTTTTCTCAAGCGGCGCGGACAGGGTCAGAAGAGTTGTTACCGAAGCGCATAACGCCGTTTATTTCTGTGGAAATAATCCTCTTATTAACGCGCGCGAAACAATGGACAGAAAACATCTCGAGCTACCCGAAAAGCAGAAGGAGCTTTTCGACGTCATTATCACCCTCAATCCGAATGCAGTGCTTTTCTTGGTATCCGGTTATCCGTATGCTATAAATGACAAGCGTGCGGCATCTGTAATGCACATCACGCACGCAGGACCTGCAATGGGATACGCTGTAAAGCGTACACTTTTCGGCGAGGTTTCGCCTGCCGGCAGATGTCCTGTTACATGGTACAGTTCGGTGGACGAACTGTGCGATATCAAGGATTACAATATCATTCGTACAGGTTCAACATATCTGTATTATAACGGCGAACCGCTGTTTCCTTTCGGATACGGACTCAGCTACACTACATTCAGATATGGCGCGGTAAAAACAGATAAACGTACCTATGAAAAGGACGAGATAATCACTGCGGTTTTGGAGGTTGAAAACGTAGGCGGCTGCGACAGCGAGGAAGTTGTTCAGCTGTATATCTCAGAGCCAAAATCCGTTCCTTACAGGGCAAATAAGAGGTTAAAGGCATTTGCAAGAGTATTCGTTCCGCGCGGCGAGGCGGTAAAGGTAAAGCTGGAGATCAATATTGCTGATCTTGCCCTGTGGAATCCGAATACGCGCGATTATGATGTTTTCAGCGGCGAATATGAAATTCAGGTCGGCTCCTCGTCTGCTGATATAAGACGCACCACTGATATCTGCATTGTCGGCAGCGAATATGAGGGTCTGGATATCACGCAGTGCATACAGGCTGTTGATTGCTGCGATTATCTCGGAGTTGAATACCTTGCAGACAGCAATCTTGAGCAGTATGCGCTTATAAACGACTGGCAGAGCTTTATGAGATTTGACCGCTGCATTTTCAAATCATATCACGCTGTTGAAGTGGTGGTGTCCAATCCCGGTTCTCCTGCAAAGCTTACGTTTATCAGCGAGGATACAAACTCCGTTGTAGCAGAGTGTGAAATTCCCTCAACCGGCAGCCTGACAGAATTCCGAAAGGTATCGGCAAGCACTGAGCCGATAACCGGAACAGGCAGGTTGCGCATCATATCAAGCGGTATGCTCAGCCTTAAGTCGTTCAAGTTCATTTAATGAGAGGTCTTTTATGGATAACAAAGAAATATTCCCTCATGTAGACCACACTCTTTTGCGGCCGACATCAACAACCGAAGAGATAGACAGGCTTTGTGAAGAAGCAATTGAAAATCATACTGCATCTGTATGCATTCCTGCCTGCTATGTGGAATATGTCGCAAGTAAATTTCCCACGCTTTGCATTTGCACTGTTATTGGTTTTCCTCTGGGTTTTTCTTCAACCGCAGTTAAATGCTTTGAGGCGGAGGACAGCATAAGAAACGGTGCTGATGAAATAGATATGGTCGTCAATCTCTGCGATGTAAAAAACGGCAGTTTTGATAAGGTAACAAACGAGATTGCCGCTGTAAAAAAAGCCTGCGGAGAAAAGCTGCTTAAGGTGATCATCGAAACCTGCTACCTTACCGAGCAGGAAAAAATAATGCTGTGCGGCTGTGTAACGCAGGCAGGGGCTGACTTTATCAAAACCTCCACCGGCTTTGGAACAGACGGTGCAAGGATTGAGGATATACGGCTGTTTAAGCAGCATATCGGCGCGGACGTAAAAATCAAAGCTGCCGGCGGCGTCAGAACAAATGAAGACCTTGAGATGTTTCTTAACGAGGGATGCGAGCGCATTGGCACCAGCTCTGCTGTAAAGCTGCTGATAAATGGCGATAGTAATGGAGGATACTGATATGGCAAAAAGAGTTTTTCTTATTGTACTTGACAGCTTCGGTATCGGCGAAATGCCCGACGCGGACCGGTTCGGCGATGTCGGTGCAAATACGCTTCGTTCTTGCTTCAATACAGGCAAGCTTCATATTCCTCATATGCAAAGGATGGGATTGTTCAATATCGACGGCGTAGATTTCGGCGAAAAGAGCATTGCGCCGACTGCTGCCCATCTTCGACTTGCCGAAATCTCAAAGGGCAAGGATACGACAACCGGTCACTGGGAGATAGCTGGTGTGGTTTCGGAAAAGCCGTTCCCCACATTTCCGGATGGTTTCCCACCGGAAGTAATTGAGAAATTCGAGCAGGCAACAGGCAGAAAAACCTTGTGCAATAAGCCCTACTCCGGAACAAAGGTTATCGCAGACTACGGATCAGAGCACATGAAAACAGGTGCGCTCATTGTCTACACCTCTGCGGACAGCGTGTTCCAGATAGCTGCACATGAAGATATCGTGCCGGTCGAGGAGCTTTACCGCTATTGTGAGATCGCCCGTGAAATACTCGTTGGCGACTATGCGGTAGGACGTGTTATTGCGCGTCCGTTTGAGGGTGAACATCCATTTAAGAGAACCTCGCGCAGACATGATTTTTCACTTGTGCCTCCAAAGAACACCATGCTCGATTATATAGCAAATAGCGGTCTTGATGTTATCGGCATAGGAAAGATATACGATATTTTTGCCGGCAAAGGTATTGTTCACCATAACAGGGTTATTGGCAATATACCGGATATGCACGAAACCACACGTCAACAGTGCATGGATTTCAGCGGCATTTGCTTTACTAATCTCGTGGATTTTGATATGAGCTTTGGTCATCGCCGTGACGCTGACGGCTATACAGCCGCGCTGAATGAGTTTGATGTATGGCTTGGTGGCTTTTGCGACAATATGCGTCCCGATGATGTGCTTATCATTACGGCAGATCATGGTTGTGACCCATGTCATAGCGGTACGGATCATACGCGTGAGTATATACCGGTGCTTGTTTACGGCAAAAGCATTGCTCCGCAGCAGCTTGGTACAATGCAGGGCTTTGGCAATATTGCCGCTACTGTACTTGATTTGCTCGGCGTAAAGGGCGAGGTTGACGGCACAAGCTTTGCCGACAGAATTGTTGTGCAAAAAAAGTAATGATGATTTACGCAGTAATGCAGCCGGCAAGAACCCATGTGCCAGAAAGAGGCTGTCGGCAGTAAAATTCTGTGTTTATCCCGAGCCTTCGGGCGAACAAAAATATTATATGGAGCAGGGAAGTGGACTCTGCCCCAAAAAGGAGTTAGTTATGAACGGTGAAGTTGGTTTTGCGTGCCGTCTGACAGCAGCGGCAAGACTTGCATTGAAAACAGGCGACTTTATTTTTGAAAAGGCGCCATATGAGAATAAGTTCACATTTATAATGAGTGCAAGGGAAAAAGCAGGAGTAACTGTACAAAGTCCAATGTTGTGGTATAAACTGCTGCTGGAGTATGGTGTGACAGATATTTTCCTTGTGATGCCTTGTACCGTAAAGAACAGGAGAACACTCGGATTTGTCAATACAAGCGGCTGTACTATTTTTGCACGCTTCTCCGACGGAAGAACCACACGCTTTTCGTTCGAATGGTTAATGGATAATTCAAAACGTGGTTGGAACGTGATAGTTACAGAGGATATTGTAAATAACGCACCTGCTGATAATCCGGTGTTTGCCGATAATACAGAGGAGTTTAAAAAGGTTCTCGGTGATATTGCAAACCTATCCGAAAAACTGGAGTTTGCTGCTTTTACCGATTGCTTCCGCAAGGGATATGAGGTTCTCAACGGGGGAGAGCTGCCTGAAATTCCGTTCAAGGAGCTTGTTCCGACGCTTCCGGAAAAACAGCTTAGATTGTATCTTGCAGCTGATATTTCAGATGTATTCGGCGCAATGGGAAGCTGGAGCGATTCGCCTGCCGCAGCAGCAAATGCAAAAGGAATTGCAGATGAATACAATCAATTGTCTGACCTTCTTCTCGCCCAGAACAGATACGCTCTTCTTCATGCAGTAAACTATATCTGATAAAACTGCAAACGGTATAACCGTTTACTACATAAACCGCACGCGCGTGCAAAGAAAGGAAATAAACTAATGAGTGAATGTACACATGATTGCAGCAGCTGCTCTGCAAGCTGCTCTGAACGTAAGCCCGACAGCCTTATTGAAAAGCCGCACGAGCTTAGCAACATCAAAAAGGTGATTGCTGTCGTAAGCGGCAAGGGCGGCGTAGGAAAGTCAATGGTGACTACAATGTCTGCTGTATTGATGAACCGACGCGGCTTTAAAACTGCGGTGCTTGATGCGGATATTACCGGACCCTCTATCCCTAAGGCGTTTGGTATACACGAAAGAGCGCAGGGAACAGCCTCCGAGATTTATCCCGTAGTTTCCAAAAAGGGAATTAAGGTTATGTCCGTCAATCTGCTGCTTGAAAATGAAACCGACCCGGTAATATGGCGCGGTCCTGTCATTGCCGGCACTGTAAAGCAGTTCTGGACAGATGTGGTGTGGGACGATGTCGATTATATGTTCGTTGATATGCCGCCCGGAACGGGAGATGTTCCTCTGACTGTGTTTCAGTCGCTCCCCATTGATGGAATTATCGTTGTAACATCTCCGCAGGAGCTGGTATCAATGATTGTAGGAAAAGCTGTAAAAATGGCTGAGATGATGAACATTCCTGTTATCGGTCTGGTTGAGAACATGAGCTATGCAGTATGCCCGGATTGCGGCAAGAAGCTCAATATTTTCGGCGAGAGCCATATAGATGAGGTTGCTGCACAGCACGGACTGAACGTCCTTGCCAAGCTTCCTATTGACACCGAGCTTGCACAACAGGTTGACAGCGGAATGATCGAGCTGTTTGAGAGCAATGCTGCCGACCCGATAGCCGATGCAATTGAGGAGTTTTGCAAATGAGTGTAAAAGGTGACAGAGCATACGAGCTGTTTAAAGAAGGCTACAACTGTTCGCAGGCTGTTTTTGGTGCTTTCTGCGAGGAGCTTGGAGTTGATTTCGACACAGCGGTCAAGCTTGCTTCCGGATTTGGCGGAGGTGTTGGCAGAATGAGAGAAGTATGCGGTGCATTTTCAGGCTTGACAATGGCAGCAAGTCTTATCTACGGTTATAATGACCCGAAGGAGCTTGAAGGTAAGCAAAAGCTGTACGAGAAAATACAGGCGCTTGGCGAAAAATTCAGACAGGATAATGGAAGCATAATCTGTCGTGAACTTCTCGGGCTTCAGCAGGCGGAGAAATCCGCTGTGCCGGAAGCTCGCACCAAGGAGTACTACCAAAAACGTCCATGCGCAGAATTGTGCAGATATGCAGCCGATATTCTTGATGATTTTATCAAAAACAATCCTTAAATAAAAATCATGGCAGACGCTTTGAATTGCGTCTGCCATGATTTTTATTAGAAGTGGTTACTTTTTCTTACTGTTGGTTACCTTGCTTAATGGATTGTTATTCATTGCATTTTGCATCTGAGCATTAGAAACGTGAGTATAAATCTGTGTTGTATTAAGGTTCTCGTGACCAAGAACATCCTTTAATACACGGACGTCAACGCCATTCTGATACATGAGTGTTGCGGCAGTATGCCTAAGCTTATGTACCGATAATCCCATATTATCAAGCCCACAGCTTTTAAAGCATTGCTCGACTATCTGCTGTACACGGCGGTTTGATATCCGAGTACCACGCCTGCTGAGAAATAGAGCGTCGGTTTTTGATGTCATACAGCGATTTCCGTTAGCTCGGCGAGTTTCTTCATTAGTAACATCCGGAGCTACATAATCCATGTAAGCGTTTACACAAGCGTTGTTCAAATAGACGATACGTTCTTTACTGCCTTTACCAAGAACCTTTAATGAATAGACTTCATTTCCATCGGCGTCGTGAGTGCACCTGATATCGTTTACATTAATGCCGACCAACTCGCTGAGACGCATACCGCAATTCAGTAAGAACACAACAATACAATAGTCGCGCTTTTGATCCGGAGTATCTATATTTGTAAGCATTTCCAAAGCCTGCTCAAGTGTGAGATATTTTGGCAGTGCAGGTTTTGGTGACGGCAACTCAAGATTTGTCATTGGGCTTACTTCAAACAAGCCCTTATTATTAGTCAGATACTTGAAGAACTGCCGTAATGCGACAGCTTTGCGATATCGAGCCTTGTGCTCATTTGATTTCTCGTTTTTCTCAAAAATCAGGAATTCCTGTGCAAGCATCAGATCGACTTTTTTAATTTCAGCATCTGTGATATCGGTAATATCGATTTTTGTAAAATCATCGCTCAAAGCCGCACGTCCTAGCTTTATCTTATAAAACCGAAAAAATGACCTGAGATCCGTATAGTAATTCAGTACAGTCAATTCAGAACGATTCTTGACAAGCTGAAGATATACGAGATAATCTTTAAGCAGTTGCGGTGCGTTATCGTAGTTGTTTTTGTTTATCATCCTATTTCGCCCTCCTCTATTGCGTAAAATTTCTATTTTACGCAATAGACTATAGTTTTATCAAATTACCCTGCATAATATCATTTTAATAATTATACCATATGTAGCATAATTAATCAACTGCAATCACAATTTTTTACCGCGGTCAAAAACTGAATAAACTGCATCCGATTGAACTGAATATTCAAAATAATTACAAGATGCAAAAGGTGCAATTGGTGAATGCTGTCTATGACAATAGCACATACTATTTTTGCTGTCCATGCGTTTCAATGAAAACCAATAACAACGACGGCAAACATTGCAAACACGGAAACCATCAATCTTGATTTTCATATCATAACCGCCTTGTGAATATTTTAGCAATTGCACGACCGACAGTATAGCCGAAGCCGCGAACAATACTTTTAATCAATGTAATAATCATTGTAATATCTCCATTCCGAACAAAACAAGAATAAGCAGCGTTACAGCAACACAGCACAACGAAAGCATAAGCAGATTAAGACCTAGCCGCCTGCCACGATTATATACTAAATCCATCGCCATCTCCTCGGCACAATCAAAGCCGATAGGGATAACGACAAAAAGAACAGCGAAAACAGAAAGAACCTTAAAGCATAACATCAACATAACTATCCTCTTTTCTTTCCGCCAAGAGTATTTTTACGGATTTTCTGCTGTGTAGCAGTAGTATCTTCACCGGTACGAATTTCCTTGACGAGCCTACGGAACATATCGGGCAAATAACGACAAACGAGGTCACAACAATCAATATAATTAGCGCAAACATCACATTTATCAAATCGAGGACAACACGCACAAGGCGGATACTTATACCCAGAATATGTACCGGTACAAAACTCCTTGTGCTTACAAACCCAGTAATCACACACCATAACATATTACCTCATGACCGCGCTGAACGTCTGCCAACTCACCAACCCTAAATTGTCGACCATCATCACGTTGCTGATTGATATAATCCAAATGCCAATTATAGGTACAATAATCTTGTGCCATATAACCGCGAAGCACTTTTGACGAGGACGGAGATGTATAATCATACCACTTAAAGCCGTCCATTTCCTCACGTGTATTATTACCCTCACGAAGATTATTTACAAGCGCATGGTCGATAGGGTCCTTACCGCGATTTTTTAATTCATCAGCAAAAGATTGTATCAGTTTTCCAAACGCTTCAAGACCGAATTCACGGAGAAATGTATAATTTTTGCGTGCATACTGCTTTAATCCTTGCTCAGCACGTGAAAGCTCAGTACGACGAGGTTTAATCTTTACCGTGCGGATTTTCTTAGTACAACCGTTAAGAAATTCGCGCCACCAACGCTTAGTTGGACAACGTGTAACATTTTCAGTAGTACGATAGATAAAACGTACATTATCATTTGCGCGACCGCACATATATTCAGAAAACTTGATAGTACCGAGGTCAAGCCAAGCATTAAATGCAGACATAGCCTCAGCGCCCTTATACTCAAACTCACAACGCACCCACGACTTCAAATTATCGGGTAAGGTATTCCCTTTTTGCTTCTGCTCAATAAGTTTATCGTAAAAACGAACTATAGTATCACAAGTACGCTGACCAATCTGCACAGTTGTACCCCAAAGACCTTGACCGCCGCGCCGCTTATAGTTACGCTGAAAGCTGTAAAAATCCTTACCATTATCCGAGAAAGACCGAGCCTTACAGCTTATTTCCTCATCACAGATTGAAGTAAGCACACGCTTCATCGTAAGCTTCGGAGTATCATCGTCAAAAGCTTTATCATCCATAGCGAAATCATAACGAGTACACTTAGTTATCCAACCCTCAACGCAGAGCCTGCGGAAGCGAGCACACCAGAGACGGAATGTCAAGCCGTATGTAGACAAATACTCTTCAAAGTACCTAATACCATTACTGGAAAAGGAGATACACAAGCCCTGATGATTGAAATTCACAGGGTCAGCAATCTTAACATCTACATCGTTATACGAAAGGCGAACACCATAATACTTAGCTGAACCTTTGTACTCAAGCATGGAAAATAATTCATCGAGCAAAAGAGTATTTCTGAGGATATCAAGCGCTTTTGCATGGTTATATTCAGGTGAATAGCTATCATTTTCGGGCTTCATGGTAAGGGTTAACCAGTCCATTCCACACTCCACAATAAACACATCCTTTATACATTTTTGAAAGTTAAGTTTCAATTAGCGCAATTTTGTATTGCTTTTGTATCGCTTTTCTGCCTTTTTGTCCATAGGTGTTAAAGGTATTCCGATATCCTCAAAGGCGCGATTTCGGTTGATTTCGTCATCCGATATGTATGTTTGTGTCAACATGGTTGATACCATCTCTTTAGTATCATAAAGATTTCGAAAGAAATCGGTTTGTATCCAAACCTCGGTTGATAACGGCTGTAAAGGTCTAAGCGGAGATTGATAAAACATATCATATTCGGATGCATCATAACACCTATTTGTAACCATGCGAGAAAACGGATGAGGAGCGAACGTAGAGCAGATAGTAACATCTGACGTTATATCTCGTAACTGTTTATCCAAGAAGCCCCAACGCTGTACAGTGCCCATTATCATAAGAAAACGATGTCGGCATTGACAAATGTGCTGAAAAAGGATTTTCGGTAAGCAGTTTTCTTTATTTCCCATAAAGTCACGGGAATTGAATATAGTACCTATTTCATCAATAAGAACTATAGTATTATCGGGAGCTTCAAGAATGTCATTGATAGTACCCAAAGGCTTAATAACAACATCCTCGGGAAAACCGACAAGCTTCAAGTTAGTAATGACCGTCAGACCCTTATACTTAGTACAAAGGTTATAACAGTCGCGTACCATTGTGCAGGTCTTGCCTGCACCGAATTTACCGCAATAAATATGCAAGCCCCAACCCTCGAACTTTTCCCACCGGTGATTTTTATAGTACGAATACAAGTCCTTAAAGAACAGAACTAAAAAATGTGGGAACTTAGCAAGCCGCTGAAAAAACAATCGCATTATCTTTCACCGCCGTTTCCGATATCAATAAGTATCTTATATATCCACCTTGCACACCACAAGCCGAATACAACGGGTATAACAGTTTCAGAAAGTACATAAATCAAAGTTGAAAAAGTACCACCCTCACGAATGAACTGACCAAGAGGAATTAATCCCATAATTACAGCCCCTTTCCCCCACCGTGAGAAATACGGCGGCATAAACTAGATAAAGTACTGAAAACAAAGTTTAGAACAAATACAAGGCATACTGTATCAACCGAAATAGTAAAGAACCAATTCACCATTTGGTGAAAGCTTCGATATTCAAACGGAAACAAGAAGAAGTCAATCATCTATACACATCCTTTCTCTTGAACAAAGACTTAACAAAATAGAAGCCGCCGAGAAGGAGCAAACAAAGCAATAAGCCCTCTGTGACAGAATAATTATCAAGCTGTTTATCCATGATACCATTTTCGGAAACCCAAAAGGAATAAGCTGTATCGCAATCCTCGGCAGTTATCTGACCGTTAGTATCATAGACAGACATTGTACCATCTGGAGACATTACTATAATGCTAGGAATATCGTTAGAACGTGCTATTATCTGCTTATATTCAGGACTGCCTAACTCATAATAAGGTGCATCGGGCGAAGCATCGGGAATACCGTTATCATCGGAGTCAACAAGCAAGCCCCAATCGGGCATACCATCACCAGTTAAATCATCTAAAGGAACAAGAACATCATCGACATCACCGTCACCATCTGCATCGAGAAGATAACCGTTACCATTTGCCGTAACAGTAGGATAATGAAATACATCGGTAGTATCTACATAGTCAATTATATCAATACCGTCAACAATTTCAAACATAGGCATACCGATACCTACAGTATCACCATCAGACACAAGACAATAACCGTCACTAAGGTCGGGTATCATGGTTTCAATAGTGTATAAAACAACTTCATCATCATAAACACCGTCACCATCAGTATCAATCTGCTGTACGATTTGAGTAACACAACGACCTGCACCATCAACGACTTTATGTATAACGTATTTTATACCGTCCTCAATAGCCTTTTCCAAAGCCTCATAGAGAGCATTTATTATTGTTGTAAAAATTATCTCACCCATATCAATCACCCGATATTATCCGCATTACGGTACACATAACCATAAGAAACACAGCAGAACCGATACCAAATTCCCACAGCGTAAACGTTGCACCAGTTCCGAAAATAGGCACTTCAAGCTGTAAAAAATCCTTAGCGCCATTCCATAAAGTGTCAAGTAAAGCGAAAATGTCCATATTATCACCGTCCTGCTATACGTAGCAATATAGCTAACGCTATACCGCCAATCAACAACGCGAGTATCTCGGGAGGAAGCCAATCAAACATCCTTGCAAACCATCCCTTAAAGCCATCGCCCAACTCGGGAATTTGTTCCAAAGCTTCAACAAGATTAACATCCTCAATATCATAACCGCTTATCTCGGAAGAACTGCCGACACCTTGATTAACATTTACATTGATATCGAACTGACCGCCGACATCGATTGAACCGCCTACATTTACATTACCGCCAACTGTGATATTGCCGTTTGTAGGAGTACTAGGGTCATCGGATGTGCCGGGGTCATTGGGATTATCGGAAGTAGGATTTGACGGA
The DNA here is from genome assembly GCA_051882595.1 of Oscillospiraceae bacterium. Classification (GTDB taxonomy): domain Bacteria; phylum Bacillota; class Clostridia; order Oscillospirales; family Ruminococcaceae; genus CAG-115. The sequence continues at coordinate 4,367 of JBJESD010000004.1, read as the reverse complement.
ATAGTATAATTGTTAATGATATAGTTGTTAATAGTCGTTGTATCGCCGTTAGTATTGGTAATAGTGTAGTTATAGATGTTATCACCGCTGAGTGTAATTACATCATCATCGGCTACAGGTATATCTTGAAAATACATATTAATAGGCTCATTACTGCATATATAACCTATATCAACAGTTGATGTATCTGTTGCCTTAGCACTCCAAGGTGAACTCAGGGCACTAAACATGCGATTTACACCGAATAAGCTAGTGTTTGTGATACTAGAAAGCTGGTCGGAAGAATAAAAAGTATAATATTCATTATTGTCAATAATACCGCCCAAATAACAAACGTTATACACACCGCTGTAAGAAATGTAATCATAATATGTTTTATGAAAAACTAAATTTGGATTAGCAGCGTTATTACAATAACCATTATATTGATTAAACCAACCTAATCCCATATATCGGTAATCAGTCAACGGATATGATGTATATAAATACGGGTCTGAAACCGCTGTATTTTCACGCATATCCCAATACGTAGAAGCCATAGTCAAAACATCATTGTTCAACGTTTGGTAGAAATGAAGCTGATAAGAACTATAATAATACTGAGTGCCGTCATAATAAAAAGGAACAAGGTAAACCTCAGACCAAGAAGAATTGCAGAACGTACCGGACTGAAAAAAACCAAGCATATTACCGTAATTGGTTATACCATTCAAATATGTATCTGTACGCCATGATAAAACCTTGTGATTTCCGTGGTCGTCGGGTGCGTATTGCTCACGAAGTTGAGCGCAGATTTCAGAAAAGGTTTTACCGCTTATTTGAACATAACCATCAGAATTAACAGAGGTATCGGGATTATCTACAGCTTCACCGTTATCATTGAAGCAAAAATCACAGATATCATCAATAGTAATACCACAACGCATAGTATTAGATGTAAAATCATAAACATCTGAACGATGAACATAAACAAGCTCATGGAAAGCACGTAAATCTTCTTCTGAAAGATTACTGTCATTTACAAAAGTCTTTACAGTTTCAAATGCTACACCACTATTTGAAGATGTTCTGAATACATAATCACATATATCATCAATAGAACAATTGCAATCAGTAAACATCCAATAGTATTCCTCAGAAGTAATACCACCAATAAGAGCGCGAAAAGCAGTTTCATCAATTCCAGAATTACCAATGACATCATCCCAAACACCTAAAATAGCTAACCTATCAGCTTCATTGAATTTACCTTTATCAAAAATAGAAACAACAAAAGACCAAGCGGCGCTATCTATTTCTTCAAGAAGATGTCCGCAAACCCAAGACAAAGCATAGCTACCTATTGAAATAACAATAGCAGATACAGAAGCCATAACAGGCAACACCATACAGTTAAAACAAATAAGCACAACCGCAATTATAGATAATACACGTTTTTTCACAAAACCACCCCTTAAAAGTAAAAGGGAAAGGAGCTGCCCCCTCTCCCCTGCTGTCACATAGATTTTACTGACTTTATACCGTACCTCATTAAACGGAAAGCCGCAAAAGTAAACGACAAGCCTAAAATAAACGAACACAAAGGATTTACAATAAGGAAATTGAAAGCCTTTGTCATTATTAAAAATCCGTTGTCGACACCGTTGTTAATATGACGTATTGTCAATATATCCTCGCTGACTTCTATAACTGAATCAAACATAATCGAATATATATCAGTATCGTTAAGATAATAGATAAAGTCAAAAACTTCATCAGTGTAATCACTAGAATAAACGGCAACACGGTTTTTATCACGCTCTAACGCAAAATAAAGCATACCGCGCATATCGTTTTCACTAAGTCCAGTTTGTTTCCCATATATATCAAATGCCGCCTGCATAGCTTCTTCGGTAGTAATAGGTATGTAACCTACAACAGTATCATAATCGAAATTAGGGTCTAAGATATTAGGGATAAACGGATTAGTTTTTGCGGATACAGTAACGCAAGAGCAAAATAAAGATATAAAAGCAACAGAAACAGCACAAGCTACACAAAGAACGCGATGAAGCTTGATTGTCTTATAACTAATCAAAATATCATCACCACCGTGCGAACGAGGAAAAACACTGCTAATACAGCACACACAGCGCCGAATACAACAGATAGATTAATATTCTTTTTCATAATCACACCACCTATTTTTTTTGAAAGTTAATATTCAATTGAGAATTGTTATATAATAAAATGTGGGGAGCATTGAAATACCCCCCACCGCCGTATCAAATACGCTTTACAGTACGGATGCCGCGCTTGATAAGCGAGAAAGCCGTATATGTGAAGCCAAGTCCGAGCATGAACGAAGCGAGAGGATTACCGACAATCCAGTTAAAAGCCTTAGTCGCCATGCTGAAACCAGTATCAATACCATTCTCAACAACAGTACCGATGTTGGTGCTTACTGCCTCTTCAGTCATACATTTACACCCCCTTTACGGAAAATTATGTAATGGACAAAAAATTACTTTTTGTTCTGCGCGCCGTTGGTTGATGTTTCCGGTCTGAACAATGTGAAGTCCTGAACGTTGCCCCACTCGTCATATACAGGCTGAATTATAGCGCCCTTCATTTCCTGAACCATTGCAAAGCCGTTAGCCTTGTTGCGGTTGAACGCTTCGGTAAAAGCGTCCATCTTAATCTTAAGCTGTTTTTCCTCAGCGCCGAATAAAAGCTGCTCATTGGTGCTCTCGGGATTTTCGCAGAAGATAATAACGTTGTCGTATGTCTTACCCTCGAATGTTCCCTGCTTGCGCTTTGCGCTCATTACGTATAATGCCATTTTAAAAACCTCTCTTTCTGCCCTTTCCGGGCACGTTGTCTTTCTGCTTTTCGCAGATAGTAAATATTAAGTACCGATATGGTACTATAATTATACTACCACAAATAACGCGAAAAGTCAATACCACAATAGTACCAAAATGAAGCTAGAATAATTGTGAAAAATTTAGTATTATATTAGTACGGAGGTGGTATCAAATGAATACAGTTTTCTTTAATCTAAGAATACCAGAAGAATTAAACGAACAAATATCACAAATTGCCAAAAATGAAGGAAGGAGCAAAAATAAGCAAATTGAACAAATACTAAAGGAATATGTTAATAATTACAATAAGAGAAACGAACAAATATCAATAAGCCAAAACAACAATAAAAAAGCTATAGTGAAATTTTGACATAAAAAAGGAGAAAAATAATGACAATAATAACAAGTATAGTTTTAATAGTTTTAGCATTCAAAGGAAAAGAATGTAAAATAGCAAATAGAATATTATGGATTTATGCTTGTATTATATATCCTATATGCGTATTGATGTTGTTTTATTATGCTATTCCAGACAGAGTAATATCTTATAAACATTTTGCAACAGCAATAGCACATGATTTACCAACAATAATGTTTGCATCACAAATAAGTATGATAACAAAGAATATAGTAAAAAAACATCCAGATATAAGCAAATACAGTATTTTCAATAAGAAAAATAATTGAAAGTTAACTTTCAATATTTTTATGGCATTTTCCAAAAACTGGTGCACAAAACCGAGGGAAAATTAAAGGTCTGAAAACGGCATAGCACTGCCGTCTGAGAGCCTGCACAGGTGTCAGCGGAAACCACGTATTACTAGGGTGGTTTCCGCTTTCGCAAGCTTTTTTACCCTCTTTTTTGCCATGCAAAAAGCCGCCCTGCGCTGAAGCGCAAGGGCGGCTATATTTTTTGTATAGATTTTAGTTATGTTATATGTTATTCTAATATATAGGTTCATTTGAATATACATGCGCCAAAGGCGCGGGAGTTACGAAATTGCTACGCAATTTCAGGCATTTGGACAAAAACGCTGTCATGAACCCAAACCTAACAACGTTTTTGTCCAAATGTCGGTGTCTCCGACGGATTATAATTCACCCCGAGCGTTGTTCCTGCTCATTCTTCGCAGACAACGCTTGTCCCCTCTAGGAGAGCGCCGCTCTGATACATGGGCGGCGCAAGGTGTCCGCTGCGGCGGACGTTTTATTTTTGGTTGCACGTCGTAGGTTGCTCCCTTATCCCCCCAACCGAGAACGGCAACCCTCGTTTTCGCGACTAGGATAGCACATAATGACACAGCTGTCAAGGGCGCAAAAATTTTTTCCTCTGAAAACTGGGGAAAAATTTTTTGCTTTAATCCCTTGACAGCTGTGTCATTATGTGCTTTTGTATTGTCGCAAACGAGGGATAGCCGCACTCGGTTGTAAAGGGTGATAAGAAAAAGCAACGCACTAAGTGCAACCAAAAATAAAAGATTTTTAAGATAAAGCCGCTTTTGAAAGGGTGATAAGACCTGC
>JBJESD010000003.1:0-5325 GCA_051882595.1 Oscillospiraceae bacterium | reverse complement strand
CGACAGCGTGGGCTACCATTCTTCCTATGTGGCTTTTGCCGCAGCCCATAAAGCCGCAGAGATAAACGCTGATCATACCAGAGCCTCCATATCGCGGATAAGCTTGTCGATGTCCTCTTCGCTGTAAGAAGCGTTGTCCCAGATTTTATGCGCCGCAACTGCCTGAAGCACAAGCATTGCCATGCCCGTCATTGCCTTTTTGCCCTTTTCGCGCGCGGTTTTCGCAAGCAGCGTGACGCAGGGATTGTATACAACGTCGAATACAAAGTCCACATTATCCAGTATGTCCGGAGTGCAGGGCATTCTGTCGGTTTTGGGGAACATTCCTATCGGCGAGGCATTTATCAGCAGGTCGAACTTTCCGGCGCCGCCCTCAAAGCAGCCTGCGTCAAGCACGCCGTCGGTGAGGATGATATTCACCTGTGCGTCCGGCTTCTGAGCCTTTATTTCATCTGCCGCCTGCCTTGCCAGAGCCTCGTCCGACCTAAGGACGGATATGGTGAGCCTGCCGCCGCTGAGTGCGGTTTCTATCGCTATCATTCTGCCGACGCCGCCGCAGCCGATAAGCAGCACATCGGAGTCCAGCCTTGCTCCCAGCATATCAATCGACATGGTGAAGCCGTTGACATCGGTGTTGAAGCCGAGCTTCTCGCTGCCGTTTGATACGCAGTTTACGCTGCGATAGCGCTGCGCGCCCTCTGAAAGCTTATCGCAGTAGCCGATAATTTCCACTTTGTGGGGAATAGTAATGTTAAAGCCGTCCAGCGAGGCGAGAAACTCGTGCTTTTGTGAAAGCTCCTCGGGAGCGATGTCGTACAGCCGGTAGTCCACCGTTTCGCCGCTTAGCTCAAACAGTCTTGTGTGTATCTGGGGTGAGAGCGAGTGTCCGAGAGGATGACCGATTAATCCAAATTTACGCATGAGATACTCCTTTTGATTATGCCTGCTTAAGCGCTTCAAGCGCCTTTTCAAGCGTTTCGCAGTTTTCGATGTTAACGGCATTGCTGCCCTTAAAGGTCTTCTTGACAAGTCCGGTAAGCACCTTGTTGGGACCAAGCTCGACATATGCCTCGATGCCGGCTTCGTTCATGGCGTTCATTTCGTCCACGAATTTTACGGGAGAGCAGATGTGCGCCGCAAGATAGGACGGCATATCCGAGAAATCCTCCAGCTTTCTGCCGTAGAGGTTTGCGTAGAAGTCGCAGTTGGGGGTTCTGAAATCAAAACCGGATATCGCCGCCTTGAATTCCTCGGCAGCGCCTGCCATCAGCTTTGTGTGGAATGCGGCGGATACGGCAAGCTTTACGCAGCGCGCCTTAAGCGCGGTGAGCTTCTCGATAGCCTCCTCCACTGCGGCAGCCTCGCCTGCGATGACCGTCTGCTCGGGGCTGTTGTAGTTTGCGGGAGCGCAGAAGCCGCTGACCTCGGAGAGCACCTGCTCGATAGTTGCGTTATCGGAGCGCAGTATTGCAGCCATTGCACCGCCGGTCGCCTCGGCAGCCTTTGCCATTGCCTCGCTTCTCAGCTTGATTGCCTTGTAGGAGTCCTCGAGGGAGAGAACGCCGCTTGCGTACATCGCAGCGTATTCACCCAGAGAGTGACCTGCCACAGCGCAGTTGTCGATGCCGCTCTCACGCGCGGCGGTAAGCGCTATCAGCGAAGCGGTGAATATCGCCGGCTGGGAGAGCCTTGTCTGCGAAAGCTCCTCGGGGGAAGCCTCACTGATTTTCTTCATAATGTCGAAGCCCATAATGTCGCTGCCGCACTCAAGTATCTGCTTTGTCGCGGAGAATTTCTCCGCAAGCTCTGCGCCCATGCCCGGATACTGACTGCCCTGACCGGAAAATAAGAATACTGTTTTCATGATAGTTGTCCTCCAAAAAAATTTTGTTATGGTCATCGTAGGGAATTATCCGGTAAGTACCGCCGCTGTAAAGTACGAACGGCAATTTCTTAGGTAAATTTCTTTAACGGATGACCAGATAATCGTCCTAAAATCGACTTTTTGCACTTTTAGTTAATAAAATAATATCAAAGCAGTTGACAAAAAGAAAATAATAGGTTAAAATATAAAATGGTATGTTCGGATAAATCGTGTGATATTTTACCAATTATGCACCTTGCGTATTGGTAAAATAAACGATTGATATCCCGATACCCTGCGGCGGTTTTTGCGCCGTGCCCCAAAACGGAACAGTCCATCGGCAGGCTGCGGTTTTTGCAGCCGAACCGTGAACAAATATTATTATACATTATAATCAAAATAAAATCAAGGAGAAATTTAATGTTTGGTATTGAAATTATCGGTACAGGCAGTTATGTGCCTGAATTTGTCGCAGATAACAACAAGTTTGCGGAGTTTCTCGATACCTCCGACGAGTGGATAACTCCCCGTACAGGCATCAAGGAGCGGCACATCATGACGGATAAGCCCAACTACTATATGGGCGCAAGAGCTGCCGAGGCGGCGCTTGAAAACGCAAAGATGGACGCCAAGGATATCGACCTTATTCTGGTTTCGACCTGCTCGCCCGATTTTTTCTATCCTTGTATGGCTTGCCTTATTCAAAAGAGAATCGGCGCGGATAATGCCGCTTGTATGGATGTAAACAGCGCCTGCACAGGCTTTATCACCGCGCTTGATGTTGCACAGAAATATCTTGCTTCCGGGGCTTACAAAAACATTCTCGTTATTGCAACAGAGAAGCTCTCCGCACAACAGGACTACACCGACCGCTCCATGTGCATCCTTTTCGGCGACGCGGCAGGCGCTGCGGTGGTCAGAAGAAGCGAGAAGCAGTTCTATTCAGCGCTTGGAGCAGCCGGAGATGAGTTCGAGGCGCTTTACTGCAAGATCAATTATCAGAGCAACTGCCCGTTCTACGAGGACAACGCTCCGTTCTTCAACAATCGCTTCGATACGTTCAGCAAGCAGAATTATCTCCAGTCTGACGGTCATGCCGTATACAAGTTTGCCGTCAATGCCATGAACAACGCTGTGCGCAACGTTGTGGAGCAGGCAGGCTGGAATATCGACGATATCGAGATAGTGGTTCCGCATCAGGCAAACCTGCGCATAATCAACAAGGCGAGAGAGCTGCTCGGCATATCGCCGGAAAAGGTGTACACGAACATCCAGCGGCTTGGCAATGTTTCAAGCGCCTGCATACCGGTTGCACTTGACGAGCTCAACAGGGCAGGAAAGCTGCACAGCGGCATGAAGATATGCTTCGTGGGCTTTGGCGCAGGACTTACCTACGGCGCAATAATTATGGAAATCTGACAATAACAATACAGACAGAAAGGAACAGGATATGGCAAAAACAGCAATTATCACAGGCTCCAGCCGTGGAATAGGCGCGGCTATTGCAAAGCGTCTTGCAAAGGACGGCTGCAATATCGTAATCAACGATGTATCACAGGAAGTTCTCGACTCTGCCGGTGCAGAGGTGGCGGCAGCCTGCCGCGAGTTTGGCGTAAGGGCAGAGTGCTATGCGGCGGATGTATCGGACTATGCTCAGTGCGAGGCTATGGTAAAATGGGTCAAGGAGCAGTTCGGCACTGTCGATATTCTCGTAAACAACGCCGGCATCACGCGCGACGGACTTATGGTACGCATGGACGAGGAGATTTATGACATGGTCATAAGGATAAACCAGAAGTCCGTGTTCAACATGACAAAGCTATGCGGCGCTGTTATGATGCGCCAGAAGAGCGGAAAAATCGTAAATCTTGCTTCCGTAGCAGGTCTTTACGGCAATCCCGGTCAGATAAACTACTCTGCTTCAAAGGGCGCTGTCATTGCCATGACAAAAACCACCGCCAAGGAGCTTGGCAGCCGCGGCATCACCTGCAATGCAGTTGCGCCCGGCTTTATACAGACTCCCATGACGGACAAGCTGACGGAGGAGCAGAAAGCCGCAATGCTTCAGCAGATAGCTATGAAGCGTTACGGACAGCCCGAGGAGGTTGCTTCTGTCGTATCGTTCCTTTGCAGCGACGACGCTTCCTATGTAACGGGACAGGTCGTAGAGATAAGCGGCGGACTGAGTATGTGATATCATAGCGTCTGCGCGGTATCAACGGAGATAACAGAACAAAACATTTTTCATAAATCGGAGGATATTTACTCAATGGAAAGAAGAGTTGTAATTACAGGATTAGGTGCGGTAACCCCCTGCGGAAACACTGTAGAAGAGCTGTGGAATAACCTTATGGCAGGCAAGCATGGCTTTGAGCTTGCTCCATGGTTTGGGGATCAGGATCCCGACACGCTTGGCATAGTGGCAAAGGTAAAGAATTTCGACGCTTCCGAGTATTTTGACAAAAAGGAGCTGCGCAGAAACGACGTTATCGTACAGTACGCCGTATACGCCGCTATGAACGCTCTTAAGGATGCGGGAACGGATTTCAAGGATCTCGACCCGTTCCGCGTAGGAACGGTTATCGGCAGCGGAATCGGCGGTATGTGCACTACCGAGGAAGAGCTGCTCGCATACCACAACAAGGGCAACAAAAAGGTTTCCGTATTCACCATCACAAAGATGATAGGTAATATGCCGGCAGGTATCGTTGCCATCCGCACAGGCTTCAAGGGAAGCAACTTCTGCGTAACGACAGCTTGCGCAAGCGGCACTCAGGCGATAGGCGAGGCGTTCCGCTCGATAAAGCACGGCTATCTTGACGCCGCTGTTGCAGGCGGCACAGAGCACAGCGATATCGGCTTCTGCTATGCCGCGTTCAACAATATGCACGCTATCACCCGTTCGCAGGATGTTGACAGGGCTTCTATCCCGTTTGACGCAGAGAGAAGCGGCTTTGTTCTGGGCGACGGCTGCGGCATCCTTGTTCTGGAGGAGTACGAGCACGCAAAAGCGAGAGGAGCAAAGATATATGCCGAGATCTGCGGATACGGCTCTACCTGTGACGCGCATCACGAAACAAGCCCCGACCCCGAGGGCGTTGGCGGCGCAAAGGCAATGCAGTTTGCTTATGAGGAAGCAGGCATGAAGCCCGAGGATATCAACTATATCAACGCACACGGTACATCCACCCCGATAAACGACAAAACCGAAACAAAGGCGATAAAGCTTGCTTTCGGCGATCACGCAAAGAATATCGCGGTAAACTCCACAAAATCCATGACGGGACACCTTCTCGGTGCCGCAGGCGGAGTAGAAGCGGTAGTTACAGCGCTCTCCATCAAGAACAGCAAGGTACACGCAACAAGAGGCTATAAGGTTCCCGACCCCGAGTGCGACCTTGATTATGTGACAGAGGGTGCTCGTGAAATGAAGATCACCGGCGCGCTCAGCAACTCACTCG
>JBJESD010000002.1:0-5340 GCA_051882595.1 Oscillospiraceae bacterium | reverse complement strand
TGATACAAGTCATGTACGAAAATCTGCTCGTGTCCCGGTTTTTAGAGAACCCCATTAATAACAACCGGGAAAGGATGATGCAGTGTGAGGTCGGGAAAAAGGACAAAGCTTTGTGCAGCTGCGGCGGCTGCGGCAGATATACTGATGCTTGCGGCGGCAGTGGTGCTGGATATCCTCAGACCGCATTTTGCAGCCGAGTATACCTTTGACAAGGATACGCTAGCTGTCAGCGCAAGCCATCCGTATGATATGTTCGGAATTATCGCAGCCGCGGCACTGGTTTTCGCAGCAGTCATGGCGGCATTCGTTATCGCAGGCGGCTTTGTTTCGGGCGGAAAGAACACCGCGGCGCACATCGTCGGCGGCGTCTCGCTTATCATTATCTCGGCTGCCGTAATACTGTTCTCTTACCTTGTTGTCAGGGGACAGCAGCCCACGCGCACCGAATTTATCGCCTATACCAACGATACAAAGAACATAATTATTGCGGAAGAAAAATACTCCGATAACTGCGGCGCTGTAAAGATATTCTCCGTCGGTGAGGAAAGCGGACCGGCAAGGCTGCTGGCAAGCACCGATATAAAGGAGTTCTCCAACGGAAGCACCGAGCGCTATACGCTGGAATGGCGCACCAACGAGGTTCTCGGCATACGCTTCTACGACGGGAATACGCTGCGTGCGCTGCAAGTCGTGCCCTGATAAAGCTATACAAGCTCCTTTCGCAGCAGCTCCTTTACTATCTCCGCCTTTCGGCGAAGCTCGTACTGCGTGTGGATAAAAAGGTTGTCCTTGTGCAGTACCATCTGTACCTCCACGGGCAGCGACAGAAAAAACTCGCGCGAGGAAGCGCTTCGGCTGATAAGATGATGCAGACTGTTATATAGCATAGCAATAGCCCTCCCGATGTAGAATTATACACGGGAGGGCTTATACTGTCGAAAAAGTCCCGTTGGGACTTTCCCGACAGGTTTTCCGCAAAAGCGGAGGTCGGAATGGCTGACGCCATCCCGAGTCGTCCCTCCTGCGCGAAGAGTCGCTTTGCGGCTCCACACTGGTCGGGACAGCGGTATTTTTTGCGAGGGAAACCCTCACAAAAAATAGAATACAAACGCTCGCTGCGCGAGCGTAAACTGAGTTTTCGACAAGCTGAAGCCCCCCCGATGTTGAATTATACACGGGAGGGCTTTAATTTATTCGTCTGATTTTTCGCGATATATGTGCTGTTTTGACGGAACACAGGTCATTTAAGCAGCTCCTCGGGGACGATGTCCGCCATCCTCTTATATCCGGCTTTGCTGGGGTGAAGATGGTCGCCGCTGTCGTACTCGGGAAGAAATCGCGTGGGTCTTTCGGGGTCGCAGACAGCCTTGTCAAAGTCGATGCAGCCGTCGATAAGGTCGGTTGTGCGTATCCAGTCGTTGAAAGCGGCGCGTATCTCCTCGCGGAACGGCGCATAGGTGCGCCAGCCCTCGATGGGAAGAAGCGTGCCGACATACACCTTGTAGCCGAACTCACGCGCCTTGCCGATATAGTACTTCATGCAGTCGATAAGCTCCTCTGCGGTAGGCAGGTCGCTCATAGGGCGGAACGGGTTGACCTCTGTTCCTACGGGATGGATGATGTCGTTGATGCCATGCTGGATGATAACGGTGTCCGCACCGTCAGTCGGAACCTCGTGAGCAAACCGCTTTTTGCCCATAAGTCCGTATGACTCGTAGGTGATGCAGCTGTATTCGCGCAGCATTCGCGTACCGCTTGCCGCGCGTCTTATTATCGCGGTGTTGAGCTTTTCCTCGCGGTTGCAGCGCAGCGTAAGATACTCAGGCCAGTCCTGCGCGGTTATGGAGTCGCCGTAGCATACGACCGTGCGGTTTTCGATATCGGTAAGCACAGAAACGTTGCTCAGAAAATAAATGATATTCGTGCTTCGGGCGATGTCCTGCGGTATGATGTCCACCTCGGTCTGGTCGCCGATAGCATAAATTCCCTCGGTAAGTGGGCCGCTGGTATACACCGCCGAGCGAAGCTGGGTGAAATCCTTGAAATAAAAGCTGACTGTGATAAGGCTCTGCGGAAGTATCTCACAGTGAAGCTCATCCGAAACGGCATTCTCCTGCGCGCCGATAGTCACTCTGCGCTCGCCGCCGAATGTAATGGGATAAAACTTCCCCCCGATATATGCCGTCACCTTGTCGAAGGTGACGGGCTCGGTGCCGCAGTAGTTGTCGAATGTAAGGCGTACTGCGCTAGCGCCGAACTGGGAGTATATAGGATATCTGATGGTAAGGTTCTTGTTATAGCTTTCGGGGCGGTTTTCTCCTATCGAAATGGCGTTGCCCCACACGCTTGCCCAATGCGAAGCGTTGTTCATTTGTATCATCCTTTTGTTCTGTAATATGCTTTTGCCGTGAGTAAAGCGGCATCAAATCAAGCCGCGGCGCTCTGCCTCCTTTATAAGAAGCGGCTGTATATCCGGATAGGTCTGATTCTGCGGATGGGCGTCAAGATAGTATATCTTTTCTATCTCGCTGTCAAGCTTTGAGGATACCTCGGAAACATCAGCAAAGTAAAGCATACCGAAATCCTCGTTCTCGCCGTCCCGTACCGAATAAACGCAGATCGGCTTAAGCTCGAACGTCTTTGCACCTGTTTCCTCAAAAAGTTCGCGGCGCGCGGTCTGCTCGATGCTTTCGCCCTGCTCGCGATGTCCGCCGGGTATCTCGTACGTTCTGCGTTTCCAGTGCTTGCAGTATATAAATCTGCCCTTGTACTTTGCGATTATTACTGCGTATTTCAACAGCGCATCCTCGGCGCTTTCGTGAAACAATACTTCCATAACGTTTCCTCCGTAAAGGCTAATTGATGCTTTTGTCAGTTCTTCTTCCACTTCATGGAGATATCAAACGCCTGTACGCTGTGAGTAAGTGCGCCCAGCGAGATGATATCAATGCCCGTTGCTGCGACCTCTGCGATGTTGTCCAGCGTTATGTTTCCGCTTGCCTCAAGCTTTGCTCTGCCGTCAACAAGCTTTACTGCCTGAGCCATTGTTTCACAGCTCATGTTATCCAGCATTATCACGTCAACGCCGCAGTCTACCGCTTCTTTTACCTCGTCGAGATCACGCGTTTCGACCTCTATCTGAAGCATATGACCTGCCCTTTTGCGAAGCGCGTTGACCGCTGCGGTTATTCCGCCATAGGCGTCGATGTGGTTGTCCTTAAGCATGGCTGCGTCTGTCAGATTGTAGCGGTGATTTCTTCCGCCGCCTGCCGTAACTGCGTACTTCTGAAGCGCGCGCAGACCCGGCAGGGTCTTTCTTGTATCGGCGATAGAGGCTTTAGTGCCCTGCACAAGCTTTACACACTTGTTGGTGTAGGTGGCAATTCCGCTCATGTGCTGAAGCAGGTTAAGCGCGGTGCGCTCTGCCTTTAGCATAAGACGCGTGTGTCCGGTGAACTCCGCGATGATATCGCCGTTGTTAACCTCGTCGCCGTCCTTATAACTGCACTTTATCTGCATATCGGGGTCGAGGATGGTGAACACTCTCAGCGCGACCTCAAGTCCTGCGACAACGCCGCTTGCCTTTGCCTGAAAATACGCGGAGGAAATGCTGTCCTCCGGAATAAGCAGGTCTGCGGTGCTGTCGATGTAGTTGATATCCTCACTGAGGGCTGTTTTGATTATGTCATCAACGTAAAAGGGAAGAAGAATCATTTGTTTTCGGCGTCCTTTCTCTCCAGAATTTCGGTCAGAATTATGTAGGCGACTGTCACAAGGGACTTTGTTTCAACGTAGGAAGCCGTTATTGCATAGCCGCCGTTATCAAGGTCGTTTTTAAGCTCGGTTATGCGCTTAAGCCCCTTTTCCGCCTGCTCGTAGTCGGGATAGATGAAATATGCCCTTTGCATTATATGTCGAACCTCGGTTTTTATGCCCTTGGGAAGCTCCTTGCCGTCGGGGTCGGACATCGGATATTCTATCTCGGTGCGGCTGTCGCGGCAAAGGCTGCTGTTGATGTCCTCCGCGATAAGCCGCGAGAACACAAGCGCCTCGAGAAGCGAGTTGCTCGCAAGCCTGTTTTTTCCGTGAACGCCCGTATGTGAGCATTCGCCTGCGGCATACAGTCCCTTGATGTTGGTGGCGCCCTTTCCGTCAACATTGATGCCGCCCATGAGATAGTGCTGGCAGGGATATATCGGGATAGGCTCCTTTGTCATGTCGTAGCCCTTTTCAAGCACCTTGTTGTATATCATCGGGAAATGACCCTTTACAAATTCGGGGTCTTTATGCGAGATATCAAGCCAGAATTCGCTGCTGCCCGTCAGCTTCTGCTCCTCCATCATGCACTTGGACACAACGTCGCGCGGAGCAAGCTCCTTGCGCTCGGGCTCGTACTTGTGCATGAAACGCTCCTTGTTGCAGTTAAGCAGATATGCGCCCTCTCCCCTGACTGCCTCGGACACGAGGAAGCACTCGCGGTTCTCCTTATCCGCAAAGGCGGTTGGGTGGAACTGCACATAGCTGAGGTTCTTTATCTGCGCGCCGAGGTTGTACGCAAGCTGAATTCCATCGCCCGTTGCGATAGCGGAGTTGGTGGTATAGTCGTATACCCTGCCGATGCCTCCCGTTGCCAGTATGACTGCCTGCGCGCAGCAATATACGTGCTCGTTGTTCTCGAGGATATCCGCGAAGAAAATATCATCGCTGCGCTCCAGCCGGCACAGCACCGAGTTGTTGATGACAGTTACGTTATCAAGCTGCTGAACCTGCCTTATAAGGCTTGTTTCTATCTCAAAGCCGGTGGAGTCCTTGTGGTGGGCTATGCGGCGGCGCGAGTGTCCGCCCTCCCTTGTCAGGGAAATGCTTCCGTCATCCTTGTGGTCGAACTCCACACCGTACTTATCCTGAAGCTTCTGAACATCCGTCGGCCCCTGCTCGACAAGTATGCGCACGTTTTCAAGGTTATTCTCATAATGGCCTGCAATAAGGGTATCCTTAATATGCAGCTCGTAGTTGTCGTTCTCCTTGTCCATAACCGCCGCAACGCCGCCCTGCGCCAACGCTGAGTTGCAAAGCGTAAGCTCCCTTTTGGACAGCATGAGTATCTGCGTGCTCTTATCGAGGTTAAGCGCCGCATAGATACCGGATATGCCTGTTCCGACAATCATTACATCGTATTTACGGAATTTCACAACCTTCACCTTTCTTTAAGCGTTCGGGGAATTGTGATGCTTAACTCCGCAATTCCGCGTTTTCCGCTCGTTATTTCATAATATTTCTCAATATTTCAGCTTGTCGAAAAAGTATCTTTCCCAGGCTGCCGAGAAAGGTGCAGATGCT
>JBJESD010000001.1:0-5440 GCA_051882595.1 Oscillospiraceae bacterium | reverse complement strand
CCTCACCTCCACCATCTCCATGCACGAGATAGGCACCTCCTTCTTCCAGGAAGAGGGCAGAGATGATTGTGTCATCCTTTGTAAGTGTCTTCTCGTTTACAGAGAATACGATTGTGGGGAGGTCGTTGCCTGCGGGAGCAGAGATAACAACCTTCTTAGCGCCTGCATCAATGTGAGCCTGTGCCTTGTCCTTGGAGCAGTAGAAGCCTGTGCACTCCAGAACTACGTCAACACCGATCTCGCCCCAGGGAAGCTCGTTAGCCTTAGCCATAGCGTAGATCTTAAGTGTCTTGCCGTCAACTGTGATTGTACCGGCCTCGTCATCAGCTGTTACAGTGTGAAGACCTTCACCAATTCTTCCGCAGTAGCCGCCCTGAGCGGTATCATACTTGAGAAGGTGAGCCAGCATAGAGGGCTTTGTGAGGTCGTTGATAGCTACTACATCGTAACCCTCAGCGCCGAACATCTGTCTGAACGCAAGGCGTCCGATACGGCCGAAACCATTAATTGCAACTTTAACTGCCATTGGAATATTCCTCCTGAATTATCCGGATGTGGGAGCGACCCACTATCCTAAAATATTTGATATATATCATATCACAATTATTATACTAAAAAAAATCAATTTAATCAAGATGTTTGTTTAAATTTTGTCATAAAAGATAGTAAAATTCTAGCGAATGTTTTTGTACACAATGCACAACATACTAGTTTTTTTCATGTGCATAAGATATAAAATCAGCCGCCGTCTTTGATCTCCCGATAACGCTGCACAAACCATATTGACGAGATATCGCCCACCTCGAACTCGCGGTGGTTAAGATACTCAAGGCAGCCTGCGTCGGTGGTGAACTCAAACGTCAGCTTGTAGGAATACAGCGCCTGTCCGTTGTACCCGTACTGCTTGTTTATCTTGTTGCTTCCATATTTTCCGTCGCCCATAAGCGCGTGCCCGATATGCGCAAAATGCGCCCTTATCTGATGTGTTCGTCCTGTCAGCAGGTCGACCTCCACAAGGCTTTGCGTACCAATGCTGTCAAGCACGCGGTATTTTGTCCTGATGGTGCGGTTTTCGGGCGTCTTTTTGTCGGAGACCACTACCCTGTTCTCTTCGGACAGCTTATGAAGATATGCGGTCAGCGTGGCAGAGGTGCGCTCGGGTGTTCCCTGCACAACGCACAGATACAGCTTTACAAGCTCCCTGTCGCGTATCTTCTGATTAAGCACGCGCAGGCTTTCAGCGTTTTTGGCGGCTATCACAATGCCTCCCGTGTTTCGGTCGATACGGTTGCACAGAGCGGGAGCAAAGCTTTGCTCCTGCTCGGGAATATACTCGCCCTTTTTCCACAGGTAGCACTTTATACGGTTTATCAGCGTGTCGGAGGTGTTATCGTTATCCTCATGCACTACCATACCGACAGGCTTGTCGCACAGCAGGATGTTTTCATCCTCATACACAATATTGATATCGGAGGAACAATCACGGAAATCACGCTCTTTTTCGCCGCCCTTTGACAAAAGCTCTTCACTAAGGTAAAAACGGAACACGTCTCCCTCGTTGAGCTTTGTATTCGGCTCTGCCTTTGCTCCGTTGAGCTTTATCCTCTTTTTGCGCATAAGCTTGCAGATAAGCGGAAGCGTAAGGTTTGGGTATGCCTTTGCAAGGAAGCGGTCAGCGCGCTGGTTTGCATCGTTCTTTGATACGGTTATCTCGGTCATGGTCTGCTCCTTTCGCAGTAGCTTCGCTACAAGTATAGCATATCGGGCAGAAAAAAACAAGCGGCGGAACAAATGTTCTGCCGCGCCAAATTTATCAAAGCAGGTCTGCGATATCCAGCACAAGTCTTTCGGACTTCTCCCAGCCGAGGCATGGGTCTGTGATAGACTTGCCGTAGCAACCCTCGTCAACCTTCTGAGCGCCGTCCTCGATATAGCTCTCGATCATAAGTCCCTTTACCATGCTCTTTATCTCGTTGGAGTGACGCATACTGTGCAGTATCTCCTTTGCGATACGAACCTGCTCAAGATACTTCTTACCGCTGTTTGCGTGGTTTGTATCAACAACGCAGGCGATGTTCTGAAGATTCATCTGGCTGTACATATCATAAAGCATTTTCAGATCCTCATAGTGGTAATTCGGCAGGCTCTGGTCGTGCTTGTTCTGGAAACCGCGCAATATAGCGTGCGTCAGAGGATTTCCGTCGGTGGTGACCTCCCAGCCTCTGTAAATGAATGTGTGCTGAGCCTGTGCGGCACGAATAGCATTAAGCATGATGGAAAGCGTTCCGCCTGTGGGATTCTTCATGCCAACGGGGCACTCCATGCCGCTGGCGGTAAGGCGGTGCTCCTGATCCTCGACAGAACGCGCACCTACTGCGACATAGGACAGCAGATCGGAGAGATAACGGTAGTTGCTGGGGTAGAGCATTTCATCGGCGCACACAAGCTTTGTTTCGGCGATAGCGCGCGTATGCAGCTTACGAACCTGAACAATGCCCTCGAGCATATCCTCGCCCTTAGTGGGGTCGGGCTGGTGAACCATGCCCTTATAGCCCTCACCTGTGGTACGGGGCTTGTTGGTGTATATTCTCGGTATGATGATGATTTTATCCTTTACCTGCTCCTGAAGTCTGGCAAGTCTGCCAACGTAATCCATTACGGAGTCCTCGTTATCTGCGGAGCATGGACCTATGATAAGCAGGAACTTATCGGACTTTCCTGTAAAAACATCCGCTATCTGAGCGTCGCGCTCAGCCTTGACCTGCTTTATTTCCTCCGAAAGAGGATACATCTCCTTAACTTCCTTCGGAACAGGAAGTCTTCTTTTGAAATTCATAGACATTGTGTTTGTTCTCCTTTTCTTTTGGCAGCAGTTACTGCCTGTCTTATTTTTATTCGCTTAAGGCAGAAGCCATATCAGCGTATTAATTATCAACATCCGTCTAAATGGGGATATATCGACATAATTATACCACTTATCCGCGATAGTGTCAATACATTTTATCACTTTAAAACTAAAAATCGGTAAAATTTTTGAATTTATCTTGATATTTTTTTGTTAGTTATTGCAAAAAAGCATCTGATATGATATAATAAACTAAAATGTCCATTACACGATGTATAATACTTGCACATACGCAAATTTGATTATTGCTCCATGTGTATCGGATTATTTATCACCTATAACTATAACGCAGATGCCAATAATGATGCACCTGCACAAAAAGGAGCTGTACAATGCTGGATTATTGCCTTTGCCCTAAGTGCGAGCGGCTTATCATGCTTGACGGCGATTATCCGACAGGCTTCTGCCTTTACTGCGGCACTCATATAGCCTATGACGAGGCAAGGGAGGATTTCCTCGGCGGTCTTCGCTCTGCAATTCCGGATGAATTTGTACTTGAAGCCGAGCTTAGCGAGCTTATCGACGAGGACGACGCCGCGGACAACAGTACCTACGGTATAGAGGAATGCCGCAACGCGTGCAGCCAAGCACAGGCTTTTATGGGAAAATGGGATTTCGCCAAAGCATACGAGAGTTACTCGTCTGCGCTGGAATGGCGTCCGTCGGATTTCGAGGCGTGCTGCGGAAGAATGACGGCAGGCATTCTGAAGCTTAACGATGTCGAAAACTGGGAGAGCCGCACTCTGGACTGCATTTCCCTGATACGCTCGCAAAACGACTGGAATATGATGCAGAAAAGCCTTGAGTACGCTCTGGATATACTGAAAAGGTTTCTGTCAAAGGGCGGAAGATTTGTAGCGCCATATTATACATACGGCTTTTTCCGGCTTATCACCGAGAGATTTCCGCCTCTGACCAAAATTGCGATAGATATCTTTGCGCACTGCCTTAATGTCGATAACGCGCCGCTTACCGACGCTGCGCGGCTTGACGGCGAGACCACCCGATTTGCAGTCGGAAGCTTCTCAACAATGCCGGATAAGAATCTTCGCTTTCCGCTGATGCTTGTGCTGAAACACCTTGAGGATGACCGCAAGGCAGAAAAGCTCTGCCGCGCCCTCTATGTCTACGACAGCGCCGCATGGCTCAGAAACCGCGACAACGACCGAATCAACGACGTTATCGGCTTTATGGAGCTGGCGCAGAAAGAGCTGTTCGGTGAAAAGCGCCGCAGCACTGCGATAAGCGTCGCATACGACCTGCTGATGATGGGTGGCATAGAGCCCAACTCTACAATAAGAGAAAAGATGATATTCCTCTCGCGCACATATTCCTACGAACAGGTGCTGAGAATGGAACCGTTTTTCGGGGATGACCTGTTCTTCCGCAGGGTGCAGGGCGATGTGTATCTTAAAAGCCCGAAAGCGCTCACCACATCCGCCGAATACAAGAGAATAAAGGAAAAGCTCCGCATACTTGCCGCCGAAAACGGCACTGCGGATTATTACAGCCGCTGAACGGCTCACATAAAAGGAGGACATTATGGCAAATCTGGAACGTCTTGCACGCGATTACGGCGACATTATATGGACCGGCAAAAAATGTATACTTGGTATGCCGATTTCATTCACACGCTATATACTTACCGATACAAAGCTTATCACAAAAATCGGTCTGCTAAGCATCAAGGAGGATGAGATCGAGCTGTACCGCATCTATGATATGTCGCTAAGTCTTCCTATCGGGCAGCGCATTGTCGGCTGCGGCACGATAAAGCTGCTTTCAAAGGACAGCGATACTCCTGTCAAGGAACTGAAATCCGTGAAAAGGCCGCGCGAAGCAAAGCGATTTATCGACAATGCGGTTGCAGTCCAGCGCGACAAGTACTATGTACGCGGCAGAGATATGATCGGCGGCAGCTATCCCGGCGACCATGACGCTGACGGCGATGGAATTTGCGACTACGAAGAAGAATGAGCATAAAACAGAGCCCGAGCAACACTCGGGCTTGCAGGCTGTCGATAAAGGCACATCTGCGTCGTCAGCGGCATAATCAGCAGGCACAAAGCCTAGCTGATATGCCGCTTCCTAGCATCTGCACCTTTCTCGCCAGCCTGTTAAAGTGACTTTTTCGACAGGTTCTCCGCAAAAGCGGAGGTCGGAATGGCTAACGCCATCCCGAGTCGTCCCTCCTGCGCGCAGGTACTTGTCGGGACAGCGGTATTTTTTGCGAGGGAAACCCTCGCAAAAAATAGATTTCAAATGCTCGCTGCGCGAGCATAAACTAAGTTTATCGTCAGACTGAAAGCCCGAGTAACACTCGGGCTTGTTTTTATGTATCATCCGTATATTGCTTCAAGCTGTGAGAGCGACGGGAGAACCTCCGCACGCCTGTATTCTCTTCCGTATGGGTCGCGCGAAAGTATTTTATGGTCGCACAACTCACGGCGAAGCGTTACCGGATCGCCATAGGTATGCCACTCATTCAGAAGTGCGTTCACCTCCGGCTCGGTATACACCTTTGTGCTGATGAAT